>NZ_VILA01000016.1:0-115774 GCF_009712025.1 Dolichospermum sp. UHCC 0406
GGAACGCACCGCTGGTGTACCAGTTATTGTACCAACAGTAAACGCTGGGTAGCCAAGTGCGGAGAGGATAACCGCTGAAAGCATCTAAGTGGGAAGCCCACCTCAAGATGAGTACTCTCACTACGTTTTGTAGGTAAGGTCACGGGCAGAACACCCGTTAATAGGCTCTAAGTGGAAGTGCAGTAATGTATGAAGCTGAGGGGTACTAATAGACCGAGGGCTTGACCTCTATTCAATTTTGTGATTGTTGATTCTCGTTCTTTTTGCAGTCTTCAGGGTGATGAACACCCCCAGTTAGAATCTAAAATTATTCTTTAATTCTAAATTCTAAATTCTCAATTCTAAATTCTTTCCTGGTGTCTATGGCGCGGTGGAACCACACTGATCCCTTCCCGAACTCAGAGGTGAAACGCTGCTGCGGCGACGATAGTTGAGGGGTAGCCCTCCGTGAAAATAGCTCGATGCCAGGTTTATTATTTAACAACAATGCCCCTTCTATTCATTTAGAGGGGGTTTTGTTTTTGGGTTTAATTTTTTAGCGTTTATCTCCAGGTGTGTCAAAAAGTTAATTTAACAATTGCATTATGATTAGACAAATGTAATACTACTGTAAGTAAGCAGTATCAAAGGGGTTCTGTTATGGCTAATTGTCCTAATTGTGGTTCTGGTCACATCCAACTTAAACAGGAAACTGATGTAAATTGGGGAAATGCCATAGTCGGATATGCTTTATTTGGTGTTGTAGGTGCGGCAGTTGGGGCTGTTACAGGTGAAGATAGAAATGTCAATGCTTGTCTAGATTGTGGAACATCTTGGAAAGCTGAAGATTTATTTAGGCTTCTGCAAATTATTAAAGATTGCACAGGTGCAAAACTAAATTTAGCCCTATACCGTGACCGTGTATACCTGAATAAATTCATTTCTGAACTGAGTAGTTATTTAAAATCAATACCAGAGATAGAAGGAAAAGCTGATCAACTTATTGCTGATGCAACAGAACAAGGAAAAAAGAGAAAAGAAAATAATGATGCAAAATGGGGGTGCGGTTGTCTTGCTATTGGCTTAATATTAATAATTACTGTTTTTCAGGTTCCATTTTTTGCATTTCTGATTTTTTTGTTTGGACTTTTTTATGCAAAACTTCTGATGGACAATGAGAAACCTATTAAAGAAGAAAATGATAAACTAATTCAAAATGCTAAAAATGAAGCAGTGATCATGAAGCGTGAAGCTGAAAAAAGACTTAATGCAAAAATAAAAAGTTTTATGGATAATAATCCCTTCTAACTCAATATTCAGACAAAAAAAATTATGAACAACAAAATATCCAACTTCTGACAGTATGCTGGTTTTTGCGGGCATTGCCCACCCTACACTACTTTTTATTGATATATCTTCAATCAATTAGATAAGTCCTAGTTACCTGCTATGCAATATCGTCGTTTTGGTAAAACTAATTTACATCTTTCTGTTTTTTCCTTGGGAACAATGCGCTATTTAACTGATAGTGAAAATGTCCAACAGACCATTGAAAAAGCTTTATCTTTAGGAATTAATCATTTAGAAACAGCTAGAGGTTATGGTGATAGTGAAGCATATTTGGGTAAAGCTATAAAAGCTGGTTTATCAGTACCCCGTAATCAAATTTATATTACTACTAAAATTCCCCCAACACCAGATGCTGACACTATGCGTCGGTATATTGATGAATCTTTAAATCGCTTGAATTTAGATTATCTGGATTGTTTAGGAATTCATGGATTAAATACTTGGCAACATTTAGAATGGGTACAATCTAAAAACGGTTGTATGCAAGCAGTAGAGGAAGCTATTAATGATGGGAGAGTGCGACATATTGGGTTTTCTACTCACGGTTCATTAGATGTAATTTTAGCAGCTATAAATACAGATTTTTTTGAATTTGTTAATCTTCATTATTACTATTTTTTTCAACATAATGCCCCTGCGATTCAGTTAGCGACAGAGAAAGATATGGGCGTTTTTATTATTTCTCCTGCTGATAAAGGCGGAAAATTATATACTCCACCCCAAACATTAAAAGAACTCTGTTATCCATTCACACCATTAAATTTAAATTATCGTTTTTTGCTAAGTGATAACCGCATTAATACTTTGAGTATAGGACCAGCAAAACCAGAAGAGTTAGTAATATATCCAGAACTTTTTGATCCTCCAAATGAATTAACTAAAGCTGAAATTGATATTTTCAAAAAATTAGAAAATCAGCAAAATGATGTTTTACTAACTGATAAATGTAGTCAATGTTATGATTGTTTACCTTGCCCAGAAAATATTCATATTCCCGAAGTTTTAAGATTACGAAATTTAGCCCTAGCTTATGATATGAAAGATTATGGAGAATACCGTTATGGAATGTTTGAAAATGCCGGTCATTGGTTTCCAGGTATGAAAGCTAACCGTTGCACAGAATGTGGTGATTGTTTGCCCAAATGTCCAGAAAATTTAGATATTCCTACTTTGCTAAAAGATACCCATGAAAGATTGCAGGGGAAAGCAGGAAGAAGATTATGGGGATAAATCCAAAATCTAAAATCTAAAGTTATTTAACTTTTACTTCTTCAACTTCTGCTAATGTTTCCATAGTTAGCGGTGTAGACTGACTAGCACCAGAAAGAAGTTTTAAAAGATTAGGACGGGAATCATATAATAGATAGATAATGCGATCGCCTATTTCCCATTCTTGAGTAGCCGACATTACCTGTAAACGTTCTTGTCTTTCTAACAACAGTGGTACTAAAATCCCATCTCGAATTTTTTCTTGTATATGTTCTTGTTGAGAGTCAAATTCTGCCGCATTTAATGTAGTTGTTCCCAATTTCACCTGTCCATTCATCAAATATTCATTCCAAGTTTTTACTGGTAAATCAGAGACAAAAGCTTGATCAACTTTACTATTCTCCGAAGGAGATCCTTGAGGATGTCGGGGGAATATAGCTAAAACACGGGGAGGATTAAATTCCTCAGCAGCCCGTTGAGCTAAAACAAAATTCACTTCACCATTACTGGTAATGGCTAAAAAAGTCCCCATCGAACCAATACCAGCTTCTTCCAGTATTTCCCCATCTAAAGCACTACTAGCAATCACTCGGAGATTTTGGGCTTCAGCTTGGGCTAACCGTTCCGGGTCAGTATCAATCATCACTACAGTTTCTCCCCGTTCTTGAAAAAAGCGGGCAATTAACAGACCCAAGGGATTACAACCCACAATTACCGCCCCAGTTGCATCTTTAGAGGTAATTCGTAACCATTTAACCAACCAGCCAGCGGTTAAACCTTGGCAAAAAACCGTCATGATAATTGTCAAAAAGACTAAAGCTTTAATCGAATCACCACCATTAATGCCCCTCTGTGTCAGTAAAATCGCAAATAAAGACGCTACAGAGGCGGAAACTATGCCTCTGGGTGCAACCCAACTTAAAAATAGTTTCTGTCGCCAATTCAGATCACTATTCCAAGTACACAAAATAATGTTAATGGGGCGAACGACAAACATTAACACCAAAACGGTGAATAAACTCCCCCAACCTAAAGCCAAGACACTGGCAATGGATAAATCAGCCGCTAGGAGGATGAATAATACAGAAACGCTGAGAATTGTCAGTTGATTTTTAAAGCTTCGCAATAACCGCTCTTCGGGAACTGAAGAATTAGCAAACACCGCACCTGCTACCACTGTGGTCATAATTCCCGATTCAGAGCGAATCATTTGCGCTAGGGCAAACAACACCCATAAAACTGCCAGTACAACCAGATTTTTCAGTTCAAAGGAAATGAAATTGGCGCGTTTAAACATCCAACTCATTAAATATCCACCAACGCCACCAATGCCCGCACCCACAGCGAAACGTAAAATTAGACCAATAATGGCATTAATGGGGTCTGTATCACCGTTTAAAATCGTATCCAGGACAACGTAAGCCAGGATAGCTCCCACTGGATCTATTAAAACTCCTTCTCCTTCTAATAGCGTTGCTACTTGTCTATCTACGTTAATTTGTTGAATTAATGGACCAATTACGGTCGGTCCGGTGACAACAACAATGGACGCATAAAGAACTGCTATATTCCAGGGAAATTCGCCTAGCCAGTGGGCGGCAAGACTTCCCCCTAGTAGGGTGATCAGGGTTCCCAGGGTGACGAGTAACTGGAGACTGAGGGAAACTTTGCCCAACTCCTGCCGATCTAATTTGAGTCCACCTTCAAACAAAATGATTGCTGTTGCTAGGGAAACAATCACTTCCAATCCTGTGCCTAGTAAATGCGGTTGTAATATTCCCAGCCCGTCTTTACCTAAAAGGATGCCTAAGAGGAGTAGTAAGACGATGCTGGGTAGTTTGAAATATGCAGCCATTACCTGGGCGCTAATGCCTGCAAAAACAGTGATCACCATCTGGAGGGTGATTTCAAAAGGTGCTTCCATATTGTAGATTTTGAGCCATTGATTTCAAAATCCTCTCTAAAGAATCATAAATATTAACTTTACAGAAATATAGTGGCAAGTTTGAACGCCCTGTAGCAGAAACTAGAAATTTCTCAAGAATTTATTGTTTTTTACAAAAGGACAGGGTTAATAGTCCAGAAATATTCCCCCTGCTCCTTACTTTGTGGCTTCTTCACCTCCTCTAAAAAAATCTTTCCAAAACCTCTTGACATTCTCAAAAAAACCCGCTATATTATTAAAAGTGAAGAGAAACAAGCCCCCATCGTCTAGAGGCCTAGGACACCTCCCTTTCACGGAGGTAACAGGGATTCGAATTCCCTTGGGGGTATTATAAAAGGGATAGAGGAAGAATTTTTCTTTTTCTGTCCCTTTGATGTTTTTATGATTCCTATGTTGGAATATTTACAAGATTTAATTTTGTTATACTCAATACGGCTCAATAGGTAGTAGGGGTTTAGCACTGCTAAACCCTTACACATTCAAGTTTTTTGTAATCTTGCAAAAGTCCATTTCCCAACAGTGTTTAGTATGGACTATTGTGTCAATTGCTTGTATATACCACAGGCTAATTACTACACGATTAGTTTACAAATCTTCATTGAGACGGTGTTTAATAATTTATACTATGCAGTGTAATCATTCAGGAGCTAGGAAAGAAATAGCCAACAATTACCGCTATATTATAAACAATTAATCATGGAAACATCAAATTTTGTTTATATTTATGATGGCAAAGTCTAAAAAGTTTCGTTGGCAAAAAACTAAATATTCTACCTTAGCCCGAAAAATAGACATTTTCAGGGCTGCGGCTAAATTTATGTTATTTCTGTGGTGGGATAGTATTTTTCCTCAAGATTCTTTAGAACATAAGAAAAACCGCGCTACTTGGTTGGTGAATACTTTAATTGATTTAGGTGCTACTTTTATTAAAATTGGTCAAACTTTGTCCACTCGTGCCGATTTATTGCCCTTAGAATATATAGAAGCTTTGGGAACTTTACAGGATCAAGTTCCGGCTTTTAGTAGTCAAGAGGCAATTAATATGATTGAATTAGAATTAGGTAAACCTCTACAATTTATCTATAAAGAATTTGAATTTAATCCTTTGGCTGCTGCTAGTTTAGGTCAAGTTCATAAAGCGACATTATACTCTAACGAAGAGGTGGTTGTTAAAGTTCAACGTCCGGGTTTAGAGGCTTTATTTAATTTAGATTTTAAAATATTATTACAGTTAATTAAGTTTTGCAATAAATATTTTGCTGGGGTAAGAAAGTATAATTTACAATCAATTTACAATGAGTTCTTTGATTTGTTATTTCAAGAAATTGATTATATTCAAGAGGGTAAAAATTCTGATAAATTCAGAGAGAATTTTCATGGATATCCGCGAATTATTGTCCCTAAAGTCTATTGGCAATATACGACAACGAAGATATTAACTTTAGAATATAAACCGGGAATTAAAATTAATGATAAAGCGGCTTTGGAAGCCTGCGGAATTAATATTCATCAGGTAAATGAAACGGGGATTTGTTGTTATTTAAAGCAACTATTACAAGATGGTTTTTTCCAAGTTGATCCCCATCCAGGGAATATGGCAGTCAATCCAGATGGTAGTATTATCTTCTATGATTTTGGCATGATGGCAGAAATCGGAATTTTGGATAAAGATCAAATGATTAAAACCTTTTTTGCTATTTTAAAAAAGGATAGTAATGAGGTTGTAAATACTTTAATGAGTATGGGATTACTTGAACCTGTCCCAGATATGACTCCAGTAAAAAGATTAGTCACATTTTTATTAGATAAATTCACCGATAAACCTTTAGATATTAAAGCATTGAGTGAGGTAAAAATTGAACTTTATGAAATGTTTGAACAGCAACCATTTCGCTTACCTGCTCAAATGACATTTATTTTAAAAGCTATAACTACATTAGATGGTATTGCCAGGACTTTAGAGCCTCAATATAATCCTACAGTATTATCCCAGGCATTTATCAAAAGTCTGGCAGTCACAAAAAGTAAAGGAAGTACAATTGCTCAATTAAGCCATCAAGCTAGGGATTTTATTCAATATCAACTGACAAAACCGAATAAAACCGAAGTTTTAGTTAAGAAATTAGAGGAAAGAATTGAAAGGGGAGAGTTACAACTAAGAGTTAAAAATGTTGAAAGCGATCGCATATTAGGACGAATTTATCTAGCCATCAAAACATTAATTTATGCTTGTTTAACAGGGTTTAGTCTGTTGATAGGGTTAATTTTGATCATCGTCAAGTATCATAATTGGGCGATCGCAATTTTTTGTGTATGTGCTTTTTGTCTATATTTATTAGTTAAATCGTTAATGAAATTAGCAGTGATAGAGAAAATAGAAAAAATGGGCAAAAAGTAGCTAAGTAAGGATTCAGGTCTAACGTCTTCCGTAATTCCTCTATAATTAACCCGGAAATCTCAGGCTTTGCATCCGAATTAACACGGGAAACCTGAATTAATCCAGGAAATTGTCTTAAATAAATCTAAAAATTAGTATTTTACCCAGTTACTAAGGTAGCGTCTGGGTAAAATTAACTAAAATTACCGACTAATCAACCAAACTCTCAAGACTCAGAGGAACCATATCACCATTCCTCGTCAGTCCCAATAACATTGACTGTTGTGATGCAATTAATTTACCTGTGAGGACACAACGCTCATCTTGTTGGGCTACAGCAGCAATACTAGCACGAATATCAGATTTAGAAAAACGCGGTTTCCACTCACCTGATTTTTGCTGGATATAATTCCAGAGAATATCTCGAATTAGAGACTGATATCCCTGATTACCAGCGATATCTTTAAGTTTCTCCTTGAGTTTCCGTTCTAGACGAATACTGGTAACTTCCATATCAGTTGTTGGGGTGCGTGTAATGGTCTGCATGATTTTTTCTCCTTATAGGTATAGACAGGATAGTAATACAAGTGTAGTATGTTTAAAGGAATGTTCAATAGGTGAAATTTTCTGTGAAATCCATTTATCCCATCTCTACCTCTTCACAAGCAACCAAACGCCTCGGCAGTTGGGAATTTGCTGCTGCGGACGTGGAGAATTTATTTATGGGCAAGGATAGCCAACATCAAGGGCAAAGAACAAAAGGCAATTATGATTTTAAATATCCCAGCATGAATTTGCTGAATACAAAACCACAAATAGAGATCAAACGCGGGAGGTACAGGTAAAGAAATGCTGTACCAAAATAAGACGAAAACCATCAGGTCAATTGTTAACCCCCGCAGCGTCTAAGACAGAAGCGGGGGTTTTTTTATAAGGAGTTAGGCTGTGACAAGCGCAATCCAAGTATTAGAGCAATCTGTAGTCGTGTTTTCCCAGAATTACTTACCACTGTGTCGGATAAATATCAAGCGGGCGATAGTGTTGCTAGTCAGCAATAAAGCCGAACCATTAGAATTTTCGACAGAAGACGGTTGGTTAATTCACTCATCTCGATTTGTGCTGTCTGTACCCAAGCACATCCGCTTAACAATTGCTGCTACGGAACGAATGTGGAAAATTCCGCCAGTCAATCGTCGGGAGGTTTTACGACGAGATCATAGCAGTTGTCAATATTGCGGTACTAACAAACATCTCACCCTAGATCATGTTATCCCCCGATCTAAAGGTGGCCGACATACTTGGGATAACGTAGTCATAGCCTGCGAAAAATGTAACTCTCGCAAAGGCAATAAAACACCCGCTGAAGCTGGAATGCCTTTGCGGAAATTACCGAAAGCACCTATTCACCCAACGGTGATATTTGCTGAGAAGTTTTGGAATGATATGCAAGCAAACCTGGAATAACAGGAGAGCAAAAGGAATGCTGAAATTAACTTACACCAATAACAGTTTTTATTTAGAGTGTCTCACTCAATCTCTCGAAGAATGGGTAGCGCAAAGAGTGATTTTGGCACTGCGTGTCAGTCAAACTTTGCGGATTGAACCCACCACAGCTTCCGTTTTGCTACCTCTTAATTTGCCAGGAGTAGAAAGACTAAAAGCCGAAGTAAATCGCCATGATAGTGAAATTATGGGCTTATGTAACTGTGATCCTGAATACTTAGAAGTTACCCTCGATGGTTCTTGGTTATCTGATGGTAATGATGATGCTGTCGGTGTATTTGTCACCACCATGAGCTATAGCACGGAGTTTTTTTTGTATAAACTTTGGCAAGAGTCTCAAATTTGTGCTTCTGTGGTCACTGAGTAAGGATGATCATGGCTGCATTTCTAAAAGTTCAGGAACTGTAACAAATCGGTAGCCTTGCTGTTTGAGTCCGCTGACGATTGCTGGCAAGGCTTTGACTGTTCTTTCCCGATTTCCGCCACCATCGTGCATTAACACAATAGAACCGGGTTTAGCATCTCTGATCACATTTTTCACAAATACTTGATATTTTGCCCGCGGATCGGTGTCTGCTGAAGTCACTGACCACATAACAACGGAGTTTTTCTGACTTTTAGCATAAGCAGCTAATCCGTTGTTTAAATAGCCTCCAGGGGGACGGAAAAATGATGTTTTGACACCTGTTGTTTTATAAATAAGGTCATTTGTTTTTTCAATTTCACTTTTAGCTGTGGCTTCATCCATCTTTCGATACCAATGATGCCAAGTATGATTACCAATAGCATGGCCTTCAGCTACAACTCGTTTAGCAATTTCGGGATTTTCTTGTAAGGCACTTCCTACCCAAAAGAATGTAGCTTTTACATTATTTCGTTTGAGGATATCTAACATTTCTGCGGTGGTTTTTGGCCAGGGACCATCATCAATAGTTAAAGCAATTACTTTCTCTTTATTGCTGGGTTCAACTTTATAGATAGTTTTTGCTTGATATTTAGCTGGGACAGTAAAATCTAGGTTTTCAACTTTAGTTAGTAGTTGTGATTTGGGATTAATTTGATTAGTCGGAATGGCAACTTTTAAGGGTTCGCTATTGGTTTTTAATTGGCGTGGATTTGGGATGTTAGTACAAGCTGTAAAAGACAATGCTATTGCGGCAATAGCAATTACTTTTAGTCTTTTATTGTGGTTATTTGTGGGAAAGGAATTATAATTTTTGGGCATAAAGTTCTGTGATATATTCTCCAGGTTGGGAAATTGAAATCTTCCAGAATTAATAAAAAACTTAGTTGGGTAAGGATTTGACTAAATCGGCAGTTAGAAACTGCATTTACAAAAGTCATCAAACGCGGGGTTTCGCAACTTCTAGGATTTTTTTATTGGGATGAGATTTATCTATTGAATATTACAGCCAATTCTCTCTAAAGATTGATTAAGAAAATATTTAATTCAATTAGTATTTATAGGCACAGTCAATCATCACAGTAAAATGAGTGGACAAATGTCAGAAACATATCAAGCAGAGCGTACCATCTCATCTATATTTAAAGAACAGAAACAAATTGATGATGTAATTCATCGGTTACTAGATAGAGGCGTTTCCAGCGATTATATATCTGTTTTGGGGAGAAATTTTCAATCAGAAACCAGAATTGCTGGCTTTATTACTAAGCGGGATGTAATTTTGGGAGGATTAAGAACTGGGGCGATTTTTGGTTCTTTATTTGGTTCTTTCCTTAGTTTATTAACTGGGGTCGGTGTATTATTTATTCCCTTTGTTGGTCCAATTGTGGCAGCAGGTCCGATTGGAGCGATATTATTAGGGGCCGCAAGTGGAGCGCTCGCTGGTAGTGCTGGGGCAGGTTTGGTATCAGTTCTTACTGCCTTGGGGATGTCAGAAGACAAAGCTACGGTTTATCAAACCCGCTTAGAAGCTGGTGAATTTTTATTAATGATCGAAGTCCCGATCAATCGGAGTGGCGAATTTCAATTACTATTGGAAAGTTCAGGTGGTGAAGAAATTAATATCATTGGCAAAACACTACCTCATCCTTGTCCTGGAAAATGCAAAAATTCAGATGATTTATCTCCTGAAGTTCGCACCCATCTTTCACCAGAAGCTCAGAATATATTCATTGAACGCTATAATACTGCACTGAATGATAATATGGACAAGCTTACATCTGAACAAATGGCTTGGGATGAAGTTCATAAGCGATTTGATGAAGATGAAAATGGCGTTTGGTCAAAAGTTAAAGTTTTGCGATAGGATGTTCTTCTAAGAGAATTCCACAAAAAAGATGATCCAATTTTGTGGGATGGGCATCTTGCCCGTCCTTGTGTTGTTAGCGGGCAAGATGCCCGCACCACAAGAGATTTTGGGATATTTTTTTAATTGGAAGTCTCTAATTAGAAGTTCCTAAAATCTTTAAATACAAAAACGCACCAAATCAAAAGACTTGGTGCATTTTCGATTAATTTTTAGATGGGAGCGGGGGGGCTCGAACCCCCACGACCGTTTAAGGTCAACGGATTTTAAGTCCGTAGCGTCTACCATTCCGCCACGCTCCCGTAAGGTTATTTACTGTTTTTGAGGCAGTATTCACCCGCTTGTCTGTTATACCACTAATTGCTTTTTTTTGGCAAGTAGATTTTAAAATTTTATTTGCTAACGCTAATATTTGACATTTAGCACTGAAACAAAATTTTAAGTTAGCCATTTAGCTCACGCTTGATGACTGGAAAACACTATATCACAAGTTTCGATTTTTGGGCAATTTATTTTTGGGGGATGGAAAATAACAGAATTACCGATTTCCTCAAACCAGCCATTGGGCATATCATGGGAAGTGAATGCACCAAATATAGTTCAAATTGCGGTAAGGAATATGGTTGTAGCACTACTGTATCTGAGTTTGGCTGGCGCTTATTTGCTGGTAATCCCCATTGCTGTCTTTTTCTACTTGAGTTTAAGATGGTATACCTGTGGTTCTGTGGAACGGGTGTTTATGTACTTTTTAGTGTTCTTTTTCTTTCCGGGGTTGCTAGTTCTCTCCCCGTTTGTGAATTTGAACCCCCGTCCGCGAAAAATTGCTTAAATTAAGATTGGTAGGTCATAATTCTCATGCGACGTATTGACGCGATTGGTATTGGCTTCGGCGTTTTTGTCGCCGGTGGCTTGGCTTATGTGGGTTTGCAAGTAGTAGGTTTAGATAGTCAGAATGCTGGTATCTGGAGTCAAGTTTTCTTGATTGCTGGCTTAATTGGCTGGTTATGCACCTATCTTTTCCGCGCGATGGGGAATAAAATGACCTACCATCAACAACGGGAAGCTTATGAAACGGCTTTTTTGCAAAAGCGTCTGGATGAACTTTCTCCGGAAGAATTAGCTAAACTGCAAGCGAAGATTGAAGAGGAAAAAGAATCTCAGGTTTAGGGTTATTATTGTTCAGTGGTTTGTTGACAAATGACCACTGACCACTAACTACTGACTAGGTGAAATGACTGCTATTTCTCGTTGCTTTGAAAATTTGAGACGGAATCAAGAGTGCGCGTTGATTCCCTTTATTACGGCTGGTGATCCAGATTTAGAAACTACTGCTAAGGCTTTGCAGGTTCTCGATAATTCTGGGGCTGATATTATTGAGTTGGGTGTCCCCTATTCTGATCCTTTGGCTGATGGTCCGGTGATTCAGGCTGCGGCTACTCGCGCTTTGGCACGGGGGACCACTTTAGAGCAGGTGTTAGAGATGCTCAAGGGGATTAGTCCGAGTTTGCGATCGCCAATTATTTTATTTACCTATTACAATCCGATTTTATATCGAGGTGTTGATAAGTTCTTGGGGCAAATTAAAGATGCTGGGGTAGCAGGTTTAGTTGTGCCTGATTTGCCTTTGGAAGAGTCAGCAGGACTCATTAAACCAGCGGCGGAGATGGGAATAGATTTAACCTTATTGGTAGCTCCTACGAGTTCTCCTGAAAGAATAGAAGCGATCGCTCGCGCTTCCCAGGGATTTATTTATTTGGTCAGTGTTACTGGTGTCACGGGAATACGAACCCAAATGCAAACGCGAGTTGGTGATTTACTCCAACAAATTCGCAATGTTACAGATAAACCCATCGGTGTCGGGTTTGGGATTTCTGATCCTGAACAGGCGCGACAAGTGAAAGCATGGGGCGCAGATGCAGCAATTGTGGGTAGTGCCATTGTGAAACGACTGGCAGAAGGTACACCAGAGCAGGGATTAGATGCGATCGCTCAATTTTGCCAAAGTCTCAAGATAGCTATCAAAAATCCCTCTTAAACCCAAGGGAGAAATTGCCAAACAGTGTATTTTTTTGTTATTTTTTAGTGGACAATTTGACTATGATCGTCTTAAATAATAACAGCATATCTTAGGATAGACAAAAAAACTAACTAATACACTGGTTTATCTTGACCCTTAACTTAAATATACTATCAAAGTAGGCAAAAAATTATGCGTGTGAGAGTGTGTCAGTCACAACTGAGTTACTGTTCTGTAGTATTTGAGGGGTAACAGCAATGAGCGAAAGTATGGCATTTATTGGCGGAGTCGCGGTGGCTGGGTTAGCGGCTTTAGTCTTGCTGAAAGGAACAAATACCCCAATCCCATCGAATTTTGGTGTTAGCCCCCAAATGCCAGGGACAGTTATGGCTCCCCAGGTAATGCAGTATCCTCCCAATTACGGGCAACCTGCCTATTTTAATCAACCCACAACTACTCAACCCCCAACTGCTCCTAATTCTGATCAGCGTCTAGAAATGGAAAAGCTGAAAATGAATATGCAGCTAGAGAAGTTGAAAGCTGACAATGAACAACTCAAGTTACAAAACCAACAATTCCAGGTACAAGCTCAAAGCTTTACTCAACGGGAGTGGCAATTAGCACAACAAGCTAATCAACAAAAAATGGCGACATCATTACAACAACCTGAACAAAATAATTGGTGGTCTTCACCCATGCTTTGGGCTGTGGGTGGTGCGACATTGACCATTGGTGGGGGTGTTGTGGTGGCTGGTGTTCTTTCTTTGTTTGCACCAAAACAGCGGGGTACTCGGACCGTCCAGGTGATTCATCCCTACAATGGACAAGCACCATCTTTAAATCCTGTCCGTCGGGCTGAGTTTTTACCTTCCTCGCGGATGGAATCTAGAAGGGTAGAAACGGCAGAATACGACGAAATGCAATAAGTTGTTGGGCTGAATAGTTTAGACATTGAGACGGCAAAAAACCAAAAATCAGAATGCAATTAGTGGGGTTAAGTATTAAACTCCACTTTTTGGTATTTCTGAGGGTAAAACAAACTGCATTAAAATCTTCGACCTTGAGCTATATCTTGTTTACCTCTTTCAAAAGATGCGATAAAACCAGGAATATCAAGTAGTTCTTGGGTAGCTAATTCGCTTTCTTTATCTGCTAGATAAGCTAAAAATTCGGCAACTATTTTTAAATTATCTGGAGATAGCTTTTCTAAGTTGTAGTTTATTTCTTGACGCAGTTGTGAGGTGTTCATAATGTTAATTATGGTTTTTTACTATTTTATAACAGATTTATTCTTTAGGTACTAAAGCAATACGATAACCCAAAGCATCTAAAAATTCAATTAAGGTGTAAATTTCATTTCCGGCATTTTCTGATAATAATTGATCAAGTTTTTCATAACGTTCTTTGGCTATTTCTGAGAGATTATTAGCCAATATTCTCGCCTCAATAATATCTTTTAAACCAGCCCTAAGTAATTCTGGTTCACGTCCTTCTTCATCTAATTCTAAAAAAACTGCTAGATAAGCTGTAGCGTGTTCTTCATTTTGAAGAGAGGAAATGAGATAATCATGGTAACTGCTAGTTAGTGGTATTTTTACTTCTGTTGTCATAATCTCTCCAGTATTGTTTAGCTGTTAATATATCTTGTTCTTGGGTACTTTTATCTCCACCACAAAGAATTATTACTATTTTTGACCCAATTTGTCCAAAATAGATCCGGTAGCCTGGTCCATAGTCAATTTTTAGTTCACAGACTCCTTCTCCAACTGTGCGGTAGTTTCCTAAATTACCTAACCTAACTCGTTCGAGTCTTTTTTCTATTTTAACTATAGCTTGCATATCTTTGAGATCATCAAGCCATTCTGCAAATAGGTTTTTTCCATCTGGTGTGATATAGTTTTGTACTTCTCTTGGTTGTGCTTCCACTTTTGGTTTGTTAATACTGCATAAATTAGTTTACTGGAAATTGTTTTTTCTGTGTAGAGAGTGGAAGGTAAAGTAATTTGCTAATTAACTGCATCAATTCATACATTATCTTTTTCTGCATCATGCAAATTAGAAATATAAGCTGGAAGTTTACCAAAATTAATTCTTTCTACATATTTAATGGCGCGATGTTCCTCTAATGAGGTTTGAATTAAAGTATTTATTAACAACCGAAATTTATTAACATCTGCTTGAGATAATTTCATGAAGCTAGTGGTCTGTCAAGCTAAAAATTGTGAGATTGAGGGAAAATAGAGAGGCTATTAACTGTAAACCTCATCCATAAATAGAAATTTGATAGACCACTAGTTATAGTTATAGATACCCATTACTGTCAATTTAACGTAAAACCGATATTCCAACTGGGAATGAATTCCCAGTCTCATAGCAAAAGTCATCTAAAGATGACTAAATAACCAAAAAATTTTTAACTTTTTGAGTTTACTTTAGTAAACTTTAGCTATTAGCCTGTAACTTCAGTTACAGGCGGGTTAAGAAGCAAATCAGATAAGCTATCTGTTATAAATATAATAGTTGCTAATCCAATGATCTGGTTAGCAGAAGCTACCAATGATATAGCTAATGGTACAGAAATTCAATTGCTTTTCTATGTTTAATTGTGGTAGTTTCTGTATTATCTAATGGTTGGACAACTACCAATACTTCTACAGATTTATCTTTAAAATCTGTATGGGTTTGAATTTGCAATATACCATCTGTACCGATATGCGCCAGCAATTTCATTGTTTCCATTTTTTACCACCATTCTTAGGGACAGGTTGCCAATTTCCGTATTTATTCATATCTATATTACTACTTAAATTAAAACTTCAACTTCCTGAGCGATACTTGTAGGTTGAGGAATTGGTAAACCTAACTCTATTAAACCTTCTATATGAAATTCTATGGATTCTACAATCATTTGTTGAACTTCTGCTAATGTTTCAGCCACGGCTATACAACCGGGTAAGTCGGGAACATAAGCACCATAACTGGTATTTCCTTTTTCAATTACTACTGTATAACGCATTATTCGTCCTCCAATTGAGCTTGTCTCCAAATACTTTTTAGTGTACCAATGGGTACGTCAATATTAGGTTTACCGGAAACTGTAACAGTACCAAGTTTATGAGGATGTTGAAACTGACGATGACTTCCTCTAGTTCTTGCTAAATACCAACCATCAGCTTCTAGTCGCTGAATCACTATTCTTACTTTCATATTAACATCTATTTGTACAGGTGAAATTTCTGTTATGGATTTTCTCATCTTTCATCATCTCTATTTTAATCTTCATCATCATGCAAACTAGAAATATAAGGTGGAAGTTTACCAAAACTAATTCTTTCTACATATTTAATGGCACGATGTTCCTCTAATGAGGTTTGAATTAAGGTGTTTATTAACAAGCGAAATTTATTAATATCTGCTTGAGACGGTGATTTTAATTGTGTAGCTAGTAAACTGGAAATTTGCAATATCAATTGAAGATTAGGTAAGTTAGTTTCGGTTTGTTCAATGATTTCATACTTTTTATTAAGACAATATTCATTACCTATATGAGAATAATCAGCCAGTGTTTTTAATAGTTCTGGTTTCCAATTAATAATTACTTGTTTGATTCCTGGGATTTTATTTAATAAAACAGTGATGATTTTCGGTAAATCAGGAATGAAATCACCGATATTTCTAAATCTATAGATGGGAGTATCCAAAATTAATTCTATTGTACTAACTGGTGGTGCGCCAAATATATAAGTTTCTAATGTATAAGGTGCAATAGGTTTTAATTCAGTTTCACTAATTCGTTTAGTAATTAATGTAGCCGCAGCACCGCCTAAACTATGTCCGGTTACGAAAATATTTTTATTGGCGTTTTCTTGTCTTTGGATAAAGTCTTGTAATTGTTGCCAAAAACTTTTAACATAAAGATTAAAACCGGAGTGAATTGCTTCTGAATTGGGGAATGCTAGTAAGTTAAAGAAGTAATCATCTAATCTTTCTGTACCTCTAATAGCAATGACAATATCATTTTCTGTGGATAGGAGTAAACCACAACAAACTAATTCATCCGTATCACTTAAAGGACGTGGTGCTGAGATAAATTCTATGGTTTGATATGGTGGGAAAAATGATGGAGAACCTGTTTTCAGGATATCGCTAACTATATCATTTCCTTGTTTATAGGCGACGTAAGCGAGTTGAGAAATACAAGCCATTTCTAGGGTGCGTTGTCTGTCGGTGGATGTTTTCATGTTGGTTAAAGAAGTAAATGTTTGATTTTATTTGTGCAAAATAGATATGGTAGCTCAATCTATTGTATAATCAACTATGTAGCTCGCTGATAAAATATGCAAGATACCCTAACCATTGCCATTACTCCAGAACTTAAAGCAGCACTTTTAGAAATTACCCAAACTGAAGGTATATCTGCTGATAGTTTAGTCGGTAAAGCTATTGAGGACTACATCTTTACCCACAAATTCCGCGCATTGCGTTCTGACTTGATGCAAAAGAATGAAACAGTTTACACAGATGAGGAAATTTTTGAGCTAATTTCATGAAGCTAGTTATAGATACTAATAATTAATGATAATTTTTGTAAAACAATGTTCTAAAAATATGAATAAACAATATAGAATATATTTAGATGTTTGTTGTCTTAATCGTCCTTTTGACGACCAAACTCAATGGCGAATTAGGCTAGAAACTGAAGCAATTTTAGAAATTATCAATCATTGTCTATCTGGAAAATGGCAATTAGTCAGTAGCACAGCTTTAGAATTAGAAATCGCCAGAACTCCAGATATAAGCAGAAGAGAACAAGTACAAAAAGTCTTAACAATAGCTCATGATAAGATTTTAGTCACAGAAGAAATTACTCGACGAGCGATAGAATTAACAACCTTTAATATTAAAAATTTTGATGCTTTTCATCTGGCTTGTGCTGAAAATAACGCTGATATTTTCTTGACCACTGATAGTCGTCTATTGTCAAAATCATTAAGCTATAAGGATAATATAAATATAATAGTTGCTAATCCAATGATCTGGTTGGCAGAAGCTACTAATAATATTGTACAAGGAGGAGAAAATGACCCCAATTGAACTATATAGAAAAGGATTTAAAGCTCTCGTAGATGCTTTAGGATATGTTGACGCTATCAGGTTTATTCGTCAATTTGACAATGGTAGTGGAGACTATACAGAAGAACGTCATCAATGGTTAGATCAGGTAACAATGGATGAAATACTAGCCAATATTAAGAAACATCAAGAAACTATCTAGGGAAAAGAGATCAATAGGTTTTAATTTTTGATTCTTTAACCCAGGAGATGTTTTATGGAAAGAATAAATTACTCGCAAATTATTCAAGATATTTTAAGCAATCATTCTACCAATGATATTGCAAATGGTACAGAAATTCAATTGCTTTTTGATACGCAACGTCATCATTATCAAGTATTAAATATTGGTTGGAAACAACAAATTAGAACCTATGGAGTACGGAAATTGGTATTGATCCTAAAAAGAACGATATTGTAGGGGTTTAGCAATGCTAAACCCCTACGAGAAATATGGGTTTTAGGACTATACATATTTAAAGTTTCCTGTCAATGCGTAACTCCTATAATTGATAATTAAGCAGTTGGTTTTCGCCGAACTTGCGATAATTTAACCCAGAGAAATGGGAAGAAGATAATGCAAATTAATCCTCCTGTTGCTAAAGGATTTTTTGCCAGCCATGCTAATATTTTATCTAGTAAGCGTGATTCTCTGGTTTTTTTCAGATTATTAAGAGAGCGATTTATAGAGGCTATTTGAGAATCTAATTTTAATTTTTTATCCTGAGTACCTTTTAAAGCTGGGAGAGCTTTTTCTAAATCTGATATGACTTGATCTAAATCTGCAATAGGCATGGTGGCAGATTTGTTTTCATAGTTTTCACCTATTACCTTCAGAGCAGCAGCAGCCTCTTTACGAGCGTATTCAGTGTATTTATCCTGATCCTTGAATGGTTCTATCAAAGGAGGAATAAGCCCTTTTATTTCCCCTCCCATATTCACCAGGGCAGCGGCAGCATTGAAGCGAACCTTGCTATCATTATCTTTCAAAGCTCCTATTAATGCAGGAACAGCCGTTTTCGCTTCTGCTCCTATCTTTCCCAAGGCTTCAGCAGCGTCGGAGCGAACCCAGGCATGGTTATCTTTCAAAGCTCCTATTAATGCAGGAACGGCCGCTTTTGCTTCCTCTCCTATACTTCCCAAAGCACCAGCAGCGTCGGAGCGAATATTTTCATATTTGTCCTTTAATGCTTCTATTAAGATAGGAACAGCCGCTTTTGCTTTCTCTCCTATTGCCGATAGGGCAATAGCAGCCCATTTGCGAACTTCTGCATCGTTGTCCTGCAATGCTTCTATCAAGCTAGGAACAGCCGCTTTCGCTTTCCCTCTCATTTGCCCTAATGCAGCAGCAGCAGTTGAGCGAACGTCTTTATCATTATCTTTCAACGCTTCTATCAAGGCGGGAACAATGACTTTGGATTCTCCTTCAATTCCAATAATCGTCAGGACATGAACAGCATTACGACGAACCTCTTTATTCTTGTTATTCAAAGCTTCAATTAAGGCAGGAACAGCATTAACTTCCTTTTTGATACTCACTAGGGCATAAATAGTGTTGGAGCTAACAGATGGATCATTATCTTTCAACGCTTCTATTAAGGCGGGGAAGGCAGCTTTGCCTTCTCCTCTCATTTTCCCTAATGCCGCAGCAGCAGTTGAGCGAACGTCTTTATCATTATCTTTCAATGCTTCAATTAAGGCAGGAACAACAACTTTGGCTTCCTTTTTTATTGTACCCAGAACATCAGCAGCAACACGACGAACGTCTTTATCATTATCCTTCAAAGCTTTAATTAAGACAGGAACAATAGGTTTAACGTCCCCTTTGATATCACCCAGAGCAGCAAGAGCGTAGATACGAACGTATTTATCATTGTTCTTCAAAGCTTCTATCAAAGCAGGAACAACATTAACTTGAATTTCCCCTTTTATGTTCCTTAGAGCATCAAGAACTTTGATGCGAAATCCTGCATTGTTGTCTTTCAAAGCTTCTATTAATGTAGGAACAGCCGTTTTCGCTTCTGCTCCTATCTTCCCCAAGGCATCAGCAGCTTGAAAGCGAATCCAGACATCGTTATCTTTCAAAGCTTCTATTAATGTAGGAACAACAACTTTGGCTTCCCCTCCTATCGCCAGCAAGGCAGCAGCAGCAGTTGAGCGAACGTCTTTATCATTATCTTTCAAAGCTCCTATTAATGCAGGAACAGCCGTTTTCGCTTCTACTCCCATCCTTCCCAAAGCTTCAGCAGCGCCGGAGCGAACCGTGCTATAATTATCCTTCAAAGCTCCTATCAAAGTAGGAACAGCAGTTTTTGCTTCTGGTCCTATGCTTCCCAATGCTTTAGCAGCACCTCTGCGAACCCAGGCATCATTGTCTCTCAAAGCTGTGATTAAAGCAGGGATAGCAGTTTTCGCTTCCACTCCTATATTCCCTAAAGCTTTAGCAGCACCGGAGCGAACCGTGCTATCATTATCCTTTAAAGCTTCAATTAAAGCAGGAACAGCCGTTTTTGCTTCTGCTCCTATATTCCCTAAAGCATAAGCAGCACCAATACGAAGGGTTGAATTGTTGTCTTTTAAAGCTACAATCAGTGCAGGTATAGCTTCTGCTCCTATTTTTTTAAGTTCACCAGCAGCATAGTAACGAATATTTCCATCATTGAACCTTAACTGTTGGATATAGGTAGATATTTCTGCTTCTCTGCTGGTTTGCGCCAATGCTTTATTCGTCGGTACTACAGACAACCATAAGCAAGAGAAAGAAACTGCACTTACAGCTAATAATCTTTTCAACTTTCTCTTGCTCATTAGTTTGCCTCACTGTAGTAATTTTTCAGTTAGATGCTTTTTTGTAGCCTACCCGCTTTACATGGGAATTTATACAGTGTAACATAGAATTTGAGTAAAATTGCTGGCAAATTTGAGATTAATCAATGTGAATCTCACGACGAACTAGATTTTCTCTTTCCTGAACTTACCCGCATTCATAATCATGATTTAGTAATCATCGAATCATGGCAAAATCATGTAGATTGGGTAAAATCTCTACCTCCAGCAGAATTAAAACTTTTAAATAGTGCTGATTTTCATAATTCAGAAACTCCCCAAACTATAACTAATCCAGAAATACCACCAGAACAAATCAGCTATGAAAATATAGCCGAAAAATCTCACTTTTATTCATTACGTGATCAATTATTATTTATGTTTGCGCCTGAATTACGCCGGGAATATGAAAATTATGTGAGTCAACAAGCAGCAAATTCTGGATATAGAACATTAGTTACATCTAATTTACAACTAGCATCAGATTTAACTGTTGCAAATCTTTTTCACTACTTTAATATTAGAGATGAATCACAAGAAGAAGAGTCAAAAGTTAGTTAGAATAAACCCAACATCACAAGACAATCTAAAATTATGACCTATACCCCAGTAAAACCACTCACCTTTGAGCAATTTTTAATTGAATATGGGGACAATACCCGCTATGAACTAATTGACGGAGAACTCAGAGATATGGAACCAACAGGACCCCATGAAGAAGTTGCTGGAAATATTGCCGGGAGAATTTATACAGAGATTATTCATAATAAATTAAACTGGTTGATTCCCAAAAATTGCTTAATTAAACCCTTCGCTGGGTCAGCTACAGCACTCCGTCCAGATGTAATTGTCTTAGATAAAGCAAAACTTAATCAAGAACCACTTTGGCAAAAAGAACCAATAATTTGTAATGGTAATACCATTAAATTAGTTGCTGAAGTTGTCAGTACAAATTGGCAAGATGATTATGCCAGAAAAATAGAAGAATATGCTTTTTTAGAAATACCAGAATATTGGATTGTAGACTTTCGGGCATTAGGTGGAATCCAATTTATTGGTAATCCTAAACAACCGACATTAACAATTTGTCAATTAATTAATGGAGTCTATCAACAAGAAAAATATCGTTTAGGAGATAGGATAATTTCTCCTCTATTTCCAGATTTAAAACTTAAATTAGATGACATCATGCCATAAAATTGTAGCTTGTATTTGTAGGTTGGGTAGAAGAAAGTGTTCGCGGAGCGTGGCGAAGCCATAACCCAACAAACCCCAATACAAAAATGAAAATAAAATGTTGGGTTTCGTTCCTCAACCCAACCTACATAATAATAAAGACCACTATGGAAAACGGCATATTTAAACCCCACTTTTTGGTGTTGCTGTGGGAGTTGGTTTTTCCTGGGGTAATACTTGTTTAGCGGCATTTTCAGCAGCTTGTTTAAACATTGGTTCTAACTTATCACGCCAATATTTAATATTCGGTAGCTTTTCAGGATGATCTCGATAAGCTAAAACTTCATCCCATTTACCATTATCAATAGCCTTATTAATATCCTTCGCTAAAGCCTCAGCTTTTGCCCAATCATTCTGCCATTGATTAACAGTATCAACTGTGTCTTTAATTCCAGAAATAGCATTTCCTGAAGTTGATTTTAGCAAAGAAATTGCTCCTTGTAAATCTCCTGATTCAAATTTTTCTCTAGCTTTTGCCACCGTTTTAGATTTATCTTCAGTAGCGGTCGGAGTTGGTTTGGGTGCAGAAGTTTCCACAGCAGGTTTTTGTGAAACTTGAGGAACAGGAAGGGATGCAATTAAAGAACTATCATCTACAATTTGAATAGCTAAACCTTTGTCACGTCGGCAAGAAATCCATGTTTCATTATTAGAAATAATATCAGAATGCGCCCAAGCCAAGCGTCCAGATGAAAGTTTAATTTCTACCCAGCCGCGATTTGTGCGCTTACCAGTCACCTCAAATTTACTAGCTGCACCCAAGGTCTTCAAAATATTATCAGAATTAATCGCACTAGGTTCAGAACGAATATTAGAATTAGCCGCAACTACAGCCAGACAATTATTTATTAATTTGGTCTTTTCTCCTGTCCAATTACCAGTTAAATTCTGTAAATTGGGATATATATTTGTAAATAAAGCCGCTACACCACCTACTAATAATATGCCAATTAATAAAGGTAAAGGATCAGGTTTATTAGATTCTTGAGGAATATATTGTTGTTGAGGGGCAGGTTGAGAAGGAACACGATTAGCGGGAGAAACCGCCATTGTTTTCTGTATAAATCTGGAAGCTAGGGGTGGTGGAGATTGATAAATAATTTGAGGAGATAGGGACGGTTGGGATAATTCTGGGGTGATATTCACCAAGTCTCGACAAGCTTGTAAGGCTTCCGTTGCTGTTTGATAGCGTTCTTTGAAATGATAACGCACCATCTTCGTTAAAATTGCGACTAACTCAGGATTAACAGGAATTAAATGCTGCCAGTTAATTTCCCCTGTATCTGGATCTTCTTGTAATTGACTAACTGGGACTCCCGTTAATGCTTGAATAGCAATAATCCCCAAAGCGTAAATATCGCTATTAGGTCTAGGCTTACCTTGTCCCTGTTCTGTAGGCATATAGCCAGGCGTGCCAATAGCTACCGTAGCCGTTTGTTGTCCGCCCACCACAACCAAAGGGGAGCGTAGTTGTTTAACTGCGCCAAAGTCTACTAAAACTAATTTATAATCAGCCTCACGGCGAATAATATTATCTGGCTTAATATCGCGGTGAATCACACCTTCTTGGTGAACAAACTCTAAAATACTCAAAATTTCCAACAGCATTTGCATAACTTGGACTTCACTCCAAGGCTGTCCGGGAATGAGTTCTTCACTCAGAGTGTGGCCGTCAATAAATTCTTGGACTAAAAAGAATTCTTGATTTTCGTCAAAATAAGCTAAAAGCCTGGGTATTTGGTCATTGTTGCTCAGTTTCTCTAAAGTTTCTGCTTCGCTATTAAACAGGCGTTTAGCAGTAACAAAGATGTTAGGGTCAGAATTAGCTGGTTTCAGGTGTTTAACCACGCAGATGGGGTTGCCTGGCCGTCTGGTATCTTGGGCAATATAGGTTTGACCAAATCCCCCTGTCGCCAAGACGCGAATGACTTGGTAGCGATGATCTAGTAATTTGCCTATCATAATTTCCCTCCCCAGCTTTACAGCTTAAATTTTCCCGCTAGTAGTAAATATCTCCAAATTTCTCTTTCTGAAATCAGGTATCTTGAGAAAAGATTTAAATTAAAAGTATAGTTTTTTCATCGAACCAAATTGTTAATTTTACTATCAGTATCCATATTTACTAGCTATGCCACCTAAGATAACTAATTCTACCTCATGGCAACAAGCTGAAATCTTGATGCAACCTGCTTTTATTCGCGTGATTGATAATCTTCGCAAGCAGTTGGATATATCTGACTGGAAAGGGACTTACCAGGATGTGTTGACTTGGCCTGCTAACACTACTGATGAAACTAAAGCCTTGGTAACTCAGTTGGTGCAAGAAATGGAAACCGCAACACCAATACAAGTAGAAGAAATTAGAAAAACTCTGGCTAGTTTGCCTATGCCCCATCCGGGATATAACTTGCTTTTACAACGTCACGGGGAACAAGTCAATATAGATTTATGGGATTTGTGTTATCAAGTATGTTTTCTGAATTATAGTCCAGAGAATACAGCGGTTGATATTGATACTAGCTTAATTGATGAATATGGCGATGTGGATTGGCAATATTTAGAAAATAAAACTCAGATATTGGTGGAACAGGTTTTCGCTAGTTTACCAATATTAGGCGATTAAAAATCGCAGCTACACAAACAAAGTCCGCCTACGCGGACTAACAGGACTCACGCAAAATATCTCTCAAACCCTCATTTCTCCGTGACCTCTGTGCCTCTGTGGTTCGTTATTCTTGTACCGTAAATAAGTCCTAACTAATTTAACCTTAAATCCTGGACATCTTGATAGCGTAGCGTGGCGTATGACTCCTACGTCGTCACGCAAGCTATAGCCATTTCTGACAAAATACTGATTAATATTTCCTATGAGATTGATTTCTGAACCACCAATTGCGGTCAAAATTCAAAAGATGAAACAACGGGTGCGGTGGCAGCATTCGAGTATTCTACAGCAGGGCATTGACCAAACCTGTATAGTGATAGATGATGGCAACTCAGACAGTCCAGAGTTTTCGTTTATGGTGATGGGTGATACTGGGACTAAATCCCATTCTGGACACCATCCCCAACGAGAAGTTGCCAAAATGATGTTAAATCATGGTGATGATTGCCGGTTTGTGCTGCACACTGGTGATGTGATTTATATGGTGGGTTCTCGTGAATATTACCCAGCCAATTTTATTGAACCTTATCGGGAATTTTTGGTGGGCGGTAATCAACCCCAAGATATCACTTATGATCAAATGGTATTTCAGTTGCCAATTTTACCAGTATTGGGTAATCATGATTACTATGATGTGCCTTTATTGTATCGGTTGCTGACTGGTCCAACTTTGCCTTTGCGGCGAATGTTTCGTTATAAAAATATTGAAATTGGTTGGCATGGATCAAATCAAGGTGATGCTTATGCTAGAGCATTTTTAGATTATTTGGCGGAAGTTTCTCCAGCGGAGTTAGAACAGCATTTAAAACAGCATTACACCGCTAAAACTGGTATGGGTCGGTGTTTGCGTTATCAACCGGGAAGTTTTACGCGTTTACCTAATCGCTATTATAATTTTTGTTACGGTGGGATTGACTTTTTTGCCTTAGATTCTAATACTTTCAATACTCCAGATCCTTTACCTCATAACCAAGCTGGGGATAATTTTCGTCGGGAACTAGAAACCCGTCGTCAGGAAATTGATCAAGAAGAATTACGGATGTTGACGGAGTTTGACAAGCTGAATCCCGAAAAACCTGATCAAGCGGAATTATTGGCGGAACTTGGTGCTAAATTAGACCAAATAAATGAAGTGAAAATTGATATTGAAAAGCAATTGGCATCTCACACCAATACTAATGTTGATTTTGAACAATTGGCGTGGTTAAGAGATAGATTAATTGCATCTTGGCATAATTCCGCAGTCAGGGGACGGGTAATATTTTTACACCATCCACCTTATGTTACAGAAGGAAGTAAATGGAATCAAGGACAGACTTTAGCTGTCCGTCATCGTTTACGGGAGGTTTTCGATGAGGTGGCGAAAAATTTAGGTAATCTCACGCAGGAACACCCGGTAGTAGATATAGTATTTAGCGGACACGCCCATTGTTTAGAACATTTACGGACAGTTAATACAGGACACGCAGACTCTCATACTAATTATATTATTTCTGGTGGTAGTGGTCGCGGTCCTCGTCGTCAACGCCAAGAAGGAGGAGAATTAATGGAAACCTTTACCAGCAATAATGATCTTTCCATTCGCAAGGTTGCAGATTCGCTGTTGTATGTGGGACGGAGTGGTAGCGGTTTTGAGAGTAAAAAACCTTATTCTTGTGTGCGGGTGGATGTGAAGGGGGGTTTTCCGGCTAAGTTTATGATCACACCTTTAGTTACAGAGTTAGTTGAGGGTAAATGGTGCGAACGTCAATTAAAACCTTTGATAATTTAATCTTTGTATTTGTAGTGATATCCTATGTAAAAAACCGCAGATTAATTCATTCCTGCGGTTATTAACGAAAACTCTAGGCTTGAGGAATCAAATTGGTGGTTTTATTCACATTATCCCAAACTATCCAATTGATATCATTGGCTAAATTATCAGCTTGATTGGTAACTTTAAAATAGAACTTGTCGCCATTTTTAAACTGCACAGCAAAATCAGCATTTTGGGCAAAAACAACTATAAAACCCCTATCCCGTAAGCAATACATTGCCCAATTTTTTAAAGATTGTTTCTGGGGTTCGTGGGGAATTGGTGGATTAGCAATTACGTCTGCAATGACTTTTAAAATTTTTTCCATTTTTGGATTTAATCAGGATCACAACGAATTTCTATCATAAACCCATCGGGGTCATAAAAGTACACTCCTCTACCAGTAGGACGGGTAACGGGTCCATAAGCAATAACTAAATTATTTTCTGTAATTACTGCTAATGCTTGATCAAATAATTCTGGATCAATATCAAAGGCTAAATGATATGCTCTGGTAAAGGACTTACTGGGATCTGGATTTGGTGGTAATAATTCTGGTTCTCCAAATAAGTCGATAATTGTGCCGTCGGGAGTGATGAAATTAGCGACTTTACCAGCATTGACAAGTTCTATTAATGTGGCGGGTATTTCTTCTCCTGTGAGTTCGTGTAAGCCTAAAATCTGACCGTAAAAATGGCGAGAGGCTGCCATATTTTGGACGTTAAAGGCGATATGATGAACTTTGCGAAGGTAGCCAGTGGGAATACTTTTTTGAGAAATCATCATCCCGAAATTTAGAATCTATGGATTTAAAATTATCTGCAAATTGAGAATAAAGCCCGGTAAAATATCTTCACCAGAAAGTATTGGTGGGTTGTCAAAATCAAAGTTTAAAACTTCTACATCTTTTCCGTAACAATAAATTTCTACTGAGGGTGTTTGCGGATCAATTAACCAACCTAAAAGCGCCCCATTATTTTGATATTCTCGCATTTTAGTGCGTAATTTTTCTAAACTATCAGTTTCCGAGCGCAATTCAATCACAAAATCAGGACAAAGGGGGGGAAACCGTCTTTTTTCTTCTTTACTTAAAGCCTCCCAACGTGCTAGTTTTACCCAAGCTGCATCAGGACAGCGATAAGCACCACTAGGTAATTTAAACTCTGTAGAAGAATCAAATACTTTACCTAATTTAGTTTGACGATTCCAAATACTTAAATCTGTAGTTATATCTGAGTTCCTAATTCCGCTTTCTCCACCTGTGGGGGGCATAATAATTAATTCTCCGGTTTGGGTAAGTTCTAATTGCCAAGGTTCGTTAGCAATGCAAAGTTGATAAAACTGCTCATCTGTTAAATTTACTGCGGGAGGTATGTTTAAGGTGAGGGTTTCCATAGATTTTGCTTAAAGAGGCTAGTTTTATTATCAGATAAAATTCATGAAAATTCAGAAAAATTTAGGTTAGGCGATCGCTAAAATTGACCCCAATGATATAGTACAATACCGATCCAATACTGCTCGGTTAGGCCTCGAAACGAAACCCAACGAAATCCTTGGTAATGTTGGGTTTCGCTGTCGCTCAACCCAACCTACATTTCCTTAACTATTTCTTCCTTTGCGTCTTTGCTTCTTTGCGTCTTTGCGCGAAACTTCAATAAAAATCATTGTAAAAATGGTGGGTTAAGCTGTAATTAACCCACCCTAAAACTACCTCCTATATTCATCCCCACAATCACCAATTAACTGATACAAATCCCGTGACTGTTGAGAAACTGCATCTATTTTCCCTATATCCTCAGCATCTAAATTAAAACCAAATACCTTAGCATTATCTGACAAATGTTCCACAATTCCTAATCTAGCACCGACAATTACACCCCCGACTGCTGGCTGATTTAAAATGTAATTTACAGCCACATTAGCAATACTAACTTGATGTTTATCAGCGATTTGTTTCAGAGTATATAGTAACTCTTGAAATAATCTCCAACCACCCCAATTAGCAATCATTTGTTTGTATTTTCTCAAGCTAGTGGTGTTGATTTCTGAGCTTTTTGGTTCTGGGTTACTCAAATATTTTTCTGATAATAAACCACCGCAAACACTACCATAGGCAAATATTTTGATATTATGATCTTGACAGAATTTAACCATATTTACTTGTGGTCTTCTGTCAACTAAGGAAAACTGGACTTGATTAGAAACAATCCTGATTCCTGCTTCGGTGATAATTTGCAAATGTTCCGTATCAAAATTAGTTAAAGCTAAATGTTTGATCTTACCCTCATCTTGCAATTCTGCCATATATTTGAGAGCATCTAAATAATTAGAGTCTCCATATTCCCACCAATGGAACTGCATTAAATCTAATGATTTAACATCCATTCTTCTCAAAGAAATATCAATATTGTCCTCGACCAGTTTTTTTGTCATCTTCCCCGCACGAGGAACCCATTTTGTAAAAGCTTGAATATTATTTACAGCTTCTTCTCCACGAGTCGCAATTAATTGACGACGAAATTCACCAATAAAATCTTCTGCTGGTCCATAATGATCTGCTAAATCCCAGGTTGTAAAACCAGCATCTACATATTGAAACATGGACTCAATAGCAGTTATGGGGTTAATGCGTCCATGTCCTCCCGAAACTTGCCACATTCCATTTAAAATTCGGCAAATTTTCAAGTCGGGGGTAAATTGTAAATAGCTTTCTTGAGGTAACATCATATTTTTTATCTTGTTATTTCCAGTCTTTTTCTGCTTGTTCCAAAACATAAGCTGCAACTTGTTGAATTTCCTCAGTCGTCAATCTTTTTTTATAAGCTGACATATTATTCTTACCATTAGTGACAATGGCTGTAATCGCTTCTAAAGAATCCATACCATATTTTTTAAGTGCATTCTTTTTTAAGTTTTTACCGCGTCTAATGATATTTTCTCCATGAATATGACAACCAGCACAGTGGAAACTAAAAATTTCCGCACCATTTCCTGTATCTAAAGCATTAGCAGGTAAGGTAAAATTGATAGTCCACAAACAAAATGTGCATAATATCAATATTATTACTTTTTTCATAAAGCTTCAAAATCAGAGATGAAGCCGACAAATTTTGTACATTCTTCTTGAAAAGATTCTGCTTCGCTAACATCTTCAATTTTATAAGACATGATGCGTTTTCCATCTGGCATTTTTTTAGAACCAATCAATTCAGCTTGGTAATTTACTACCATTTTCTTAAATTCAACACCGTACACTTTCCAAGCTTCACCATCACAAGTGATATTTACCCGCCACATAATTAGAATCTAGTTATTGATCAATATTGATTATTTCATAAATTGGCAACATTTAACTAAAAAAATCAAAAATTCAGGGATATTGTGATTAATGTACTTTAAACTACCTGGAGATAGATATGATTTTATATCTTTAGAGGGTGTTAATAGTAAAAATATTTCACCATACTGAATGTAAGTGTTGTATGAGATTTGCATTTAATATGACCATGAATAAAAACGTTAAAGAACAAATTCAATTAGATTTACGCCAAGCTCAAGAAACAGGACAATTAAAATCTGAACGGATTCGGGAAATTGTGAAATCTGCTGTTTCTCAAGTAGGTTCTGAATTTCAAGAAGGTTCTCATGAATTGCGTAATTTAGTTAATGATGCTGTTTCTACCGTCGTTGATAATTTGCAAGAAAAAGGTAGTGAATTTAGAGAAGGAGTTGTAGCTTCAATTGAAGGCGCTATGGAAGCTATAAGTCTGAAAAAACACTCAGATATTGTCAAAACCCAAACCGAAATTAAGCAGCTACAAGCTCAATTAGATCGGGAAGAAGAAGAACTACAAGCAGAAATTGAAGGAATTTTAACCAAGATAGTCGAAACAAGTCAAGATAAATCAGCAGACACAAAAATTGCGATTGATTCAGCCATTGATTCTATAAAAGATAGTGAAGAAATTGGATTATTAAAGAAACGCTATGCACAATTACAAGCACAATCAGCAATTGTCAGAGCAAATTTATCTGCACGTTATAGTGGAAGTGATCAAGAGGTACAGGATTATTTAAATGAAGCAAAACAATGGTGTGATAAATCCCATCCCAAAGCCGAATCTATCACAGCACAAGTAAAAGAAAGTTACTCAGCTCTAGAAAAAAAATTGACAGACGCAGGTGCAGTTATAGCAAAGAAAGAACGTCAATTAAAACAAACTTTACGCGAGTTACTTTTAGCAACGGCTGATTTATTCAAAGATAAAGATATTCGTGCTTAAAGACTAACTATCCTTTAGATCCCCGACTTCTTAGAGAAGTCGGGGATCTTGTTATTGTTACATACTTAATAAGTACCTTCCTCTCTATTCATATTTTCTTCATGCTTGACAATTACCCAAACTGCATGAATGCTACCAGGAAGCCAACCAAGCAAAGTCAGCAAAATGTTAATTAACAAAGTTGGACCGAATCCAACTGTGAGAAAAACTCCCAAGGGGGGTAAAAATAACCCGATAAGTATCCGTAATAAGTTCATGGATATTTCCTAGTTTTTAAATTGGGTTTACCTATTGATTATCTTGTAATTCAAAACCTTTTTCTGCGAAGTATTTACTGAGAAAGGTATTAGCTAAAGAAAGAACTACAGGACCGAGAATAAAAGCGATTAATCCTTGAACTTGAAAACCTGGAACTAAAACTGATGCTAACCAAAAGCAAATTCCGTTAACAATGAGGGAAAAACCCCCCAATGTCAGATATGTCAAAGGTAAAGACAAGATATTAATAGTTGGTTTAATTCCACTATTAATTAAACCAATCACAACCGCAGCAATTAAAGCTGCGGGGAAATTAGCAATATCTACACCAGGAACAACTAAATCAACAATCAGCAAACTTAAAGCTGTAGCGAGTGCGATGAAAAAATATGACAACATTTTTTACCTCAGTAACAGCAATATCAGTGCTAATTACTATTTTCAAAGATAGACTAATATTTCACATCTTTTCTTAGATATAATCTTGATCTATCTTAGGTTAGATTAAATAATAAATTTTCAGTAAGATACCCGACTTCTCTAAGAAATTATTGTATAACAAAAAATCTAATATTAAGTAGTGCAAGCATCTTGCTCGCATCCCTTATCCAAATTTAAAACACAACAGCTTAATGTTTTTCTACTAAAAATACTCTTGTAGAACTGGGTAAAGACAAGGCTTCTTGAATTAATTCTTTAACTGATAGTATAATTATTGATATTCTCTGTAAATCGCATTAAGAATAGGCACAAACAAAGACTTTATTCACAAACTATTTTATCATTGTTTCTGTGGAAATGTCAGATTGACGATGACTGTGTTTCTACATTATCCCATTGTAACTAAATTGCATCGTGTATTTCTCTAGTGCAACTGTTTTATTTCAAACACCTTCCATCAATCAGGAAAAATTTTGCCAAAAAGTTGACTTAGACTTAATGAGTGTGTAACATGGATTGATATGTATATTTAATAGGTGAGTATATGTCTGGTGCATTGCAAGAAGCAATAAATACTCTTGATAGTTTAACGAAGGAAGAAGGTTCTCTTTATGAACGATTAATGGTTGCGTCTAAGAGTATAGAGCGTTTAGGCGATGATTTAAATAATCCAAGAATCAGAGAATCTACTCCAGAAGATATAAGAGAATAATTTGAAAAAGTTGCACAACTTTTAAACAAGTTAGATCCAGCGACCGATCAGGATACACTTGAAGAAATAGTTGATGAGATAATACTTTTATATAATCTTTCCAAGAAACAACAAAATTAATTAACTGAAAAATCTAATTTTAAATGTCACAGGTAATATTCAACGCTATTTTTTAGCAATAGAGCTTATTTTGATTTAGGGTCGCTTATGGATAGCAGTTCACAGATTGATACTGTTCAAAAGTTTGCAGAGGTTATTGGTGATCATGATGACCTCTGGAATCTTCTGGTTGGAAGAGAAGTTAGTCGCTTTGACAACAAACTTGAATATGAACATTCCAGAAAAGATATACAAGGTGTAACATTTTACCAACAAGGAAAAGTTATTGAAATAAAATATTTGAGAACGTCTAAATTCTTACTAAGAGTAGATTATGGTTCTGGCTTTATTTTTAAATATAGCAAAAAACAATTTATTCGAAAATTCAATCAGATTGTACCTTCTATAATATGGGATGAAGTTCTAAAACTTACACCTGGAGTAAGGTGGGAAGAAACCAAGATAGGTAAAAAATTATCTCTACTACAAAACATAAAAGACGAATTTGAAAATAACTTTCTTAATGCCGACAACTTTTATCAACTTCATTGTACTGAATACGTATCATCGGAAGAGTACCGATCCGAAAAATCGAAGTACATACAAAATTGGATAAAAACAAAACCAGATTTAAAATTCTCTCCTGATCCTCAACAAGCAGAAGCAATTGGTACTCTTGCAAATCATGTACAAGTAATAGCTAGAGCAGGAAGTGGTAAAACATCAACATTAGTCAACCGAGCAATATTTTTACAGAAACATTGTGGTATTGCACCAGGAGAAATGTTACTTTTAGCCTTCAATCGCGACGCAGCAAACCAAATGGGAAAGAAAATGCGAGAAGGTCTAAGTTTACCTTTACAATCACAAAATTCTGTTCCCCATGCAATGACTTTCCAAGCAACAAGTATTACAAATCATCGAGACAATTTTAATTTACAAGTTTCCAAGAATGAATAGGGAGGAAATAGAAGCTATGTTTGGATTAAGTGAGTTAAAACAAACCCGATTTTATCAAGAAGCAAAAGAAGAGGGAAAGGAAGAAGGAATAGAAGTAGGTGAACGCAAAGCCAAATTAGACGCAGTTCCTGGATTGATAGGATTGGGTTTAACTGGAGAACAAATCGCACAAGTTTTAAACTTAAGTTTGGCAGAAATTAGCGAGATTATTCAACAACAGAATACAAAGGACAGGTAAACATTTGGTGATTTGTGATCAAATCTCTGATTTTCATCCTTTAATCCTGCATATCCTGTATCCCTTAGAGGATGTTTTAAAAGTGGTATTCCGTAATTTTCATCATATTGCTACCCCCTTTACAAGGGGAAAGGGGGGAAACAATAAAAATCCAGTTCCCTGCCCTTTACAAGGGGAGGGTTAGGGAGGGGTAAAAAATATTTGATACATCAACCATAACTTTTCAAACACCCTCTTACGGGAGGTGTTAGCCACTTCTGACAATTTACCTAACTATACTGCAAACGGTTCATAGTTTAACCAAATATGAAACCCCTCTGGTAAACCTCTCCAGTATTAAATGTTATTCCTTTTCCCTCTCCTATAGGGAGAGGTGCGGGGAGAGGCTTTAAACCTTGTTCTTTGTATGATAAAAAAGTCCAGCTTCTAGCCGTTTTGAGTATAACAAGTCAGGGAGAGGTAATTATTGTTTGATTCCTTTCATTGATAAGCTTATGCGTTTGAGTTTTTCGTTGATTTCTAAAACTTGTACTTTAACGACTTGTCCAAATTTGACAACTTTTTTGGGATCATCTACAAATTTATCAGCAAGTTGGGAAATATGCACTAAACCATCTTGATGGACTCCAATATCAACGAAAGCACCGAAGTTAGCAACGTTGGTAATGATTCCTTCTAGTTCCATTCCTACTGTTAAATCTCTAATTTCTTTGATTCCTTCTTTAAAGGTAGCATATTTAAATTCCGCACGAGGATCTCTGCCTGGTTTTTCTAATTCGCTGAGAATGTCGCGCAGGGTTGGTTCTCCAATGGTTTCGGTAACGTATTTTTTGATGTTGGCTTTTTTGAGGTTTTCTGCAACTTGTGTCACTTGATTTAAGGATACTCCTAAATCAGCCGCGATAGATTGTACCAAAGAGTAACTTTCTGGATGAACTGCGGTATTATCTAAGGGGTTTTCACCACCACGAATTCTTAAAAACCCTGCTGCTTGTTCAAAGGCTTTAGGTCCTAATTTCGCTACTTTCAAAAGTTGACGACGATTTTTAAATGCGCCATTTTGGTTACGATAGGCAATAATATTATTAGCTATGGTGGGGGTAATTCCCGAAACAAATGTCAGCAGTTCTTTGGAAGCAGTATTTAAGTCTACACCCACATAGTTAACGCAACTTTCGACGGTTTCATCTAATTTCTTTTTCAGTAATTTTTGATCAACGTCATGTTGATATTGTCCGACACCAATTGATTTAGGATCTATTTTGACTAATTCGGCTAAAGGATCTTGTAATCTTCTCCCAATACTAATTGCACCCCGCACGGTAATATCTAAATCGGGAAATTCTTCTCTAGCTACGTCGCTGGCAGAATATATAGATGCACCAGATTCATTTACCATAACTTTAACTGGTTTATGGGCTATATTTGGTAATATTTCGGCCACAAATTCTTCTGTTTCTCGTGACGCTGTACCGTTACCAATAGCGATTAATTGAACTTGGTATTTTTCAAGTAATTTTTTAATAGTTTGGGCGGCTTTTTGGCGTTGTTCTGCTGCTTGGTGGGGAAAGACAGCTTGATATTCTAAAAATTGCCCAGTTTCATCTAATATAGCGACTTTACACCCGGTTCTAAAACCTGGATCTATAGCCATTGTCGGTTTCATTCCTGCTGGTGCGGATAATAGCAATTCTCGTAAATTGGTTTCAAAAGTTTTGATTGATTCTATGTCAGCAAAGGTTTTTTTCTCGTTTGTTACTTCGCTAATTAAGGAAGTTTTCATCAAGCGGTTAAAACTATCTTTTAACATGACTTGATAAAAATCTCGAATATTGCGAACTTGAGTTTTTATTTCTTGAGATTCTAAATAACTCAGCACAAAATCTTCATCAAACGCAACTTCAAAACTGAGAATTTTTTCATCTTCTCCTCGACATAAGGCCAACAGATTATGAGGGGCAATATTTTTGACTCTAATCTGATAATTTCGGTACATTTCAAATTTAGTTGTCCCTTGAGGATGTTCGTCTTTAATCCGAGAAATAAACACCCCATTTTCTAACAGATAATCGCGGACATAAGCGCGTAATTCTGCTTTTTCTGCTACTTCTTCAGCTAAAATATCAGACGCACCTTTTAAAGCTTCATCTGCGCTTTTTACTCCCAAGGTTTCCGAAATATACTTTGCTGATTCTGCCTCTAAAGATGCGGAAATACCATTTTTAACATTTAGGGATTTAATAAATGTAGCCAGTGCTTCTAGCCCTTTTTCTCTGGCAATGGTAGCGCGTGTCCGACGTTTAGGACGATAGGGTAAATATAAATCTTCCAGTTCGGTTTTTTGGAGACAGGATGCTATTTTTGCTTGTAGTTCTGGAGTAAGTTTATCTTGTTGAGCGATCGCATTCACAATTACTTTCTTTCTTTCTTCTAACTCCGTTAAGTAATTATGCCTATCTTGTAAATCCCGTAATTGCACTTCATCCATTTCATCAGTGCGTTCTTTACGGTAACGCGCAATAAAGGGAATTGTCGCCCCTTCTGCTAAGAGTTCTAGCGCATTTTGTACTTGGTGGGGTTTAAGTTTTAGTTCAGTTGCGAGGAGTTGGGAAATGTTCAACATTGGATATTTAAATTGAAAGTGTTAAATTGATTTCAGCACGAATAAATAGTGTTAACTTAATTTAGCAAATAATGGCATCATTTGAGAATAGCCAATTTCATCACTTGAGAATAAATTTGTTGCCATTTTGTCTTACTTAAGTATAATGTTAATAACGTTCTTGAAGAAGGTTAAAATCTACTGGTATTAAACAGTAGCTCGTAGTTTGGAGATTAGTGAAAATGCCTTTATTTTTCTTAATAACATTAGTTACAGGTGTAATGACTGGCTATCTCTTCCAAAGAAATGATGATGAAATCACCAATATTGCAGGTGTGTTCACAGCCGTCATTTTTATTGTAAGTTTAGTATTAGCACCTTGGCCAATTCAGTTTGGTTTGTTAATGTTTGTGGTCATTGTCAGTAACAAACTGCTGAATAAAAATTGGTTTTAAATATTATTGCGGGTATTACAGGTAAAAGCGGGGATATTTGCCCTTTGCCCAATTATGGTGTAATATGAGTAAAAAACATAAGCCCGTAATCATAAATAGGGTTTGCTGAAAAAGTCTTTTCGTGAGAGGTAGGAGTATGGCTAACGCCACGCTTCGCTATCAGGAGGAATTGGAGGTAGATAAGAATAGCCTCGAAGATAGGGAAAGTGATTGGTTTGTAATGGGAACGTTTTTTGACTTCAATCACATTTTCAACTAGCAGCAAACTCGGTAAATTTCCGTTTGTATGGAGCTTTAAAACCCAAAACTATATCTTGTTTAGGAACTCCAGCTTCTACTAATTCATTAGCTACTCCGATTTCTGTGCCATCGCGTTCAATCCAAATTTTGCCATCTTTAATTTCTACGTAAATAATACAACCAAATATTCGCGTTAGTTCTTGCCAACCAATATTAATAACTTGATAATGATCGCGCTCCGGATCAAATATCAATTTTACTTCTGTTTGATTATTTGGGCGATTTCTTGCGTGACCTTCCAGAATTGTTTGGACTATTTCTTTGTAATTTAGTCTCTCCATATCACAATCTCCTCTTGATCTGGGTTAAAAATTAGTAATTTTAGGTCATATTCGCCAATTATTCTTTGAATAAACTTCCGACTAAAAAACTCATCATAAACATCTACCGGAACGGCTAAATACAAAATCCGATCAGGTTGGGTTAACCTCAGCGCTGAACGGTAGTTAAGACATTGACCAAGTGCTAAGTGAAATTCAGTTACGTCTGAGGCTCCTAAAAAAGATTTTATCTCTACTGCTATTTTTTTACCAGTTTTTTCAGCAGCTAAAATTCTCTCTGCTGTTAAGTCTATGTAAAAATCAATATCCTCAACTTGAATAAATAGATGCTCGTCAGTAATTGTCCATCCATCTTTTGTCAGGGCTGTTTTAACTGTATTATGAAATAAATCTTTAGCTGGCATACATAAATTAAACTTATTTAACCACTGTTAATAGCATAATATCTCAGATGAAAGGTTCAAAAGGCAATTAAAGATTTAGAAACATAAATTATAGTAACAAAACCCAGTTTATACCAAATTAAGTTGATTGATTGGTGAGGAAACAAGGGAAAGGCTATCAACCACGACAAAAACGTAGGGTGCGTTAGCGACAGCGTAACGCACCGAATTTAATCATAAGAGTCGTGCGTTAATGAAATGTAACGAACCCTACAGGATCAGGCGATCGCACTATATGATACTATTAAAATTGAAGTAAGTAGGTAAACAGGAAAATTTAAAGGTATGTAACGGTATGTAAAGTTGTCTCAATGCAATATTCTGATTGAGTTTCAGCCATTTTACAAAACGCAATACCCCTCATTTTTATTTTGTTTACCTACTTAATCCACAACCAAGCTTTTCAAAGGGGTGCTAATTAATAAAATAAGTAGAAAAGCACAAAAAAACAAAATATGTAACAAAAAGTAAAAATTATCAAAACCTATTCCCTATTCCCTTGTCATAAAGACAATTTTTAACGCCAACTTACTTAACATGGATTTAAAATTATATCAGGCAACTGAAATTGCTAACCAAGCTGTTTTGACAAAATTTTATAGATCATTAACTGATGTAGAAATAATTGTCATTAAGGGGGCTTGGGAACGACAAGAATATAGTCAAATAGCGAGCAAACACAATTACACAACCAGTTATCTTAGTCAAGATATTGCACCCAAACTTTGGAAATTATTGACAGAAGCTATAGGAGAGAAAGTTAAAAAAAGTAATTTTAAAGAAGCCCTAAAACGATATTGGGAAAAGCAATTTTGGCACAAGCAATTTACAGATGAATATTACTTACTCAGCCAAGCTAAACACAGCTTACTAAATACAAAATTATATATAGATCGCTATTTTCTCGAATTTATTTGCTATGAAAATCTCTTGCAACCTGGTTCTTTAATTTGGTTAAAAGCACCTAGATTAATGGGCAAAACTTCCTTAATGGAGCGGGTATTACTGAAGTTATCCAAGGAAGACTATCGCATAGTTAGTTTAAGTTTAGATATGGCAGATAAGAAAACTCACTTTGGAAACTTGAATAAATTTCTACGCTGGTTTTGTCTGAATCTCAGTCGAGAACTCAACCTACCCAATCGCTTAGATGACTATTGGGATGAAGAAGGGATGGGTGCTAAAATAAGTTGTACAACTTATTTAGAAACATATTTATTAGCAGCAAATGATAGTCCTTTAGTTTTATATATAGATGATGTAGATGTGCTTTTTTCCTATCCTGAACTTTATGAAGAATTTTTTGGATTGTTGCGTTCTTGGTATGAGAAAGCTAGAAACCGTTCCCACTGGAAAAAACTCCGGTTAGCGATCGCCTATTCTACGGACATTTATATGCACGCAAATACTAATCAATTGCCTTTAAGTATAGGATTAATCATAGAATTACCAGAATTAACTAAAGAGGAGGTTCAGATATTTGCCCAACAATATGGATTAGTACAAGATTCATTTTTAGTAGACCCCTTAATACAATTAGTAGGTGGTCATCCTCATTTGTTAAAATTGGCATTTTCTCACCTCAAAAATTATCCAGATATCACCCTACACAAGTTGTTATCAGAAGCCTCTACGAATGCAGGTATTTATCGTCATTATTTAGGCGAACACTGGTTGAAGTTGCAACAGCAACCAAAACTGATCACAGCATTTCAAACAGTGATTAATTCTCCTCAACCAGTGCGATTGGAAATAATATCAGCTTATCATTTGAAAAATATGGGTTTGGTAAAGCTTACGGGTAATGAAGTCGAGCCGCGTTGTCAACTATATCGGAATTATTTTGGGGATGTAATGAGGAGTTAGGCAAATAAACTCTTATTTGCTATTTTTGAGTATTACCTTGCTTATTTTCTAAACGTTGGAATAATTGACTTACAGGAGATTCAAACTCTATATTTCGTTTTTTCATAGACCCAATAGTGGGAATTGGAAAATTGATCACAAAATTGCCCAATTGCATACCCAATGGTCTTAAATGTCCACCTTTTAAATCTTCTCTAAAACCTTCAGGTGGTTTTTTAAACTTATCTTCAAACCATTCACAAGTTGTTGCAGCAAGTTTATCCTTTTTGAACGCAGTTAACCCCATGAGATTAAATAAATCACCTTCTTTAATTAAGGCATAGGTTTCATCTGGGGTTGGTTTGACATTCACACCTAAGCTAATAACTATACCTGCTAAAGGTTGGGGGATAGCACTCTCAAGACCTGTATTTACAGGAGCTAATAGTAAAGAGGGTTGATTCTTAATAAAGATGCTAGTGATTTTAATGTTATCTTGCAATTGGTCGAAATTGGCTTCTCGCTTAATGTAATATTTAATTAATCGTTCAGCCTCTTTACGCTTTATTTCTAAATCATTAATCAGAATTAAGAGGTCTGTAAATATACTTTCGACCTTACCATTAATATTTTCTTGAGAACCTTTTGTATTCGCTGATCTAACTGTTGAATCAATAAATTTCCTCAATTTTTCAATATTATGAGGATATTGAGGATCACTAGGTTCACCAACAACAGGTAAGGCACTAAATGCTTCCAAAAGCGCAATATATTTACAACCAATACTATGACCTAGCCAGGAAAAGTTTTGGTCACTCAAATAGGGTTCATATTCATAGCCAGCAAATATTGCTCTTCTGACAAGTTCTGGCATGATTTCATATTGTTCTCTGATTAAAAAGCCAGCCTCAGCATAATGGTCAAAGGTAAAATTGAATGGTAAAATTACAATTGTATAACCATCATTAAATAAACGCTGAAGTAGAGAACGGTAGAAGAACATTGGAAAAAATGTACCAAATAAAGCTCCACCGATAAATTGAATTACTCCTTGAGGTTTTGGGTGTAGAGCTACCCAGCTATGGGAAACAGGTTGGAATTTCATAGTTAAACTTGTACCGTTTATTTTTTGTAAGAAATTAAATCCGTCTTAACTTAAAATGTGCTATTTTGCAGCCATAGCAGTCACAAAGATGGTTATAAGAAGGGGACTGAACCCCTCCTTAATTAAAATTTGCTAGATAATAAATTGTTTTACTTCACACTAACCAGGAGTGAGAGTCTTTCTTGCATTGACAAGATAGATGAAATTGCCAGTTCTAGGAAAGTATTGAAATGGTGCTTCACGTGCTGGCTGTTGTAATTGACGTGGAAGTAAAGGGAAGATTTGTTGGAAATCAGTTGTAACTTTTTCAGTAGCGCCTGAAACTAAGAAACAAGCTGAGTTGGTTTTTTTCTTGCCAGTATCTTGGTCATAGAAAAGTTGTGAAAATGCCTTGATGGTCAAATTATCTGAAGGAGAAACATAGACCAAGTATCCGTTTGCATCTAATTCATTAGCCTTTGATTCTGCCGCTTTTACATTATCAAAGAAAGCAATTGCAGTTTCTTGAATGTTCAGAGGGCATTGACTGGAAGGCCTTCCAGCTACCACAGTGTATATTCTGTCATCACGACTAGCATCAATAGTGAAAAGTGTGTTAGTTCCAGGAGTTACAGCACTTGCAGCTTGGAAATCAAACCAACCTTCAGTAAATGAGCCATTAGTTCCGTTGTTCTTTCGACCCTGTTCGAGCATTGGTTGATAAGCCGCTGGAAAATCTTTTACATTGTCAGGAAGATCAGCACTTAGGTCTGGATTGGGAATAGCTAGATCATATTTCAAGATATTCCCATACACGTTCACCCCTTCGACCTGTTGTTCTGGAGTGACGTAAAGGGTGGTTATCCCACGAGATGCGGGCTGAGGAGCTTGTTGAGCTAAAGCAGGATTTACCCCACCTAGACACACAACAAAGCTAAGGATAGCAGCCAAAAAGGAAGTTAACTTTCTCATAAAGTATCCTGAATCTTCTCTAGTTCTTGAAGTTTTTTCAGTGAAGTGGTTTGTCCCACACCCTCAGATGATACCTACTGTGGTAATTCAAGAATTCAGGTAAATTCAGGACTTTTATCGCTGATAATTCAGGTAAATTCAGGTAAATTCAAACACCCTCTAAATTATTGTTATAATTTGTTCATTGTCATCCTACAATAAACCTTATAAAACACCTTGGCAGGGGAAATTTTGGATTTATGAACAAGTGATCAAACCTGCTTTTTATGGCATTTACGAAGTTAGTAAAGCCAGCGTGGAAGTATATCATCTCATGGAAGGACAATATCATTTATTGCCACCAAATCAACGAGGTCATTATCCGATTACACCTATGGGAGTAGAATTAGGTATTTGGCAAGGGACATATCAAAATATGGAGTTACCTTGGCTACGTTGGTGGGATTTAGATGGTAATTTGTTACTTGATGGTCATGAAACAGCCGAAAATGAACGCCAACGGGCTGAAAGTGAAAAAGAAAAAAGCGATCGCCTAATTGCCCAATTACGCGCTTTAGGAGTAGAACCAGAAGTGTAGAAAAAACCATATCTCCAATTACCAATCACTAGATTTACGAGTAATCAACCCACCCACAAATGCCCCTAAAATTGTCCCTGTCCACAGTCCCGCAGTGCTACCTTGCCAACTTGCACCCGGAGTCACTAAAGCACTACACATTTGTTTAAATCCCCAAGCCTGGTTTTGACACTTTTGGCTATGTTGCATGACGGTGATTTGTCCAGCTATTAAAGCAGTAAAAAAACCGGAAGAAAGTGCCAAAAAGGTACAAATAAGAATGCGTTTTTTAATCATATTTTTGTTTCGCGCAAAGGCGCAAAGGAGCAAAGGCGCAAAGGAAGAAATTACGCCTTTTGCCTTTTGCTTTTTATCAACCCGTATTTCTCATGCCGGCAGCAATTCCGTTGATGGTTAATAATGCTCCTCGGAGTAATTCTCCTTTGCTGTAACGAGAGTGAATTACTCCGGTTGTGGGGGCATTTTTTGATTGACGAAGGCGTTTTAATAGGGAAACTTGGATAAATCCTAAAGGCACAATTGTTCCATTTCTTAATTGTACAGAACGTTGCAATACTGGATCACCATCTAATAGTTTTTGGTGTCCGGTGATTTTTAAAACTAAATCTCTGGTCAGAAAGAATTCGCTAGAAATTTGGGCAAAAACTGTCTCAAATCGAGGTTTGTCTTCAGGGTTAGACAATTCATCAACATAGTGACGTGCCATTTCCATGTCTACTTTTGCTAAGGTCATTTCGGCTTTAGAAATCACCATTTTAAAGAATGGCCATTTAAGGTAGAAATAGCGAAGTAATTTCAAATGTTGTTCTGGTTCTGCGTCTAAAAATTCTTGTAAGGCTGTGCCAATTCCATACCAAGAAGGTAATAAAAACCGGGTTTGTGTCCAACTAAATACCCAAGGAATCGCTCGCAGACTACTTAAATCTTTTTTACCAGATGGACGACGGGCTGGACGAGAACTAATTTGCAATTGGCTGATTTCTTCAATGGGGGTGACTTGGTGGAAGAAGTCAATGAAATCAGGTTGTTCATAAATTAGGTTACGATAGTGTTGACGCGACGCATGAGATAACTCTTCCATGATCTCATTCCAAGGTTCGATGTCATCAAACCCTGTTCCTAGTAAACTGGCTTGAATTACGGCTGTGGTGATAGTTTCTAGGTGATACAAAGCCAAATCTAACAAGGAATATTTAGAAGCTAAGACTTCCCCTTGTTCGGTAATTTTAATCCGGCCACTAATACTATGACCTGGTTGGGCTAAAATCGCTTCATGAGCAGGACCGCCACCACGTCCCACAGAACCGCCTCGTCCGTGGAAAATCCGCAGATTTACACCGTAACTTTCGGCGATTTTCTGAAGTGATTTTTGAGCTTTATGAATTTCCCAGTTACTGCTTAAAAAACCAGAATCTTTATTACTATCGGAATAGCCCAACATTACTTCTTGTAAGTTAGGATTTAGAGCAGAAATAGATGGAGGTGCTTGTTTTTCACTGAGCGAAGTCGAAGCTTTTGCACTGAGCGAAGTCGAAGTGTTAATTGCGGCGTAGCCACCAGCCAGCATTGCCCGATATAAAGGCAATTCAAACAGTTCCCGCATTACGCCTCTAGAACGTTGTAAATCTTCTACTGTTTCAAACAGAGGAACGATGCGAATTGTCCCCACTGCAACTACAGGATCAAATAAACTGGATTCTTTGGCTAAGAGTAAAACTTCTAGTACGTCGCTAACTTCGCGGCACATACTAATAATATAAGTTTGACAGATTTTAATGCCAAATTCTTGTTGTAGCGATCGCAAAATTCGGAAAGTTTCAATTACATCATTGGTTTTTTCTGAAAATGGTAATTCAGCGGGAATCAAGGGCCGCCGAGTTTGCAATTCTGAAGTTAACCAAGCGATTCTTTGTGCTTCTGATAATTCGTTGTAGGACTGGGGTAAAAGTTGCAAATATTCGAGAATCTCATTGATAGCATCAGCATGACGAGATGATTCTTGACGAATATCTAATTGGGTCAGATTAAAGTCAAATATTTCCACTTGACAAATCAGATTTTCCAATTCTCGACAACTTAAACCTGTTTCCGTTAAATTGCGTTGAATTAACAACAATTCTGTTAAAAATTCCGCACCAGAACGGTACATAGGTGCATCTTCATTGTTTGGCGTTTCCCGATTATATAAAGCCAAATTGCGATCGCGGGTATTTTCTAACCGCTTGAGAATGTAAGATAACTTCAGACGATAAGGTTCTTGGCGGAAACGCAATGCTAAATCATCATACACCCCACTTAACTGTGATTGATCCAACTCCAAAGACTCTAGCAAATCTGGTAGTACATCACTCCAGTGCATAGATACACTCAATAAAGACACTAACTCTTTAACTGACTTAATATACCGCTCTAAGACCATTTTTCGTTGATAACAAGCGGTTTTCCACGTTACCTCCGGTGTCACCGAAGGATTACCATCTCGGTCTGAACCTACCCAAGAACCAAAAGAGCAAAAATTTGTCGTCGGTGGTTGTAACCAGGGAAAAGTTTCCCCCAAAGAATATTTGAAGCGTTTGTATAGTTGCGTAATACCATCAAACAACACTTCCTGAAAGTAGTGAAGAGCATAATCTACTTCATCCAAAACCGTTGGTTTAAACTGATGTAATTCGTCAGTGCGCCACCAGAGGCGAATTTCTTCCAGTAATCTTTCCTTCACCTCCAAGGTTTCCCAAGGATAGCTACTAGCACGATTTTGGGCTTCATCTAGTTTTTGCAAAAGATGAACCACCTGACGCTGTTTATCCCGGATAGTATGACGGACAATTTCCGTCGGGTGTGCAGTGAAAACTAAGCGGATATCCAGTTGGGAAATCAGGCGTTGAATTTGTTGGGGTGGGACATTCAACTTAAATAACAGGGGAAATAAAGCCGCAAAAGTTCCTTTTTGGGGAGTTTCTGCTGTCATTAAGTCGCTACCTATTTCTTTCGTAACAGGTAATTCTTCATCTCGTTGATTAGTGGAATAAATTATACTGGGGAAAACGTCCTCGTCAGTTTCCCCAGTATAGCGATTTAATTGCTGCTTTTGCTCGTATTCCTGCTCAATAATATTAATCAACTGAAAGTACAACGCAAAGGCACGCGCCGCACGAATTGCTTCATTGATATTCAATTGTTCAATCAATTCTACAGCAGAGGCAGCTAGGTCATTTGTGGCTTGTCCTTCTGGGGAACATAAATCCCGCAGTTGACGCAAAAGATCCACCATTTCTTGACCGCATTCTTGACGCAGCACCGACTCCCACAATTCCTCTACTACCTGTAGACGATGACGTAAGAATAATTCCGAGTGTAGCACTGGAAAATCAATATGTTCAGCTTTCATAGTTTTCATCATACTCTCTAAGATACTCAAAACATCTAACCTACCTTTTTGAGCATCCAATATCAAGCTGTTAGCTTTTGTTTAGGAGCTACTCACAGGTGACTTATCTTACTTTTAACTGCTTTTGATTCGTTTTTAGGAGGAAGAGGCAATTAAAATCAACCACTTCACCAAATGCCTACTGGCCATTTTAGGATAAAGTTCGCCTTCACTCAAGAACAAACAGGAGAAAAGCGAGCGCAGGGAATGGGAACGGAGTTAAAAGTCTTTTGGTGTATGGGTTTTTAGGTATTTTTTTGGTCAGAATCAGGATATCCAGGATTTGAGGATGTACAGGATTGTGATTTGTGAATTGTTTGTGAATGTTTAGGGGATGTTTTTTTCTATTATTGAAAAATGGCTATTTCCCATCAACAATAACATCCTGTAAATCCTTTAATCCTGGATATCCTGATTCTGACAAATTAACGCTCAGATACCCACCAGCAAGGCTAATGGCAACCCATAAGTAAATTTAATCATATAGTCAATAATAAAGCTTGTCTAAATACATACTGACAGGTAAAGTAATAAATAACCATAATCAGTAGATATTACATTTTCAACTGGGAATTATATGATGATATCAACCTTTACTAATAAAAACTTAATAGGTGAAATTCTTAAAGGTCAAAATGGGGACTATAAAATCCTCGACAAATTAAACGAAGGTGGCTTTGGTGAGATATATTTAGCCGAAGATATTTCTAATCAAAACCAGAAATGTGTTGTCAAACTCCTCAAGCCTAAGCAAAACTCAAATAGAGAGGATTTTGAAGAAAGAAAAAGATTATTTAGACGCGAAGCAGAACATCTCAATAAACTAGATCATTCCCAAATTCCCGAATTAAAAGATTATTTTGTCATTAATTACAGATTATTATTAATAGTCAAACAAGATTTTTATTTAGTCGAAGAATATATAGAGGGTGAACAACTGACTAAAGAACTCCCACCGACCAAGAAACTCGACAGTAGTAAAGTTTGGCAAATACTCTATGACATTTTAGAAATTTTGGAATTTCTCCAGGAGGAGAAAAATTTAGTTCACCGTGATGTCACACCAGCAAATTTAATCAGAAGAAATAGTGATCAAAAACTCGTTTTAATTGATTTTGGTACAGTTAAAGAGATGACTGATATCGAAAATCATCCCCTAAGTCGAGTTATTGGTACTTATGAATATATGCCACACGAACGTATAGATGGTATCTCTACTTATAACACTGATGTCTTTTATGTAGGTATGATTGGTATTCAAGCTTTAACAGGTGTTCGTCCAGATCCAAGGCGATATGATGATAATAGCATTAAGTTTGAAGATAATGGTCAAATTACATGGCGACATTTACTATCAGAATCTCAATTAAACGAACAATTTACCCAGAAACTAATTGGTATCATTGATAAAATGGTACATAATGATTATCAAAAAACTCGCTATAACACAGCCGCAGATGCGTTAAAAGCATTAAAATCTATAGAACTGATAAACTCTACTGAGAAAATTCCTAATAGTTCCAGTGGTAGTATTTCTAATCTAGTAATTAGCAATCCAGAAACCAATATTCAACTCTTTAGAAAACTTTTCTTGGAATTGATTCCTCAAGAAGGTGAAAAAAGATTAAATAACTTCAAAAATACAATATTAACAATTCCATCGGTGTATACAATAGATATTACTCCTAAACCAGATGAAAATAATAAAGTTATAGAGCGAAGTCTGCTATCAGGTAAAGTTGTCATTATTGCTAGTATAGCTACTGCATTGGCTTTTGCATTTCTGGGTTTTCAAGGTGTATCTTCATTAAAAACTGCTCAGAAAAAACCTGACTCTCAAGAAACTAAAATATCTGAAATACAACCTGACATATCAAAAGAAGAATTAACTAAAACTTACAATCCTCAAGAACCAGATAAGAATTTTACTATCAAATATTCAGATCAATGGATAGCTAGAGAAGAAACGCCAGGAGGCAGTGAAAAAATTAAATTCATTCGCAAGGATAAATTACAAACAGATAATTGTCCTGTAGAAATTCTGGTTAGTGTTGATGATTTAGGTAAAGCTTTACTTCTAGAAGAACGTAAAAAAGAAATTTTAACCAATATCCAGAAAGATGATTTGAATAGTTTAGAAAGAGCAGATGAAAAAGTTATTTTAGATAAAACTGATGCTTATCAAATTAGATGGACTCGTCAAGAAAATGGATGTACATTTAAAATATTAGAACGGGGAACTATGGCTTTTAAAAAGGCTTATTATATTACTTATCAAGCACCTGTGGGTGAAAATGATAAATTCTGGCCTGTAGTGGAAAAAATGATTGATTCTTTTCATATTCAAGAGAGTAATTAATTTGTCTGAATCAGGATGTCCAGGATTTAAGGATTTACAGGATGTTAATAGTAAGTTGATTATGGGTGAAAATGACATTATCCCAAAATTGCTTTTATTTCATTATCCTGTACATCCTTAAATCCTGGACATCCTGATATGGCTTGCGCCACGCTACGTTATCAGACAAATTAACGCCCAGATACCCGCCAGATTTTGATAGTTTTGTCCCCACCACCACTAGCTAAAGTCCTCCCGTCTGGACTTATGGCTACAGACAAAACCGCGTGAGAATGACCAGATAAAGTGCGAATTAGTTTACCTGTGGCTAGATTCCAGATTTTGATATTTTTGTCGTAACTACCACTAGCTAAAGTCCTTCCGTCTGCACTTATGGCTACAGAATAAACATAGGAAGAATGACCTTTGAAAGTATTAGCTAAATAAAAATCAGTCGGTGAATTATTCTTATTAGAAGTAGGTTGAGGTGTTGCTGTTGGGCTGGTTCTTGGTTGAGATTTAGGGGGCTGTGGCTTAAATGTAGGAGTTGGTTGAGATACTATAACTAAATTCTGATATGGCTTATATTTATTAATAGGAATACCTTTAAACTCTACAGCACCACTGAGAACGTTTTTAACAGAAAGTCCATTAATTCCAACTAATGTTCCCTGTGAATTAAGTATAGGACCGCCACTCATTCCTGGCAAAGTATTATTGCTTATAATTAACGCATAACCCTCATCAGGATTAGGAGCTATACCGTTAATTATACCATTATAAAAACGATCACACCCCTTGAAACAAATAGTATCATTAACAGCCCAACCAAAATTATAAATCTCTGTAGACTGTTTTAATTCATTGGAATCACCTAATGTAGCAACAGTGTAATTATCATTGCTTGTAAATTGAACAACTGCTAAATCCAAATTAGGTAATTGTCTAATATTACTAGAATTAAAATTATAAGTTTTTCCATTAGGTGTAATTAAAATATATTTACCCTGTTCTCGCACAACATGATGATTTGTTAATACTGTATATGTATTACCTTCTTTTTTAACAATTACTCCAGTTCCTTTATTTTTACCCTCAATTTTAACGGTTATTTGTTTAGCAATATTATTAATTTCTCCACCGTCTAAAGCTGCTGTATTTTGTGGTTGTACTAGTATTACAGTTACACCTATTAACGTCGCAGCTAGTACATTAATCAACCTCATTTTTTAATTCCTGTTATTAGTAAATTTAGTGCGTTGGGTTTGGTTTCTCTATACAACTGTCAACTTAACGTAAAATCCATAGCCCAACTGGGAATTTATTCCCAGTCTCATAGCAAAAGTCATCTGAAAATGACTAAAATAACTAGAAAATTTTTTAAATTATTTAGTTTACTTTAGTAAACTTTAGCTATTAGCCTGGAACTTGAGTTCCAGGCGGGTCTGTCAGCCAACCTACAATTAAGAAAGTTCATTTTTTCATTTTCTGCTGATATTTTTTTGGTAAAATACATTTTTTCACACTTTCTGCTTTTTCTCGCATTTGCAATATTGTACTATTATTTAGTTCCCCTGCTGCTAATGGTTTCTTTCCAGAATTAGAAGCTGGAATTTTCACTAATTGAGGTGCTATCTTCTCAACTGTTGTAATAGGTATAGCCCAACTATTGCGAGGTATAATATCCTGTATAGGTTGACAAGGTTCTGAACCATCAGCATATAATTCTGTCACTTCCCAAAGGGGATTTTTATGTACACCATTAATCCCCACTAATTCCCCTTGCATATTTAATAATGGTCCCCCACTCATACCTTTATAAATATCATTAGTATAACCGATTTGATAGCCTCCTTCTAAGGGTTTATCTAAGATTAAAGTAAGATACCCTTGAGTAAATATTCTCTTTTCTGGCATTTTTTCTGGAGATGTTTCATTTATTGTATCTTCATTACTAAAACCATTAGCAAATAATTGTTCTCCCACCGTTAATGTTAATGGGTTTCCTATTTTCGTAACTTGATAATTTTGATTTGATGTGAATTGTAATATCCCTAAATCATTCTTACCAAATTTCACAGCTTGAGGAATTTTAGCAGGATAAATTTTACCATCTGGTGTTTGAATTTGATAACCTGGTTTATCAACAGCCATTAATACATGATTATTGGTGATAATAGTATAAATTTGATTTTGTTTATTAACTTGTTTATTGATAATAATTCCTGTTCCTAAAAACTCTTGAGAAAGAATTTTTACAGTAATTGATTTTGCTATTTTTTGATTATTTTTAATTGCTAGATCATTCACAGATGATGTTGAAAAAACAGGAGACTCTGCTGGGAGGGAAATAGCTATTCCTCCCAAACAGGTTAATAATAAGAGTGCAGAATGAACTCCAGTTAGTAGACATTTACAAATCATTGAGAATTTTCAAATAATTATTCATGAACTACTATTTTATTCTTCTGTTAAGATTCCATTCAGGTCAATATACAAATCACCATCTTCATAGAATAAAGATTTACTTTCACTCAAATATACAGGTCTTGATTTAGATGCACCATTTCTGTAAAAGTATTTGGGAAATTGGTTTAAGTTTCATAAGTCCCCTGTCGGCAAAAAATATACTTTGGAATAAATATCGTTAATTATACATGATTTGATAAATTTGTCAATAAATATGCTGGTGTTAAATTGGGAATCCAAATTAAGAATCTATGGGTAAGAAAAATTTTGCAATCACCAAAACGTAAGGGTTTAGCATTGCTAAACCCCTACAAATTACAAATTATTCAACTGTTACAGATTCCGCTAGTAATCTCTGGCTTTTACTTCTGGGAAATTTCTAAATTTTGCAACCAAACAACCAAATTATCTAAACTTGCAAAATCTAAAAACACCTCAGTTAAAGCTTCCAATTGTTCCAAAGATAACTTCTCAATCTGCATTTTTAGCTGACTAGGAACTTCCCCAAATCTTTTAGATAACAACCGCAGGATCAGATTTACTTCTCCCTCCTGTTTACCTTGTTGTTTACCTTGCTGCATACCTTGCTGCATACCTAATTCGGTAGCTTCTTCTCTGAGTTCTTCATACAAGCGAGTTTGCTGAAAACTTATGCCTAACATTGCTTCTATCTCCACACGACTTAAACGAGTAAACCGATAAGAAATAATCGTGGTAATTATTTCCATTATGCCACGTCTAGCTGCTGGTTCTTGTAACTCCTGCTGACAACGATTGATTAAATATCGCGCTGCTGCTGGGGCTTTGTTTTGTTTTAGAGTTGTCAATACCAACAAACTGACATCAAGGGGTAATTCCTCAAATTCTCCCAATTCATTCAAATATACTCGATGGACTTGTTCCGAACTTAAAAGTGCGCGATAGGGGTGAATATCCTCTTGTTCCGTACTCCGAGTTGGATAAATTAACACCGCTTGCCAATCTTGAAAACGCTCCCTATTTCTGTAAAAATAGAGAAATAATTCCCCAAATAACCGCTCATACAGTCGTTCATCTTTTTGAAATTGCACCTCACAAAAATAAACAACACCAGGAGTTTCGGTTTCTGGTGGTAGAAACACCCCGTCAATTTCAAACTTTGGTTCTTTTACCGCTACCGAATCGAAGCGATAATTAGCCGCATTTGCTGGAGGATTTGGCAATAACTCAAACAGTATGGTTGGATATGTTTGAAATAAATAATAGAAAATAGAGTCACGTCGCATACTATAATTGTAATCTATCCTACCTACTCAAAAAAATTCTCCTCTCGATAATTGTTACATACACCAAAAGAGAGAATTATACAACTTTTTTATTTATCAACCTCACAACGACAAAGTTAAATTTTCTCATCACCATAATGAACACATCCACAACACCACCAATTCGCTTAGATTTTTACTATCAGCAAATCAAGACAATAATTTTAGCCCGTCAAAACCCGATTACTGGTTTATTACCAGCGAGTACCGCTATTACTGCTCATGGCGATTATACAGATGCCTGGGTGCGAGATAATGTGTATAGTATTTTAGCAGTTTGGGGTTTAGCCCTAGCCTATCGCAAATTAGATCATGATCATGGTCGCACTTATGAACTTGAACATAGTGTTGTTAAACTAATGCGTGGTCTATTGTTTGCCATGATGCGACAATCTCATAAAGTTGAAAAATTTAAACATACACAATCTTTATTAGATGGACTTCACGCCAAATACAATACAGCCACGGGTGATATTGTTGTCGGTGATGATGAATGGGGACATTTACAACTTGACGCGACATCTATCTTTTTATTAATGTTGGCACAAATGACCGCCAGCGGATTATCAATTATTTTTACATTGGATGAAGTTAACTTTGTCCAAAACCTAGTTTATTATATTGGTCGAGCTTACCGCACACCAGATTTTGGCATTTGGGAACGGGGAAATAAAATTAATCATGGTAGTGCAGAATTAAATGCTAGTTCCTTGGGAATGGCTAAAGCAGCTTTAGAATCTATAAATGGATTAAACTTATTTGGTGTTCATGGTAGTCAAGCATCAGTAATTCATGTTTTACCAGATGAAATCGCTAGAGCCAGAATTACTTTAGAATCATTATTACCCAGAGAATCAGGTTCTAAAGAAGTTGATGCGGCGTTATTAAGTATTATTAGTTATCCCGCTTTTGCTGTCAAAGATGAAGCATTGCGAGAACGCACCTTTAAAGAAATTATTAGTAAACTCGCAGGAAAATATGGTTGTAAGCGCTTTTTAAGAGATGGACATCAAACAGTTTTAGAAGACACCGAACGCCTCCACTATGAACCTGGTGAACTTAAACAATTTGAACATATTGAATGTGAATGGCCATTGTTTTTTACTTATTTAGTTCTTGATGGTTTATTTCGCGGTGAACAAGCACAAGTTGAGAAATATCAGCAACTTCTACAATTATTGTTGGTAGAACAAAATGGGTTACAGCTATTACCAGAAATTTATTATGTTCCTGAAGAAAATATAGAAGCTGAGAAATTAGATCCTCAGTCTCAGTTAAGATTACCCAATGAAAATATTCCTTTAGTTTGGGCGCAAAGCTTATATTATCTGGGAGAAATGTTAAGTGAAGGTTTAATATCACTAGGAGATATTGATCCTTTAGGTAGACATTTGAATGTCGGTAAAAACCGCAATTCCTTAGTTCAAATTGCTTTAATAGCAGAAGATGAAGCCCTACAAACACAATTAGAAGTATATGGAATTGAAACCCAAACACCTAGCCAAATTGCACCAATTCAAATTAGGAAATCTGAAGAACTTTCCCGAATTTATACACAAATTGGCAGAAATGATCAACTGGGTTTAACAGGCCGTCCCTTGCGACGACTGAGAAGTTTGACGATATCAAGATTCTTTCGGATTAGAGATCAAACAGTTGTCTTTTTACCATCATTCCTAGATTCACAGCAATTTTATTTAACTCTTGATTATCACTTTTTAGTAGATGAAATTAGAGGTGAATTGGCTTATATCCAAAAATACTGGAGTGATTTAGGTCGTCCGACTTTAACCTTAATGATTACTCGGACAATGCTAGAAACTGGGTCAGAAGCATTATTAGAATTAATGCAGGAACTCAAGGATGGTATTTGTCATGGAGTCCAGGTAAAATTAGGAAAATTGAATCAATTAATGCTGACAGCCGCAATTCAAAGAATTGATTTTTTATCAGATACAGAATTATCGCAATCCTCAGTTGCAAATCGGGGAATCCGTTGTTATTACCTGACTTCTCATTTAGAAAAAAGTTGGTCTTTGGGACATACCCAAGAATTCCAAATGGAATGTGAAACTAACTTAGATTTATTATTAGAATATTTACGCTCATCAGAAAACATTTATGAGCAAATTGAATTACTGCAAACTTTAACGCGGTTACAGGGTTTAGAATTTGATACAGGATATGCTGGGCCAACTAATGCTGTCACTGTAGCGGATTTACTCGATGAAGTCTATACCAAAGCCGGAGATTTAGGGCTGTGGGCGGTGGTGCGACGGGCTGCGGGTTTACGCCAAATGCTCGATATTGGCTTATCAGATGCGATAACGAGTATTTTGGTTCAAGGTAAGCAAATTGCAGTGGGGAGGGCTTATAGTCAGGCTTCTTTGATAGTTGTTCCTATCTCTGGAAGTGAGATTACTGAGAAAATTAATAACTTCTGTCGTGAGGATATTCGAGATCGGGTTTTAACGCAAGAAATATTAATTTATCTCGGTGTCTTAATCAAATCAGAACCAGAATTATTTCGCGGATTTTTAACACTAAGAGTTGGTTATTTAATTCTTTTAATTACTAGCGATATAGCCAGAGAATTCATCCTCACCCAAGATGAAGCTTATGAACAATTAATGCAGCTTTCACCTTTTGAAGTGAAAATGCGGTTACGTCAAGTGTTAACTGGATATAGTGGCGTAAGTAATTTATTACGTCAACAGGAATCATTGCACGTCAAACAAAAAGAAAGTGATATTGCTTGGGTTGTGCTACCTGTAATTAGTGAAGAAACAGAAGTTCCTCTTGATGGTTGGCGCAGATTTCGTCAAAGAGAAGGTGCATTAAATCGTGTACCCAAAGACTTTTTTAAACAAGTTTGGCTATTAATGCAGCATTGCAAAGGTTTAGTCATTGGTGATAAATTAGAACGACGGAATCGCTTAGAAAGTGAAGTCATGCTTTCAGAAATGACCGCAGGAGAAAGAAATTTTGCTTTATTAGTTGAACATTTGCTGAATAAAATTGAAGCCCCAGAATATCGCCAAGTCAATGTAGAAGCTTTGATGGAATTGGCTACAATCGTGGCTAATAACCCTAAGTTGCAAATTGAAGAATATATGGTTTTAGATGTGTTAATCGGTCATGCAGTGCGGTTAGCGTGGTTAGAAAATCATCCCCATCGCCGCGATTATTATGATGAAGATAAAGCTACTGCATGGCCATCATTTTATAATAGTTCTCCTCAAGATTGTGCTAATTATATTCTAAAGGCGTTTAGGTTCTTAACGGAGTTTGTTCAAGATGTTTAGCTGTAAATCAAGTCACCCTTTTCTTTAGCAGCGTAAGTCCTATTTAGGGTTTGCTGAATCAACCTACAACCCAGACGCATCAAGATTTTTATCTGTATAAAAGGTAAATGAGGTGCAAGAAAAATATGATCATAGCATCAAAAATTGTTCAGTTTTCCAGACTTGATATTACTTCTAACTTCTTCTAACTTCTTCTAAATCCTCCTGAACTTCTAGCCCTCACAGATAACTTTTTCAGCAAACCCTATTTAGAAGAAACCCATCTAAATCAAAGACCCCCGACTTCTTCAAGAAGTGGGGGATCTAAGTGCAATTATAAAAATAGCATTGCCATTGCCACCATTGAGAATATGATTACCATCTTCTCCGAAGAAGATATCTAGACTAATACAACATCTAAGGAAACCGCAAAGCCTGATGGCTTGTTCTCAATTGTGGCAAATGTAGTCCCCAGGAAGGACAAATTACCATTGAGGTTGTTATAGTTGAACTGACTCAAGGAGGTAGCACCAAATCCAATTTTGCTAACCTGGATTTTATCATTCTGTGTCCACTGGAAGTCTTTGATGATGTCAATGCCTTCAAATTTGCTGTTGAATACAAATACCTCTAAGATACAAGGTTGGGTTGAGGTACGTTCACGAAGTGTGGTGTATCCCTGCGCTCGCCGGAGGCATCAGCCATAACCCAACATGAGCCTCGGGTTGCGCTGTCGCTTAACCCGACCTACAAAAAATGGACAAGGTATTGATTACTTATTAATAAATCTGGCGACTAGAAGTCGCGGCTACACAGACGAAACCCACCTACGTGGGTTCTAAACCCTCTATTTTTATTAGTCCATGCAGGTGGTCACTGAGCCTGCGATGCCCTGAGCTTGTCGAAGGGTCGAAGTGTGGACTTTGTTTGTGTAGTAGCGATTTATAATCGCCGGAAACTTTTCAAACACCCTCTAAGGCAATTCTACGGAATTGGGTTTAGCAATATGTGGTAAACCCCAACCGAGTTTTTCCCGCAGAACACGGAAAAATTCCGGTGACTGGAGACGAATAAACCGGGCTCTGTAGGGCGATCGCTCTAAATATACCCGATCTTCCGGTAAAACATAACATCCACCATTACCATCCACCACCATTACCAACCGGGGAATATTAACAGGATAGATATTAACTGGTTCACTATCAGGAAACACCAAAGCCCTAGAAGCCAGAGAATGGGGACAAATTGGGACTAACTGCAATACAGGGACACCAGGAGTAATTACTGGACCACCTGCGCTTAAAGAATAAGCTGTAGAACCCGTTGGGGTAGAAACAATAATTCCATCAGCCGCAATATCCACAGGTGAATGTCGCCCCACTGCGATTTCAAAATGGCACATACAAGTTAAAGGTTCTCGATGTAGCACCATTTCATTTAAACAGAGGGCTTCCCATTTTACCGTATCTCCCCGCATAACTTTAACGGTGAGCATAGCTCTATCTTCAACCTGATATGCACCCGCCATACACTGTTCTAAGGCTTGGGGCAATTGGTTAAGATAAGCTTCAGTCAAAAATCCCATGTGACCAGTATTTACCGTCAGCATGGGGATACCACAGGGGGCGACTAGGCGCGATGCTGCTAACACAGTTCCATCCCCCCCTAACACCACTGCAAATTTCATGTCTGAGTCAAAGCCAGGGGGCGTAAGACCTTCAATGGGGGTGTGCAAGACTGGACTATCTGGTTGAGAATAGCCCAATATCCCACCGATACTCGCTGTGATGTATACATCCCAACCAGCAGCGGTGAGCTTGTCTTTTAGTTCGATAGCGACACTACTCGCTATCGGCTTAACATCGTTGTAGATAATGCCTGCTTTCGGCACACTCAAATATCCAAGTTTAAGGGATGATTTTTCTGTATCTAATAGTTACACATTTTAGCCTAATGTCACCATTCGGCTGACATTTATTGACTATTGGCTTTGGAGGATTGTTTAAAGGGAGTCTTTTTACTTTTAAGCTTTTTACTTTTGGCTTTTTCGTAATCTAACTGTTTCAGCTTATTCATAATCCGACTGAAGTATTCTTGTAGATATGCTTCTAAGGTGGTAGTTTCTTGTTTGTCTAAACCAAAAACAGTATATACTTCGTCCATATTTTCTGAGTTTAGAGCTTTACCACCAGCTAAAACTTCTGTAAAAGCTAATCTATCAGCAACATTCCATCCCCATTGAAAGCAGCGCAGTAAATTTTGGACAGCCCGTAATAAACTGATAGGCATTCGTGTAACTTTTGCGTCTCTATCAGATAAGCGTTCACAAAGATTAATAATTTCCTCAGCACTCCAAGCACGAGTTCCCACGACTGGGAAAGCTTGCTTTTCTGTTTCTGTCACAGTCAAAGCCCGCACCGCGAATTTAGCAATATCCTGCGTATCCATATAGCCAATAGGTGAGGATGTTCCTGTTACCCATACTGGTTGTTTTTCTAAAATAGGTATGCCGTACTGACCAATTAACCCTTGCATAAATCCAGCTAAACGTAAAACTGTGTAGTTTAAACCTGACTCTGCTAAATATGCTTCTGTACATCGCTTAATTTCCATCAGCGGTACATTGGGGTATTTATCAGCATCTAAAATTGAAAAGAAGATAAATCTTTCTACACCAGCAGCTTTAGCGGCTTGAATTAATGCTACTTTGCCATCCCAATCCACTTCTTTAATAGTTAGTGAATCTGTGGCACGAGATGTAGCAGCATCAATAACTGCGGTTACACCTGTTAATGCTTCTGTCAGGGTTTGTGGATTACACAAGTTTCCCCGTACCAGTTCTGCACCCCATTCTTTGAGAAAAGCAGCTTTTTTAGGACTCCGAACCAGACAGCGGACTTTATACCCTTCATCAATTGCGCGACGAGCTACTTGTCTTCCCAAAGTGCCAGTTGCACCAACTATTAATAATGTCATGGGGTTGGTTATATATCTTAATGTTTATGAAAAGAATCTTAACAGAATTTAGTTATCTAAATAAAACTTTACATCTTTTTAATAAAAGATAGGAGTCAGCACTTCGACTTCGCTCAGTGTCCAGTCAGGAGTCACCGAGTCAGGAGTCACCGAGTTAGGAGTCACCGAGTTAGGAGTTAGGAGTCAGGAGTTAGGAGTTAGGAGTCAGGAGTCAGGAGTCAGGATGAAGAATTAATTTTTCTTCCCCTACTTCCCCTACTTCCCCTGCTTCCCCTACTTCCCCTACTTCCCCTACTTCCCCTGCTTCCCCTACTTCCCCTACTTCCCCCGCTTCCCCCTGCTTCCGTTCTATTCTTCTGCGCCTTGAATTTTGAGTAACAAAGCGCCAATTGCCCAACCTACGAAGATTAGACCGAAAGATAGCATCGCTGCATTTAACATTTCGCCGCCCATTTGCTGTAATGCTCCTTTGTGGATTGTTGATTTATCTGAGACTGCTGAATTTGATTTGAAGGCTAAGATCTCATTTTTAACTCTAACAACTCAGGTACAATAGGTCTATCAGAACTATTTGGATTAGACCTATCAATAATTCTAAACCAATTTAGGGATGTCATCGGGAATGAGTGGAGATAGGCGGAGAAACCCCGCCCCTACAAAATCATGAGTAATCAAAATAACCGTCCGCGTTTGGTGCTGACCCTGGGAGATCCTGCGGGTATTGGTTCTGAGGTGATTTTGAAGGCTTTGGCAGATCCTCAAGTTACTCAAAATTGTGATGTGATGGTGGTAGGGAATAGAACTTTATTAACTAAAAGTTATGAAAATATCAGTAAAAATATTGAGAATTCTCTAGCTTTGGCTAATCCGGTTGATTTGTCTATAGTTGATGTCCCTATTGCTGGTGAAATTATCACAGGTGTGGGAAATGCAGCTAGTGGTGCAGCGAGTTTTGCTTATATGGAATATGCCATATCTCAAACTTTGGCAGGTGAGTTTGATGGAATTGTCACCGGACCTATCGCTAAATCTGCTTGGAAAGCCGCTGGTTACAACTATCCGGGACAAACGGAACTTTTAGCCGAAAAGGCTGGTGTTGAGCGGTTTGGGATGTTGTTTGTGGGGCGATCGCCTTTTACCGGTTGGACACTCCGCGCTCTACTTGCTACCACCCATATTCCTTTATCTCAAGTAGCTGCGACTTTAACACCGCAGTTGTTGACAAAGAAATTAGATTTATTGGTGGAGTGTTTAGCAAATGATTTTGGGATTAAACATGGCAGAATTGCGATCGCAGGGTTAAATCCCCACAGTGGAGAAATGGGACAACTGGGAACAGAGGAAATAGATTGGTTAATTCCCTGGTTGGAATCAGAACGGCAAAAACGCCCGCATTTACAGCTAGAAGGACCCATGCCCCCAGATACAATGTGGGTAAAACCAGGTATTGCTTGGTATGGTAATTCCGTGATCAAAAATCCTGCTGATGCTTACTTAGCACTTTATCACGATCAGGGTTTAATTCCGGTGAAGTTGATGGCTTTTGATCGGGCTGTAAATACTACCATTGGTTTACCGTTTGTGCGGACTTCACCGGATCATGGAACGGCGTTTGATATTGCGGGTAAGGGTATTGCTGACGCAACAAGTATGAAAGCAGCTATCCAGTTAGCGGTAGAATTGGTGAAGCAGGGGTATAGAGTCTAGTCGAAACAATGCCTAGAAGTACAAGTTATCACGCCAAACTAATTAAATACTTACAAGATCCTCTAGAAGCAGCAGCTTATATTGAGGTAGTTATAGAAGAAGGTGATCCTATTATGTTAAATAAAGCACTCAAAAATGTGATTGAGGCTCAGGGTGGAATTGATAATTTTTCCGTAGCAGTACAGCAATCCTACGATAGATTTGCCCAAATTCTTGCTGAAAAAGGAGAAATTGAATTTTATTCTTTGACTAATGTACTTGATGCTTTGGGATTGCAGTTAGCCGTAACCGTGAAGTCAGCTTGAATTATGCAAATTAGAAAACTGTTAATTTCACAATCACTGGAAAATGGTCAGAAGGCCATACCCCTTCCCACTGTTCACGATCAATAATAACTTGTTCTGTCTGAAAAGCGCAGCTATCGCAATATATAGTATCAATAGCATCCCCAGCTTCCCCTGTAAAATCGTGAAAAGTTTTCTGTTTTTCTAGAGGAAGAGTAGCTAAAGGATCTTGTAATTTTTTACCATTTCTTAGAGGTGATAGGAAAATTTGCCGTTCTGGAGTACGAGGATTGGCGTTAAAATCTCCCGTTAGCAGTAAGTAGTTTTCCGGTGTAAACTCAGCCAAACGTTGACTAATTAGGACTGCACTTAACTCCCTAGATTTGGCATTTTCGTGATCTAAATGGGTATTTAATATAGTCAAGGAAAAACCAAGATGACTAACTTCAAAATTAGCCCAAGTGGCCATCCGTGGTAAACGAGTTCCCCAAGTAATACTACCAGGAATTTCTGGAGTATCACTGAGGTAAAAATCTTGTGTTTCTTGAAGTTTAAAGGATTGGGGATTATAAAAAATTGCACAATGTTCACCGCTTCCTGTACCAGTGCGATCGCCCCCAATAATGTTATATTCCGGTAAGAGTGCTTGTAAATCTGCCAGTTGATCAGATTTACCCTCCTGTGTACCCAATAAATCCGGTTTGTAGTGTTGAATTAAAGAAGCAATTGCCCCTACACGCTTTTTCCACTGACGCACCCCAGGATCTGGTTTGTCATAGCGGAGATTAAAAGTCATCACAGTAATTTGCATAGATATTTTTAAACTGATAGTTTGGACAAAACCAGAGAAGATGAGAAATACTCTGAGAATATCCTGTAAAAGAGAAAAACTAAAGATTTTATCCAAGCCCTAAGTAGATACAATTCCCTGACTGACTTTAGCTCCAATATCTACCAATTAATCACCTTAATCATCTAATCAAGCCTCAATATCATCACCGAACTAATTAGTAGATTTGACCAAATTGTTCAGTTATCCAACAACCCTTTTTTCAAAATTTAACTTGCGGTGTTGTCTGGTGGATCAAACTTATAACCATAACCCCGTACCGTTTTAATATACTCCGGCATACTAGAATCAACTTCCATTTTCTTCCTAAGTTGGCCAATATGCACATCAACAACCCGTCCATCTCCTACATAATCACAACCCCAAATCTTTTGGATCAGTTGGGTACGACTCCATGCTTGTCCAGGGTGGGTAGCTAGAAAATGTAAGATATTAAACTCCAAAGCAGTTAAAGCTAAAGCTTTATTATTGAGTGTTACCTCTCGCGCCTCTGGGTTAATAGCTAACTGATTGAAAGTGAGGCGTTGTGACACACTGGACTGGATATAGCGAACACGTCTTAATAGGGCTTCTACCCTAACTTCTACCTCAGCTAGACTAAATGGTTTGGTTAAAAAATCATCAGCACCAGCAGCCAAGACTTTAATTTTATCAGCTTCATCATTGCGACTGGTAAGCATCATGACTAACACATTGGTACGACTTTGCATTTCCTGGCAAAGTTTATAGCCATTTGCATCTGGTAAATTCCAGTCGAGAATCACTAAAGCGGGATTAAATTGCTCAAATAAGACAAGAGCCGTTTTACCATCTGCTGCTGATTCTATTTGATATTTCCGACTCAAAAAACGCTGAATCAGGTTACGGACACTAGAATCGTCATCTACAATCAGAATCTTGGAATTATTTGTGGAAAGCGTATCCATAATGGAATTTATGATTGTTTTGGCAATTTGCTGTGATGATAGATGCTGCAAAAGTAGTATTTTTGAAAGTAAATTTACCCTCAATTCTGTTAATTAACCTCACCTACCCGGAAACTGCTATAGCTAAATTTTCCATGAAGTTTATGCAAACTTTAGACATCTTACTCTTTAAAAGAAGTATAAGTAATAGACAATTTTGGTATTTTTTAAAGATTTTTTTGTATAAATTAGATACATAAATCAAATTATATTTCCATGTATTAACTATAAAAAGATACCCGAATCATCCAAGAAATCGGGTATCTTGTTGTTGAGATCAGATTGGGGATAGTTAGAGGTTTTTCCCAAACATTATCAACAATCCCGCCCAAAATTATTAATACTGAGGAACAGAAGCGTCTACTTCTTGACTCCAAGCATTAATTCCCCCTTTCACATTTGTGCCAGTAATTCCCGCTTCCTTGAGGATAGCCAAGGCTTTCGCCGAACGTCCACCCAGTTTACAATGAGCAATTAAACGGTGTCCATTGAGTAAGTCCTTCACCTTAGCCACACCATCACCATTTTCAATATCTGGTAAAGGGACTAATACTGAACCAGGAATTTTAGCAATTTGATACTCGTGAGGATTACGCACATCTAGCAGCACAAAGTCCTTTGCACCACTATCTAATAACGCCTTCAATTCCTTCACAGTCATTTCTTGAATTTCCATCTGCTGTTTCGCTTCTTCGGCTTGGGCTTGGGGAATCCCACAGAATTGTTCGTAATCTATCAGCTTGTCAATAACTGGACGGATGGGGTTAGGACGCAGTTTCAACTCCCGGAATTTCATATCCAAGGCGTTGTAAAGCACTAGTCTACCACTCAAGGTAGTACCATTCCCCAGAATAATTTTCACTGTCTCTGTGGCTTGAATAATCCCAATCATTCCCGGTAAAATTCCCAGAACTCCACCTTCTGCACAGGAAGGAACCATTCCTGGTGGTGGTGGTTCGGGATATAAGTCACGATAGTTGGGTCCACCTTCATAGTTAAAGACGGTTGCTTGTCCTTCAAACCGGAAGATAGAACCGTAAACGTTGGGTTTATCTAACAATACGCAAGCGTCGTTGACTAAATACCGCGTCGGGAAATTATCAGTGCCATCAACAACGATATCGTAAGGACGGATAATATCTAAAGCGTTTTCTGCACTCAGACGGGTTTCATACAAATCAACCTGACAATGGGGGTTAATTTCGTGAATCCGGTTTTTTGCTGATTCGATTTTGGGTTTACCTACCCAGGATGTCCCGTGAATAACTTGACGTTGGAGGTTAGAGGTATCCACAACATCAAAATCAACAATACCAATTCTGCCTATACCTGCTGCTGCAAGATATAACAGTAATGGTGAACCTAGTCCACCAGTACCAATACACAATACACTGGCGGCTTTTAGGCGTTTTTGCCCTTCCATGCCCACTTCTGGCAAAATTAAGTGGCGGGAATAGCGTTCGTAGTCGTCTTTCGTCAACTGGATTTCATCCAGATTGGGATTTAGCATAGCAGTTGTAGGAATCAGCGCGGAGTATTAATGTTAACTTAAATTTGCTAATTTTATCAGTTTAATTGTCTCGGCTTGAAATTGGTGGTTGTCATCAAGAGTCCAGCTTTGCAGTTCACCAGCTTGAGCATTTTGTACGGATGATATCACATAAGAGTATTCTGGCCAAGCGTATATTCTATCCCATTCTGAAGGAATAGCTGGATAGTCAGGATGGGAATGATAGATACCAATAATATTTAAGTTACGGTTTCTCGCTGCTTTTTGCGTTTGTAACATGACTTGAGGCGATATTGCATATCGTCTTCTGGTACTATTTTCTTGGTCTTCTGTAAAGTTACTCTTTTCTGTATTCCAGACGTTCTCTGTGGGGATGATTTCTACTACAATTTTATATTCATTATTTTTATAACCTAAAATTAGCCCACAGCATTCATCTGGGTAGGTTGTTTGAGCATGATTTTTGATAATTTCTAGATGATTTGTTTTTAGTTGAAGATTCATGATAGCTTGCAAACGCAGATAAAGAAAAAAGAAGGATAAATATCAAGTTAAGAATCTAACTTTACCAGTATTAATATCATAGTAAGCACTGATAATTTTTAATCTGTCATCACGGATTAATTTATCTATAATTTGTGAATTATTCTGCAATTTTTTAGCTTGGTATTCAATATTATTAATCACTGGATTGTTATCATCATTAATATTACTTCCTGTTCTGGGAGTTGCCGATAAACCTGGCTTAATGTCATCAATCACAGAGTTAATTTTACCATTATCTGGTTGATTGTCAATTGCTGCTGATACTGCACCACATCCTTTATGACCTAAAACAACTATTAGTTGTGTTCCTAAATTAGCGGTAGCATATTCTAAACTTCCAATGGTTTCATTACTGGCAATATTACCAGCTATCCGCACAACAAATAAATCTCCTAATCCTTGATCAAAAATTATTTCTGGTGGTACGCGAGAATCTGCACATCCTAATATTGCTGCATAAGGATATTGTTTTTTAGATACTGATAGTAAACGTTTTTTCGATTGATTAGGATATTGACGATTTTGATTAACAAATCTTCTGTTTCCTGCTATTAATCTTCTTTTTGCTTCCTCTGCACTAACTGGATTAGGATTAGGATTATTTTCAGGAATTGTAATTTCTGAACGGTTAGTAATGATTTCATTGCAAGCAGTCAAAGTACCCATACTCAAGGTACTTAAACCTACGAATTTTAAGAAGTTACGACGACCTACAAATCCGTTAATTTTACTCATGACTCCACCTGATAACTTCTACATAATTTTTACAGAAGATATCAGATTTGATCATGATGTGAGAGTAGCTTATTACACGGTTTAAGGGTTATTTAATCTTTTGTTTAAATACCAAACAATATATTGGCAGTATGGACTATATTTGCCTTCTGCATCTTTGCTACTAAGTCCGACTGGGAATGAATTCCCAATCTAATGGCAAAAGTCATCTAAAGATGACTAATAATTTTCTAAATCTTCAGTTTACTTTAGTAAACTTTAGCTATTAGCCTGGAACTTAAGTTCCAGGCGGGTGTGGAAGCCAAACAAATAAGCTATCTGTAGCCTAAGTTGACACCAATGAGCTTTTGCTTTACCCCTACCTAATTGATATTAACAATTAATTACTTTTTTTCGCTCTTTTCTTTTTCTCTGGTTTGAGTAAGGGAGCATTTAAAGCTTCATATAAATTAAATAAAAACTCAATCCTATTCAATTCATTTACAAATGGTTGGGGACGATAACATAAGTCTACGGCTTTATCTAATATTTGATGTGCCTTTACTAAGTCTGGTGGCATTGTCAAGGGGTCATACAAATCGGCTAAACTACTATCAGGATATTTTGCTCTGGTGTCTAATACTGCTTGCGCGGCTGTTTCTACTTTCTGTTTTTGTTTCTCATTGACGTTTTCAGGAAAGGGATAATTATTGTAAACAATGGTATTGGAATAGCGAAAACGACTTTCTAATCTTCCACATACATATTTTACCCATGTAATGTGCATTTCTGAAGTGAGAATACCAAATAAGTAGAGAGTGGCATTAGGAATTAAAAAACAGAGATTGCTAGTAATAATTTCTGAAGGCATAAAACCTATAGGAATATATTTCCTCCTTTCAGAAGACGCACTTGGTACAAGTAAATAATCTGTATCAGGTTGTGCTATCTGACAAAATAGAGTAGGTGTAGTTGCAAATTTACGAGTAGAAGCAGCTTTACTTTCTAACCGGAACTGTTTAACTTTATTTACTCGTTTTAATACCTCTGGTAAAGCTTTGAGTTCCTTTGGAGAAATATCAACAAGCCAAAGACAATAGCGACTATATCCATTAATAAACTCCTGGGATCCTGTATAGGGTCTGATCCATTTTTCAGCTTGAGGTTCAATCTTAATAAATTCTTCTTTTTCAGTTTCAGTAAAAATAAGATTACCACCATCTCTTGGCATACTTCCAAAACGCATTAAGGGAATATTAGAAATGGGAAAACTTTTATTAGTGATAATTGTGTCACTTCCATCTACCAGATAAGGATTGATATTTTTAGCTTTTATTGTCAGTGGTTCACTCTGAATATCCTCATAATCAGAAATATATTTTTCGGTAATATTGAAGTTGGCAAAACCAATAATTACACAATGGACAGCAGCATTTCCTTTAGCTTCATTACTCCATTTAAAAGTACGATGAGCAAAATGAATTTTAATCTTATATTTATTAAATAATATATTCCAAAGTATAGCGACTTGTTCACCTTGTGATATAGAATTTGTGGAAACAAAGCCTACTTTTATTTGGCTATTTTCGATAATTTTTGCTGCTTTTATATACCAAGCACAAACATAATCTAAAACACCTATTCCTTTCTCTCCATGAAAAACATGATCAATATCATTTCTTTGTTGAGCATTCATAATCATTGCCCCAACAAATGGGGGATTTCCTAAGATGAAACTTAACTTTTCCTTGTCGACAACGGTTTCCCAATCAATTCTTAATGAATTACCATGAACAATTTTCGCAGATTTAGTTAAAGGAACTCTAAAAAAATATTGACCAAATTCATGACTAACCTGAATATTCATTTGATGATCAATTAACCACATTGCCACCTCCGCAACACGCACCGCAAATTCATCATATTCAATACCCGTAAATTGATCTACATTAACCTTAATAATATCTTGAATATTAATAAATTGCTGTCCATTTTTATTCAATGCTTGCAAAATTTTAATTTCTAGATTTCGCAATTCCCGATAGGTGATAATTAGGAAATTACCACAACCACAAGCAGGATCAAGAAAATAAAGATTAGCGATTTTTTGATGTAATTCTTGGAGTTTACCTCGATTACTTTTGACTTTTTCTAACTCTAAATATAAATCATCTAAAAATAGAGGTTTAATCAACTTTTGAATATTTTTTTCTGAGGTATAATGAGCGCCTAAATTTCGTCTTTCTGTGGGATTCATGACCGCTTGAAACATCGAACCAAAAATAGCCGGTGAGATTTTACCCCAGTCAAAACCACAAGCTTCTAAAAACATTTCCCGCATTTTGCTATCAAAAGCAGCGGGTTGTAAAACCTCCTCAAATAACTTACCATTCACATAGGGAAACTGAGCCAAATTAGTATCTAAATTTGTTAATCTTTTTTCTGGTGGTGTATTTAATGTATGAAAAATAGAAGCAATGTGCATTGCTAAATCACTACCATCTGATTTAGTATGTAAATCAATATATTCCCAAAAAATACCTTTATCAAAAATGCCTGTATCATCAGCAAATAAACAGAAGAGTAACCGGACTAAATAGACTTCTAAATCATGACCTCGATAACCAACTGCTTCTAGTTTATCATGTAGTTTACCCATTAATTCAGCGGCTTGGATATTGACCGGATCTTCATCTTTATAGGTGCGTTTTTCATAACCAGCAATAAAACCGAATAAATGAACCTGATTAATAAAATCTTTGAGGACAAATTCTGTGGTAATATTAGTATCTAAATCGTAGAGTTTAAACTTTTGAAAATCAGAAACTAAAATATATTTTGGTAATTCATGTTCTTTTAAACCAGGGAAATAATCTTTGGCTTGCTGCATAGCTTTATCTAGACTTTTCCCCCTAGATTTATGTTCTACTAAAATTACACCTTTCCAGAGTAAATCAATAAAACCTTGTTTATTATCGGCTTTTTTGACAGATTGTTCAAATGTTGCCACCCGACGACGAGAAATACCAAAAACATGAAAAAACCCATCCCAAAATGATTTAGCTTCTGCATCTTCTGAGGTTTCATGTTCCCATTCTTGAGAAAATGCGATCGCTCGACTTTTGATTTCGTTCCAACTTAAAGGCATAGCTGATAATTTTTGGATAAGAAACAGTGGTTTTAAATAATCACCCCGACTTCTCTAAGAAGTTGGGGATCTAAAGGATGTGAACAACCTACAAAAATGGGTTATTTAATGGGGAATTTAGCTAATAATTCCTCACGAGACAACTGAGATAAATTGAGTAATAAATCAGTTCTTTCTGTGAGAGAAAGTTCCATAATAGGAGTAACAACAGCAGATAATTTCTCATCTAAATTACCAAAACGTGCTGTTAGTAAACTTCCTACTATTAACCGCAATTCTTCTTGTCTTCCCGTTTGCAATCCCGTTTGTAGTCCCGTTTGCAGTCCCGTTTGCAGTCCCTCTTGTCGCCATTCCTCGCGTTGTTTGAGATATGCTGGTGATAAAGTCATAATCAACTCCCTATCTTCATCGTTGATATTAGTGTTAATCTCTATATTTTTACGCCAAGATGCTAAAATTTCCAGTAGATAATTACACTGGTTTTCTGTGGAAACTGTGATCAGTTCTTGTACTGCTTGTTTTTGGGTTTCCCCATTACCTAACACCCTTAACCATAGTGTATCCTGATTTTTGGGTAATTGGTTAATTGCTACAATTGCGGTTTTATGCGATTCTCCTAGAAAATAAACTCCTGTTTCCCAATCATCTTCGAGTGTAGCTCTAAATCCATCTAGTTTATTTTTTGAGCAGGTTGGTGTTAAAATCCATAAAACAGGGAACTCGGTTTCCATTAGCCGCCGATTTTCTCTTTTTGCTTGTCGAAACAATTCTTCATGAAGGCTGGATAATTTTGACATACAACTTCTAATTGTCATTTCATTGGGAGGATTACGAAAAGGTTCAAATAGACAGCTTGTAACTGCCATTTTTGCTAATAATCCTAAATCGGAAGTTACAGATTTTGATTGATTGGGAACAAACCAAATATCTATTTCCCTAACTTCGCTTTTTACGTCTTTACCAATATCTACTTGACCTAAAGGTTTTAATAATTCCTCTAGATATTCTTTCGCAAATTGGTCATGGGCTTCTCTCGTCATACAAAATCCATTGCTAAAAAACCTCTCCGTCCAGCAGTAACTCCAACTTCCGAAATAAAAACTGCAAATATCTCTACCAATAAAGTTGAAAATTCTCCTAATAATAACACAGAAAAAATACAAAAACCAGTTACAGATATTCGGACTGATACTAATAAAGCTGATTTTTAATGAGTAGAGAAAACCGCCGGTTATTCAGGTGCAGAATTAGATAAATTAGTCAGAGAAGCTATTTATTTAGCTGAATATGGACACTTACCAACAAAGATTCATTGGGAAAATGCGTTATTACAAATTAGTCCCCAATATCGGACTTCTAGTATGCAGCAACTGTTGCGAAAATATTTAAAATTAATAGAAGGTGGCGGTGGTAAACCTGCATCAGAATTAGAAATAGGTTTTTTAGAAAATCTTATTCTTGGATCTTAGTTAACTTCAATTTTTTCTACTGTAAACTGGTGGTTGTCATCAAGTTTTCTGTAATTACCCTTTCTAATGGTTTATCCCAACTATCAACAGGTAATTGAGATAAATAAGCAAAATCAAAAACCACTCCTATAGTTGCTTTTGTCTGCCAACCAGGAGAATTTAACAAACGGTCATAATATCCCCCACCATAACCTAAGCGGTATCCTTGGACATCACAACCCACACAGGGAACAATAATTAAATCTACTTCTTCAATGTCAATTATCGGTGCTTCGTGGTGAGGTTCTGTAATCCCATAAGCACCGATATTAATTGTGTCATCAGGTTGCCAAGAATGCCAAACTAGAGATTTATCAACACAACGGGGAAAACCCCAACGTTTATTAGTGTTAGTATATAGCGAGCTAATATCAGGTTCTTGACGAAAGCTAAAAAAAGCCAGAATTGTATTTGCTTGATTAAATATAACCGAGTTTTGGATATTGGTGGTGAGGCGATCGCTTTTCCCCCGCCATTCTAATAATGTCATAGACTGACGTTTTTGGAGTAAAACCCGTCGCAATTCCTTTTTAGTTAGTTGTGACAATTTTGGATTTTAGATTTTAGATTTCCCTCGTTCCCATACTCTGTATGGGAATGAATTAAGAAGGCTCTGCCTTGTGTGTATGCTAGAGTCAGAAACTCTATGAAGGCATTCCCAGTCGGAGACTGGGAACGAGATGAGGAGATCATCTATGCAGCGTTTTTACGCCACCAATCAATAGTATTTTTCAAACCTTGTCTAAATTCTACTTCAGCAGTGAAGCCAAAAGCCTGTTTTGCCCTTTCCGTGTCCAAACAACGTCGGGGTTGGCCATTGGGTTTGTCGGTTTCCCACACAAGTTCACCCTCATACTCCATCAATTCGCAAATTAAAGTAATTAGATCTTTGATAGAGATTTCGTAACCAGTTCCTAAATTCACGGGTTCAGCATCATTATAAAACTGAGTTCCCATGACTATTCCCCGTGCTGCGTCTGTAGAATACAAAAATTCACGGGTAGGAGAACCATCACCCCACACAGGAAGTTGTTTTTCTCCCCTGGTTTGGGCTTCTTCCACTTTGCGAATTAAAGCGGGAATTACATGAGAACTGCTAGGGTTGAAGTTGTCTTCAGGTCCATACAAGTTCACTGGTAACAGGTAAATACCATTAAACCCATACTGCTGACGATAAGATTGTAGTTGGACTAAGAGAGCTTTTTTTGCCACTCCATAGGGGGCGTTAGTCTCTTCTGGATAACCATTCCAGATGTCATCTTCTTTAAATGGTACAGGGGTAAACTTAGGATAGGCGCAAATAGTTCCTACACAGACAAACTTTTCTATCCCTTGTTGATAAGCTGCATGGATTAACTGAGTTCCCATGATCAAGTTATCGTAAAATAACTCGCCGGGTTTTTCTCGATTTAGACCAATGCCACCAACATGAGCGGCTAAGTGAATGATAATATCCTGTTGGTCTGCTGCCCGTTGGCAATTTTCCCATACTCGTAGATCACAGTCGTGCGATCGCGTTACAGTAATTTTCTCACTGTTAGCGCCATGCTGACATAATTGATCTATCACCTGACGGCCGAGAAAACCCGCCCCACCAGTGACAAGAATCCGTTTATTTGCTAAATCTAAGGCTGTCATATTATTATCCTTGATCTGATTAAAAGTGCAGAGATCCTAATTCTTGACGGGTAGTAGCAATATCTTGAGGGTATTTTGCACCATTACCATTAGGGGAAGTACAACCCACAGCTTGTAAATCAGCTTCTACCATGAGCGCAACCAGTTCTTTAAATGTTACTGATGGTTTCCAGCCTAATTTTTGCTGTGCCTTAGTCGGATCACCAATTAATAAATCTACTTCTGCAGGACGCAGATAACGTTGATCAAACTCTACGTATTTCTGCCAATCGAGATTAACATAACTAAATGCTAACTCCAGAAACTCCTTCACTGAATGGGTTTCACCAGTTGCCACCACATAATCATCTGGCTGCTCTTGTTGCAACATCAACCACATTGCTTTTACGTAATCTTTGGCATAACCCCAATCTCTCTTGGAATCCAAATTACCCATGAAGATATTTTTTTGTTTACCAGCAACTATGCGGGCTATGGCTCTAGTAATTTTGCGGGTAACAAATGTTTCGCCCCTTCTGGGAGATTCATGATTAAAAAGAATACCGTTACAAGCAAATAAATTGTAAGATTCGCGGTAATTTATGGTTTGCCAGTGAGCGTACACCTTAGCACAAGCGTAGGGACTGCGGGGATAAAAAGGTGTGGTTTCACTTTGGGGAACTGCTTGCACCAAACCATACATTTCCGAAGAACCAGCTTGATAGAAACGGACTTCAATCCCAGTGCGGTGTTGATAATCGCGGATTGCTTCCAATAAACGTAATGTCCCCATACCTACAGCATCTACTGTATATTCAGGTGAATCAAAGCTCACCCGGACGTGGGATTGAGCGCCTAAATTATAAATTTCTGTAGGTTTAACTTCTTCTAAAATCCGCCGCAGTGTTGTTCCGTCTGTCAAATCACCATAGTGAAGAAACAGCCTTGCGCCCTCGTTATGAGGATCTTCATACATATGATCAATTCTGTCTGTGTTAAAGGTGGAAGTACGGCGAATAATCCCGTGGACTTCATAACCTTGTTCTAGTAAAAGTTCAGTTAAATAAGAACCATCTTGACCAGTAATACCAGTAATTAAAGCCCGTTTTCTTTGTGTCATGGTTGGTGATGCCTTGTTGTTTTTAGTTGAAGATTACAAACATTCTGATATAAACTAGCAGTTAATTGATATAACTGCCCAATAGTTAGGCTACAAATATTAGTTGCTATTACAAGTTAAAGGTCAACAAATATTTTTGCTAAAAAACACTTTAACAAATAATTATAGGTTTAGTTCAATTAATATTCTTGATTTCAAGTGTATCAATTATTGTCAGCACTAGAAATTCCTTGAGCCGTATATATGCGTAAGAATAAATTTTATACCTTTGCTATCGAAAATAGTTTTTGGGGCATAATGTTGCCCCATAAGATGGAATTTGCGTACTTACTTAGTAAGCTCCTTTATTTTTGGGCATAATGACAACATTAACTGTTTTCAGGATGATCCACAAATCAAGCCAAAAATTCCTAAAATTGACATAATGGAGGTCTATTTGCACCCGGCGAGGATATGGAATATCATTACGCCCGGATACTTGCCACAAACCAGTAATTCCAGGACGAATCGTTAAAACATGATTGATATAATCACCATATTTGATTAATTCTTCCGCGACTAAAGGTCTTGGACCAACTACACTCATATCTCCTTTGAGAACATTCCAAAATTGGGGAAATTCATCTAAGCTGGTAATTCGCAAAAAGTGACCAATTTTAGTGATTCTTGGGTCTGTTTTCAGCTTAAAATTGTCTTCAAATTCTGCTCGGAGGTTAGGTGATGTAGCCATCATTTCGACAAGAATTTCGTCAGCATTGTTGACCATGGTGCGAAACTTAATGCAATTGAAGCTGCGGTAGTTTTTGCCCACCCGTTCTTGAACATAAAAGATCGGACCCTTTGAGCTTATGGCTATCAATAAAGCCAATATCATGTAGATGGGAGAAAACAAAATCAAGACCGACAATGAAAAAACTATATCAAACAGTCGTTTAAAAAACTCTCCGTATAAACCCTGAAAAGATAAACTTCTGGATTTCACCTTTGGCTGTTTAACTTTTTGACCACGTTTTGATAAAACAGTCACAGATGTACTGTTATCCTTCCGCGGGTATCGCTTGCCGGAGAGGAGTGAACTCTGGGCAGTCATCATACTCCTTTATAATCCACACCACACATAGTCCCAATCTTAAAGCTAAAAGGCAGTAATTTTGAGGAAAAATTTGCACTCTTCTGAGAAAATAAATACAAAAGGCCGATGTTTACTTTTGGTAAACTCCTTTTTCACGACATTCATTCACAAAACCTAGATAACGTTCTGCAAAAACCTGGCGAGAAAATTGATTAGCGTGTGTTTGTATATACTCATAATTGTATAAATGCTCATGATCTACAAATTTTTCTACGGCATCTACTATAGCTCCTACTGTTTGGATTTTAAATAATATACCAGTTCCTGTATCAGGATGTGTCTGAATATCTCTGACTGTTTCCAATGCACCACCTGCACGGTATGCAATTACGGGAGTTCCACAGGCTTGGGCTTCAACTAGGGCAATGCCAAAGTCTTCGCAAGCTGCATAAACAAAGGCTTTGGCACGGGACATATAATTTTTGACGATATGATCGGGTTGCCATCCTAAGATTTGAATATGTGGTTGAGCTATTTCCCGTAATTTGTTCATTTGAGGACCAGTGCCAATAATAACCAAGGGTTTTTTGAGGCTATTAAAAGCCTGAACAATTAAGGAAACTTGTTTATAACTTACTAGTCGGGAAACTATCAGATAAAAATCCTCTTTTTGCGAGGAAAAGAGACATTCATCAATATTGACTGGTGGATAGATGACGGTTGCTTCTCGACGATAGCACCGCCAAATTCGTCTAGCTGTGTGTTGTGAATTGGCAATGAAGTAATCCACCCGGTTGGCACTGATTACGTCCCATTGCCGCAAATTATGGAGGATTTGGCGGGTGATCCAGCCGATTGCTCCTTGCCCTAGTTTGCTTTGGTTGAGATAATCAAAGGTTAAATCCCACGCGTAGCGCATGGGGCTATGGCTATAGCAGATATGCAATTGATTAGGGGTGGTTAAGACTCCTTTAGCTACAGCATGAGATGAAGATAAAATAACTTCATATTGTCGCAAATCCAATTGCTCAATGGCCAAGGGTAATAGGGGTAAATATTTTTGGACTCCTTGACGGGCTTGGGGAAATTTCTGTAAAAACGTTGTGCCAATTTGACGTTTATACAGGTAACTTTCTGGATTGCTGGATTCAAAATCAATCAGGGCGTATAAATCAGCGTCAATGTGATTTAATATTTCCTGGACTACGAGTTCTGAACCTCCTGTGGCTTGAGGGGTTAACCACTCATGAACTAAGGCATATTCTAAGGACACGGTTAAGTTGAATGGGTGGAAGGTAAGTAGGTGAGCATTAAAAATTGTCGTTCGGAGAAGGCAGGGGGAAAGAGTTTGATCTCTCTAGATTGAATAGAAGATATAATCCTACCAAAAGATGTTCCTCTAGTGATACTACAACCTGATAACCTCTACAGATAGCGGTAATTTTTATTCAGGAATTAGAAAGTTATGCGGATTCTGGTTATCGGTGGAACTCGGTTTATTGGGGTGTATTTGACTCAACTGCTGATTAAGGATGGACATGAGGTGGTTTTGTTCAATCGTGGTAATCATGCTGCACCTGCGGGGGTAGGACAAATTATAGGCGATCGCACTAACTCAACTCAACTTCAAGAAAAGTTAGCACCAGAAAGTTTTGATGTCGTTTTTGACAATAATGGTAGGGAACTCACGGATACACAACCTCTGGCAGAAATTTTTCAAGGACGGGTCAAACATTTTGTTTATATGAGTTCTGCGGGTGTTTACCTCAAATCTGACCAAATGCCCCATTTAGAAGGGGATGCTGTTGATCCTAAGAGTCGTCACCAGGGTAAACATGAAACGGAAGCTTACCTCAAGCAGTTGGGAATCCCCTTTACTTCTATTCGTCCTACTTATATCTACGGGCCGCAAAATTATAATCCTTTGGAAAGTTGGTTTTTTGATAGAATTGTACGCGATCGCCCGATTTGTATTCCCGGAAATGGTATGCACATCACTCAACTTGGCCATGTCTGGGATTTAGCTCAAGCGATGACCCAGATAATTGGGAATGATCAAGCAATTGGGCAGATTTATAATATTTCGGGCGATCGCTTTGTCACTTTCGATGGGTTAGCGCGTGCTTGTGCTGTAGCTGCTGGTAAATCTGCCGATGATGTGAAAATCGTCCATTATGATCCGAAAAAGTTTGATTTCGGTAAACGGAAAGCTTTTCCGATGCGGGTACAGCATTTCTTTGCATCAGTGAATAAAGCACAAATAGAATTAAATTGGCAACCTAAATATGATTTGATTTCTGGTTTGCAAAATTCTTTAGTAAATGATTATTTAATCAATGGACAAGATAAATTAGAAGTTGATTTTTCTGTAGATGATGAGATTTTGAAAGCTGGGTAATTTCTGGCAATTGCCGGGGTTTAGCATTGCTCATTGGTGAGGCAAGAGGCAAGAGGGTTTGGGCGATTTTACTTTTCTTTACACAGATTGGTTTTATTGTGTTCACCTACTTAGATGAAGATTAGAAAAACAAAGAACAAAGAAATTCCCGCTTCCGTCTTGCGTCTTGCCTGTTTTCGTGGCACCACATAGGAATAGTTTTAAGGTTTTGTGTTATAACCCAGTTGTGAAAATGAACTCAAACGAAAGACTACTCTATGGAACCAGATAAGCTGGCACGATTGAAAGAGTACGGTGAATTTATCCTCCGCAAAATTGACTCAGTTCCCCAGCGCCCTTCCCAGGAGGAAGATTGGGTTCCCACTAGCCTTGATGATTGTCTGCTGCGGCTGCGAGAGGCAGCAGAGAAAACTGTGGAACTGGCCAACTCACCGGTAAAAATTGGCATCATGGGGGAATTTAGCAGCGGTAAAAGTTTGCTGCTAGGAAGTCTCATTGGTTACGCAGACGCTTTACCCGTGAGCGAAAATCCGACAACCGGTAATGTCACAGCTATTCATATTAAACCCCAGGATGGTTTTGCAACTACCCAAGCAAATAATTATACGGTAGAATATTTATCCCATGAAGGGGTAAATGAGTGCTTACACTTCATGCTCAAAGAAGCAAACCGTCGCGCTGCGTCCGCTGGGGTGACACCTTTACAGGTAGCTAAAATTAAAACCGGTAAGGATATCAGTATTTGGTGTGAGGAAGTTTGGAAAAGTTCCAATAATTTAGAGTTGCGTTATTTGGTGCGGGAGTTAGTGTTATTTTTGCGGGCTTATCAGGCTTATGGTGAGGCTTTATGCGGTCGTCTTTACCCAATTGATGGGATTACAGCCCGTGAAGGTTTACAACTGGCAGAAATGCCTATGGCGATTCAATCTCTCAAATTTGAGGATTTACCAGCAGCGAATGTTCGCTTACCAAATGCGCCACAAAGGTTAGGAACGCAATTATTACAAACCAGTTTTCCCTTAATTCGTCGTGTTGATATTGATGTGAAAATATCACGAGAAATTTGGGATGTTACAGGTGCAGAAGAATTTGTCCTTTTAGATTTTCCCGGCTTGGGTGCAGCTAATTCTGGAACTAGAGATACATTTTTATCCTTGCGAGAATTGGCACAGGTACAGACAATTTTAGTCTTACTTAATGGTAAATCACCGGGGAGCGATCGCGCCAATAAAATCTTCACAATGATGCAGCAACAGCGTCCAGGACAAGACCTCAAGGATTTAATTCTTGTCGGTGTGGGACGTTTTGATCAACTGCCTTTAGAAAGTGAAGGAGGAGAAAGGGAACTAGATTTATTAATTAATAATCAATCTGATTCTCAACCGTTACAAACAAATGCAGTTTTTCAAAAATTGAAAGTTCTCAAAACCATTATTGATGGGGCGGAAGCATTTACTTCTCAAAAAGATAGAATTGTTTTATTATCGCCACTGTTAGGATTGTCTGAATTTGCCAAACGTTCTAGTCAAATTAAAGCAGGTTCTGAGGAATTTCTTGCCAATTTAGATTATCCTGATTATCTGGAAAGACCGAAAAAATTACAACAGAAATGGGGTGATTTAAGTGAAGCTTTATTAGCAGCAGATGGGAGGAATCAATTAGGAAGACAATTAGGTTATTTTGCTCAAGATGGTGGGATTAGTAAATTAAGAGAATTGATTCAAACTCATGTTGCTAATCATGGCTTAAAGCAATTGTATGAAGATACTCGTCGGGCTGCTGATGTGATTCGTCAACAACAAGAATATCTCAAAGAAATTATTGCCGAAATCCATGAACAAGGCATACCCACAGTTGATACTCCAGCTTTACTAGAATTAAGATCAGCCATAGAAAGTTTAGATAGAACCTACAGAAACTTTCAGAAAGATTTAGGTAAAGAACAACTGAAAGATAGAAGAGGAATTGTAGTTAGTGATGTCATTAAAGATGAACTAACTTTGAAAATTTTGAATTGGAGTCAGTGGACATTATTATTTAATAAAATTCAAAATGGCACAATTACCTTAGCGGAATTTAAAGGTGCAGCGGGGAAATTATTTGATAGAGGAAATCGAGTCAATACCTCCATAGCAACCAAGAGTGATGACTTTTATCCGGCTTTCGAGAAAACCGTTAAAGAACTGGAGAACTTTGCGAGCGATCGCATTCATCAAGCTGTGGTAGACTTATTAAGCTCATTGGCACATCAAATTACCTTAGAACGGGAAAAACTGCAAACCATTCTTATCCCAGAAATGGAACAAGAAATTGAATCAAAATTTGGACTTGAAGAAGCAGATTTATTTTATAAACTCTTACTAGGATCTGATCCTCGTCAATGGAAAGAAGCCATTATTACCGAAATCAATAACCATGATCAAAGTATCAAACCAGAAAGTATTTTTCCCCTAGCCAGACAAGATGAAAAACACAGTGTAGGACAAATTTTTGATTGGTCACCAGAGAGAAATCAAAACACATCAAGAAGCGCAAATCATCAACTTTTCGTTTTACGACTGCGAGATGAAATTACCGCTAGTGCTAGTCTTCACCTCGTGCAATATGTGAGTGAAAGTAATCAGCAAGTAAATATAGAAATCAACGGAATTTTAGATCAAATTATTCCCAGCTTGCAAAACCTGGCCAAAAAAGAAGCACTACTAAGATATATTGCTGCAAGAGATTCACAAACCGAATTAGCCATTCCAGCTTGGTTAGAAATCTTAACCGATATTGCCACAATTAATGAAGAAGAATTATTTACCTGCATTTAATTGGTACTACTTTTATTCTTCATTCTTCTTCCTTCTTCCTTCTTCCTTCGTGTTCTTCGTCCCTTCGTGGTTCATTTAATCCATATTCTTTTATTAAGAAAAGAGTAAACCTTTAGTTATCAAATAAATTTAGGGAAATGCACTATCAATGAAATATTAACAAACAAAAAAGGAACATCAAAAATGCCTGTGGAAATTCAGCTTCTACCTAGCTTTAAATTAGGTGTGAAAGAAAACACACAGTTGCATCTACCCACCATCCAAATTGTCCCTATTAAAAGCAACATACCGTACATTTCTCGAATTACCTGCATAGTTAGAGGTACACCAAATGAATTAGCAGCACAAATTCAAAAAAGTTATAGACAACTTCACACAGCCACACCCAAACAAATTTATAATATTTCTCAATTAGGACAAGATCCCTGTCAGTTAGATGCACCTTTAATCACAATAGTTGATTGTACCTTAAAGGTGATTGTCGAATATTTTGATTCTGACGCTGGGGGAAAACCAAATTTGTCCATATCTAATCATGTATGTGCTGAATGTGATCTTTGGTTTATACCCAATTTACAAAAATCATCAAGTTCATCTACAAAAAATCATCTACCCATGAATACTTCACAATTTGATCACTATTTGAATAATTTAAGTCAACAACTCAGTGAAAAACTCAACGAAAAACAAAGAAAAAGATTTCCTGGTTGGTTAGCGTTAGATTTTGGTACTTCCAACTCCACAGTGACACTTTTTGACCCCATAGAAGTCCCCATTGCCGAAGTTTTACCCAGAGAACAAGAACTGAGATTAAGAGAACGGATGGCGGAATGGTTCAATTCCTCCCCAGATTTAGCCTTACCAGATGTTAGTAGTAGTGAGTGGGAAAAATTTCTAGTTGATATTAGCAAAAACTTAGCAATAGAATCAGATCAATTAAGTGAAATTTTTGAAAGTGATAACAAAGAATTATTTTTAGAAGCAATTCGCCAAATTGAATTATGTTTAGGAACAAGTGATAGATTTCGGCGGGCTGTTAGCAAGAAACTTTATGCTATATATCACGAAGTTTTCCGCGTTCCCACATTAGAATCACAAAATTTAATTCCCGTAATTTTAGATATTGATAGACGCAGTACAGAAATTCCCAGTGAAATGGAAGTATCGCAATTAATTCCCTTAAAACTACGCATGGGTAGAGACGCAAGAGATAATAGAAAAAAAGCCATAGCCCAAGGAACAACTGTTTCAGTTAAAGAAATTATTAGCAGATTTCATCATTCACCCAAACGCTATTTTGGACAAGATCGATCTTTCCCAATTATCTTAGAAGAAGATGAAGAAAACATTCAAGTTAATCGCCTCATTCAAGCAGCTTGGGCGCAATTAATTGAACTAACAGAAGATTATCGGCAACGGGCTAGACGGAGATTTTCAGAAGGCGATTTTTTAACAGCAGTTGTTACCTATCCCACCGTTGCCCCTCCCGTAGTTCGCAAAGAAATTAAGCAATTAGTCCAGGAATTAGGCATTGATGATGTGCAAACAGCCTATGACGAAGCTGTTTCTGTAGCTATCTTTTTCCTGTGGCGAGAATTTGGCGGAAATCTGAATATTGGGATTGAATCTTTTAAAACTCGTTGTCGTCAAAATGGGAATAAATGGTCACAAAATGTCCTGGTTTTAGATATTGGTGGGGGTACAACAGACTTAGCTTTAATTGAACTTACTCTAGAAGATAAAACTCCCTTCTTTGCAGATCATGAAGATAGAGGTTTAGGAGGACGTTACTATAAACTTACTCCCAAATTATTAGGTTCTTCGGGACATTTACAATTAGGTGGTGAATTAATTACTTTACGAATTTTCCGTTTGTTAAAAGTTGCAATTTCTGATTTTCTGCTGACCGCAGTTACCACAGGTGACATTGAAAGCGATAAATTAGAAGACTTAATTAACTCTGAATTAAATGACCGTTTTTTAGAAGATGGAAAATTTAAAACTGGTAGTTTATTAAAATGTATAGATAAAGAAAATCCCGAAGGTGACGTTGCTTTTAAAGATGCCCTAGATACAGCGGAAAAAGTCTTACCAACTCGTTGGCAACAAGCAACCCAACGCCTACAAACCTTTTACACATTGTGGGATCATGCTGAAGCTGCTAAACTCAAATTAGGGCAAAAACCACCCGCAGATGGTTCTTTATTAACCTTCACTTTAAATGAACAACAAATTGGTGAACTTCTTGCCCAAAGTGCGATTAAATTTCAAGTTAGAAGTTCTGAATCTATTTCTCTAACTTTAGATCATCAGCAATTTGAACGGGCAGCAACTTCTTCAATTAAAGAAGCCATTGGTATTGCAAAAGGCTTAATGGAAAGCCGTCTTAATTCAGAAACAAATCAAAAAGTAGATTGGTTAATTCTGTCTGGAAAAACTTGCAATTTTAATCTTGTTCAACAACAAATTTACGAAGAATTTAGTAAATCGCCTTATTTTGTTTGGAATCCCGAACGAATTACTTTTGTTTTAGAATTTACCAAAATTGCCACTTCCGCAGGTGCTTGTTATGCCGAAAAATTGCGTCGCTTTCGATTTGATCCAGAAGAATCTAAAAATCTGTTACGTAAAGGTGCAAATCAACTAGAAATTGATGTCAAAAACCTGTTTTATTATCTTCCTTGTAACTTCAAACGCAAAACCCAAAGTAACGAACCATTAGCCATTTTTAATGCTGGACAAGAACTATATCAACTTGCACCTTGGGACACTGTTGCTAAAGTGCGGACACCTTGGCAGGGCATCCAATTAACAAATATTATCCATCGTCAAGATTATGAAAATGGCACTTTTCGCCTGTGGGGTAGTTTCGACGGTAAAATATTGATGGATAAATTGGGTATGGAAGAACAGGAATTTCTCAAAAAAATTAAAATCCAATTTGAGATTGACCAAGCTTTACAATTTAGCGTTTTACTATGCCGAGGTAATCCTCATTATTTAATAGATGTGGTTGGCATTGATATTAATTCAGTCATATCTAAATCTACTGAAAATACCTTATTTACTGATGGTAATTTAAAATGGAATATCGCCATAGAAAACCATCAACACAACTTAAATGATGGTGATATTGCTGTTAATGTTTTAGAATCTGCCACAGTTGATCAACCTCATGCTTATCATTTAGTATTTGCAGTTGATAATAATGAAAGTAAATCAATGGAAACATTTCATTATTTACAAGATGGTGTCAAACAACCAGGAACAGGATTAATCAGTAAACCTTTGCCATCATTTCCCCAAAGTGGTCAACACACCTTCTATATTTATCAGACTGATAGTGATACAAATACTAAGAAATGGCTACGGATTGGCACACTCAGCAGACCAGATATTATCACAGATTATCCTTGTCAATATCATGTAACTATTGATAATACAGGCATATTAAGAATGCACGCTGGGGCAGTTCCTTATTGGACATCTAATAATCAAGAATGTCTGGAACAAGAAGGATGTGTTTATCGCGCAGAATTGGAATTACAACCTAACGAAGTTGATAAAGAACGTGATCCTTTTTGCGGTATTCATTAATCTTATATCCCCGACTTCTTAAAGAAGTCGGGGATATAAAATCTTCTATTTTCATCCTAACAAAATTATGCAGAATTTACATAAACTACTAAATACAAAAAACTCAGAATTAGCCAAAATATTACGGTTTAATTTATATGGATTAGCCGCAACTTTAACAAAAGCAAATCAAGAATATCCGCTTGATACCGGATTTCAGCTATCAGAAGAAATTCTCCAAGAACTTCATCAATTATTAGATCCCCGACTTCTTCAAGAAGTTGGGGATCTAAAACAACCTCAGTTAATAAAATTAAAAGATGCTTTTAATGATGATTCAGAATTAAAATCTTATCTTGGTAATTCTTGTATTCAAAGCCAAATTGATGCGGAAATATGGAACGAAATTCATAGAAAACTGTTGCGAGTTCCTGAAGATGTAGCTACATTTTGGCGACATAAGGCCTTAGAATTAGCGCAAGAAGTAGGTGCAGTTGTAGATCATATAAATCTGGAGGAATTACCATTTGTCCGTGATGAAATTATTTATCCAGGGTTAAGTGGTACAGTTAAGGCCAAAGGATTATGTTTATCTCAAACAGCTTTGGTAAATTCAGGAATTGCCCAAACTCATCTTTCTGAAAATTTATATTTAATCGCCGGATTTTTACTTTTATATATTAAGTTTATTGAAATAGATCCAGACTTACATCATGCTTTAAAAAGTGTTTTTAGCTTTGACGTAGTTTCTTTACATTCTAAATTAGAACAACGTCATCAATATATTGACACATTAAGCGATCGCTTTCACCGCCTGCAAAAATCCGAGGAAAATACTGATACTATTTTAAATTTATGTGCCTGGATTGACATGGATGAAGCCATTCATTCCTTAGTATTTATTCCCCCGGCTGAACGTTATTCTTGGTGGGGAAAATTACAAAAAGAATCTCGTCGTCTTCTCAGAAAAGCCGTTGATAAAGCTATGAAAGCAGGTAATGAAGTCCGACTCAAACAGTTATCAGGACTGTATGGTGATGTTTGTGAATTTTCTAAAGATGACTTGCAATTAGACTGTGGTGGTAATCCAGGTGAAGTATTAACTTGTTTGCGAGTCTATACCAAAATTAATCAGCAAGAGTATCCGGGAAGGGTGATATTTCGGACTTTAAGGTAAGAGAATAATTGAAAATCATGACAACCCTCCTTCGTAATTCATTCAGTTCTAATGTGTTTTTCCAAAGTGTGTTATTTTCTATCTTGTAATTTTGCTATGAATTTTGACTTGGAAATAGCTCGAATTAAACTACAGTTATTCGGGCATTATGGCTAGATTTAGGTTTTACTCTAATTTCTACATCAATTTCAAAAGCATTGAGAAATCTAAACATTCTTTCTAGAGAAAAACCTGTGAGTCTTCCTCTCATTAAAGCAGAAACTTTTGGTTGATCAATTCCTAATAATTCAGCCGCTTCAGCTTGGGTGATATGACGTGCGGTGATAGCATTACTGATTTTGCGTGCTAGTTCTGCTTTTACTAGCATTTCATCTGGGTTGGGTAAACCTAAATCAGCAAATACATTACCGCTACTAGTTGTTATTTCAATATTTTCTGTCATGATTATTTATTTTTCTCTTACCGATAAACTTGGTTATAATGCTGTTTTGCCCTTTCAAGTCTTGCTTCAATTAAGTCAATGTCTTGCTTAGGTGTAGCGATACCATATACTATTGTTCAGGAAGATGAGGAAAAATTTTTAATTAAATAACCGTGTTAACCAGTCAGTAAACTTTATAGCAATATCTGTATGAGGACGAAGAGATTGTTTAGTAATTGCCTGTCCCATAGGATATCCTGGTTCATCTTGCCAAGCTAGATATGTGTGAATAATTGCTTTACTAAGATCCAATGATTTAAAAGTTGTTAATTTATTAATTTGTGCTTTAGTAATACATTCTTTCGCAAATTCTAAAGATTTAGGTTTTGCTAATTCTGCACAAAAATCCTCTAATTTACCCGAATCTTGATTATTCGGCATCAACCAAAATCCAAGTTTAGGTTCATCTTCAATACCCTTAATTATTGTTCCATGCTTATCAGGAATCTTAGGTAAGTTATAGCTATAATGAGTTAATTTGCCTTTAATGCTTGCCCATCTTCCTTCTAGAGAAGGGCTATCAGCATCAAGCATTACTCCGATTACTTGAGGAGCATTAGAACGGGATATCAAAGCATTCAGACGCTTCAAAACTTCTGTATCTGCACCGCATTCATATATTCCAAAAGTTTCAGGAACTTGGTGAGCAGCACACAAAGCCATAACAACATGACAATCATTTTTACCTTCCAAAAGTAACACTTTATCGGTATCTTGTTTACAAATATCTTTCATACTATTTCTCTTTATCTTGTTTCAACGTCCATTTCAATAGAATCTGCCAATGTTTCAGCAGAATATTCTTTTACTTTAATCAGATTATTTTTAACTTCTAGTCTAAAGAAAGCACCAAGTAAAGGATACTTATTCCATGCACTATCAAAACCATTTACACAATCACGACTATGTGTGGTTGCAAATACTTGAACATTGAGCTTTTCGGAAAAATGAAAAAGAATCTCCCAAACTTTAGGTTGTACTGTCCAATGCAAGCCATTTTCAAATTCATCAATTAACAAAATTCCATCTTTCGCATTCACCAGAGCTACCATGATATGAAATAAACGATTTAAACCATCACCCATACTTTTAAGAGCTAATGGTTCATCTATACCTTCAACTTTTACTAGAGGAATACGATTGTCGCTACTACGGCCTTTACTAATGTCTTCTACAAAAGCAACTCCTGATATCTTAGGTTCAATAAGTTTAAGAGCAGAAATCACCTCTGATTCCAAACTAGTTAAACTTGTCAAATCCCATAGAGCAGCTAATTTTCGGTTGGGCATATTCTCTGTCGAGACAAATTGCCATTTGTATTTTAATTCAGAATCTTGTCGTTCATAAACAACTCTAGAACCACGTCTAATTTCTCTAAAATCCTTATCTAATCTCAAGATTCTTCGAGTTTTTTCGCCTTCTTCTGCTACTAGAATAACTTCAATATTTGATAAGTCTTCATATAGTTGCTCACCAGAAATGCGAATTCTTTTCATTGTCCCTTCATCATCAGATTTAATCTGATATACAGCAATGCCGATGTGAATTTTTGAGGTTGAAGAAATTTCTCCAATAATGATACCTTGTTCTCCTATATCGGGTAATTTATGACTAAAAAATAGATGACGTATGGGATTACTAAGAAAATTTGGAGGATGCTGTTGTGCTTCACTAATCCAAGATCCTTGCCTTGATTCTACAAGCTCAAGTATAGTCATAGGGGAAGCATTACTGGCATAGAGTTCTACTGCTTCGAGAAATGTACTCTTACCAGCATTATTCATACCGACAATAAGGTTAATATTACTTAATTTTTTAACCTCTATTTGATCAAAGATTCTGAAGTTGCGTATTTCAAAAGACTTCAGCATAGAAAATTGACCTAATCCTTTTTCATTAGTTTACAAGAAATTGGAGCATACAGCATCCTTAAAAGGGCAACCATACCCCACAAGAGTAACCTGTCAATTTCAAGGACAAAATGGACAAATTGTCCTAGACCAAATTCGCACAATAGATAAAACTCGATTAGTCAAACTTCTGGGTCAAATTACTACAGAAGAACAAAAAACAGTTCTGGATATCCTAGCTGAAATGTTCGCCGAATAACTCTTCTTCCTCCTCTTCCTTTGCGCCTTTGCTCCTTAGCGACTTTGCGCGAAACAAAAATAAAACAAAGACGCAGAAAACACCCTCCGTGCCTTGTGCGTCTGTTGCGAGAAAAAAACCCTTAAACCATCTCAGCAGTTTGTTGCGCTTGAGGCTGGAACATAAACAGAGAATAAACCACATCACGGCGGATATTCACCATCATATCCAAGAACAACTCATAACCCTCACTCTTATACTCAATGAGCGGGTCTTTTTGCCCATAACCACGCAAACCAACAGACTCACGCAAAGCATCCATTTGTTGCAGATGCTCCCGCCACAAAGTATCTATGCGTTGGAGAATAAAGAACCGTTCTGCTTGGCGCATTAAACCCGGTTGAATTTGGTCAATTTGCGCTTCCTTCATATCATAGGCAATCCGCGCTTGTTCATGGAGAAAAGCTTTAATTTCCATCATCCCCATATCCTCCAACTGTCCAGACTGCATATCAGCCAACAGGTAAACAAACTCCTTCACCTTATCTACTAACTTTTCTAACTCCCATTCTTCCGAAGGTAAATCAGGGTTGATGTAATAATCAACGATGTCGTCCATCGTTTTTTCTGCGTATTTTATCACCTGTTCCTTCAAATCCTGACCTTCCAACACCCGGCGACGTTCCGCATAGATAGCCCGCCTTTGGTTATTCATTACCTCGTCATACTCAAACACCTGTTTGCGGATGTCGTAGTAATAGGTTTCCACCTTTTTCTGTGCGCCTTCTAAGCTGCGAGTTAACATACCTGATTCTATCGGCATATCTTCTTCCACTTGGAAAGCATTCATCAAGCCGGCAACGCGATCGCCCCCAAAGATGCGCAATAGGTTATCCTCTAAACTGAGGAAAAATCTTGTCGTTCCAGGGTCGCCTTGTCTTCCCGCTCGTCCGCGTAACTGGTTATCAATTCGTCGTGACTCATGACGTTCCGTTCCAATTACGTGCAAACCACCTCTGTTGACAACGTCATCATGTTCGCGGACAGTAAATTCTTCATACTCATGCTTAATCTGCTGGTAAGCTTCCCGCAATTTCTGAATTACCAGGTCATCTGTCGGGGCTTTTTCCGCCGCCACAGCTACCTTCTCTTCTGCTTCCAATTCCGGTAAACTGCGCTCACCATAAGCCTTCACAGCCACCTCTACAGCCGCTTTTAAAAGCTGTTCTGTTTCTTTTCTTAATTGGGTGGGGAAAATTTCTGGAGAAGCCCGCCAAGTTTTCACCTTTTTACCAGGAACAAAGCCTTGTCCACCACCGCTACCACCTATCGGTAGTCCAGAAGCCCTTTGCATCCCAAAACTATCATCATCTTCGGGGCTAACAATGCGAGGCATAAAGTATTCCCGCAGTTTCAACCGCGCCATATACTCAGAGTTACCACCCAGGATAATGTCTGTACCCCGTCCTGCCATGTTCGTAGCGATAGTTACAGCCCCACTGCGTCCAGCTTGGGCAATAATTTCCGCTTCCCGTTCCACATTTTCTGGTCTAGCGTTAAGTAACTCGTGGGGAATTTCCATTTCCTTGAGGAGTCGGCTGAGAAGTTCGGACTTTTCGACGCTGGTTGTCCCCACTAACACAGGTCTACCATTTTCGTGCATTTCGGCACATTCTTTAGCGATCGCTCCCCACTTCCCTGGTTCAGTCTTAAACACCATATCAGACAGGTCTTCCCGTCTTCTAATCCGATTGGTGGGAATAATCGTCACTTCCCGTTTGTATATCTTTTCAAATTCCACTTCCTCAGTTTTTGCCGTTCCCGTCATTCCCCCCAACTTGGGATAGAGCAAAAACAGATTTTGATAGGTAATTGTCGCCAAAGTTTGGGTTTCTGGCTGAATTTCTACGTGTTCCTTGGCTTCAATAGCTTGGTGTAAACCATCACTCCAACGCCGTCCCGGCAGTACCCGACCTGTAAATTCATCTACAATCACAATTTCGTCATTGCGGACAATATAATTCACATCTTTGAGAAATAATTCCTTAGCCTTAATCGCATTAAACATAAAATGCGCCCAAGGGTCTTCTGGGTCAAACAAATCTGTCACACCCAACTGATTTTCCGATTCTGCAAAACCCTCATCTGTCAAGAGAACGTTACGATCCTTTTCATTAACTTCGTAATGCTCATCTTTTTTGAGACTAAAAGCAATTTCTGCCGCTTGTAAGTATTTTTCCGTTGGTCTTTCCACCTGACCAGAAATAATTAATGGAGTCCGGGCTTCATCCACTAAAATCGAGTCTACCTCGTCAATTACACAGAAATTAAACGGACGTTGTACCACCTCAGCCATTGAAGTAGCCATATTATCCCGGAGATAATCAAAGCCTATTTCGCTGTTGGTGACATAGGTAATATCACACTCATAGTTTTTTTGGCGCTCGCTGGGGGTCATAGTGGACTGAATTAGCCCCACACTCAACCCCAAGAACCGGTGTACCTGACCCATCCATTCCGCGTCTCGACGCGCCAGGTAATCATTCACAGTAATAACGTGGACACCTTTACCAGTCAGGGCATTTAAATAACTTGGTAAAGTCGCTACCAAAGTTTTTCCCTCACCGGTTTTCATTTCGGCAATTTGCCCAGTATGCAGAATTATCCCACCCTGAAGTTGCACATCAAAGTGACGTAATCCTAAGACACGCCGCCCCGATTCCCGAACCACAGCAAAGGCTTCCGGTAAAATATCATCTAGAGTTTCGCCTTTAGCCAACCGTTGTTTAAACTCGACGGTTTTCGCTTTTAACTGTTCATCAGACAGCGGCTTAATATCTTCCTCTAAGAGGTTAATTTCTGTAATGTAAGGTTGGTATTTTTTAAGTTTACGAGCGTTGGGATCGCCCAACAAAAGTTTTAGCATGGCAGTTTATAGAATTAAATCAAGGGAAATGGAGATTTAAGCTTTAGCTATATAATTATAGACTTTGAATGTCATTGGTAATTGGTAATTGGTCAGTGGTCATTCGTCATTGAGAAAATTCTTCTTCCTAAACTCCTACCCCTACTTCCATTCTGGACTAAGGCTGCGGAAGTCGTACTTATCAGCATTAAAATGACAACTCACACAACTACCCATATTTATAGGAGTGGGTAATTTGACACCAGGATGCAAAGCCTTAAAATAACGAGAGTCCTTGAGACGCTAGGGTGTTGTTTCTTCCTGTAGTTGCACACGGGAAAAGGTGTAAAGATATTTTGATACTAAACGATGTTCAAGTTTGCCTAAAGGCTTAATTTGTACGCTATAGTGCTGGGAGTCTTGTAAAAGGTTTTTCCAAGTTTAACTAGGAAATACAGCCGGTGGTAATGCGATATGACAAGATGAGCAGTTTTCTAAATACAGTTCTTGTCCTGGTTGGTATTGTGTTGGTACGACATCAACAGTCCCAATTGAGTCTACAGGATTTGCACCGCGAGCGCTGGTAGCGAATCCTAATATCCAGCCCATAGCCACACTCCAAGCAAAAATCACCAGCATGACGATAAGTAGTTGGCGTTTTAGTCGGCGGTGGGATTTGCTTTTTGCTACATTTGACATAAGGTTCTCAGTTAGGAGTTCAGGAGTTCAGACGGAAGAATTAGATCAAATTAGGAATAGTCTCGAATCTGGGAAGGTGATAGATTTTTGATAGAAGGGGGAAGGCAAAATTTTGATAGATGAAGTATGATTTTTTATCTAACTTCTCGCACTTCTCCCAACCGTGTAAAACGGATTTCAATTCGTCGTCGAGTGACATCCTCTTTCCGCGCTATCCCTGCAAATTTTCCATTTGGTAATATTAATTGTGCCGCAGAATAAGCACGAAATGATAGTCCAGATAGTTTACCTTGTTTTTTCTGGATATCACCCAGCACCTTCACAACTGACAAAGCCCGCATTAATCCTAAATCAGCATTAGAACCAGCTTGTAGTTTTCCTACTTGTAAGTTACCACTAGCTACATTTTCTAAATTCACATCTAAATTACTTGTTACTTTACTATTAGCTTGTCCGTCTGTATGTCCGATTATTTCTACTACATTAATCCCATATTGTTTAGTTCTAGCTTCTATTTCCGGTACTATTTGGTTAAATATATAAGTTGACATTTTCGCAGGAATTTCCGCACTACCGGAAGCAAATCTATAATCTCCTTGATCTTTTATAACTATGATTGGAGGTGTATCTGTTGATTGTTTTTCAGACTGTAGTTGTAGTTGTATTTGTAAATATTTTACTTGCTGCTGTAATTGTTTGATTTTTAAAGCTAACTGTTCTGAATTTTGAACACTTTGATTGATATTTTTACTAATCTGTGATTTATTGATTTGTGATATGATAATAGTTAAAAACAAAAATAAAACCAATATCATAAACGCATTAGACATTAAATCAGTAAATGCTGGCCAAACGTTTAGATCTTCATTATATTCTGTGTAGCGTGAACGACGAGCCATAATTGCAATGTTTTATTTTTGTAAATTTGTTAGTCAATTTAAACAGTAGGGTGTGTTAGCGCCAGCGTAACGCACCTCATGTATCGTTATTTGTGTCATCAAGTTTTTGTTGATATTTCTCAAGATTCTTGATTAATAGCTCCAAACCTTTAATATTAGCATCAAAACCCTTCTTGTTGATATTAGTTTGTCTGTCAATTCCTTGAATAATGGTATTACTCACATTTTGATATTCAGCAATTAGTTGAGAATTATTATTCTCTAATAATTTCATCAGTTTTTGATTATTAGCATCTATTTGATTAGATGCTATACTAGTAGCAGTATTCACATCATTTGTATATGTTTTCACAGTTTTTAATAACTGCTCAATAGTTGTGATTAATTTATCAAAACTATTAACTTTATCGCGCACTCTTTGATCTAAATCATCCAGTTTATTAACTGCTTTTTCATAACTATTAGCTCCTTGCTGAAGTCCGGGAATAATTTCAGTGAGAAGATTTTGGTTATTTTGATGTGAATCTAATACTTGAATTGAAGTTTGGTTCATAGCTTTTATCTCTTCAGCTAAACTAATTAAGCTCTGACTAGAATTTTCAGTTTCCGTTGAAACCGTGCTAATTAATTCCGTTGTATATGTTTTCACATTTTCTAATAACTGACTCATAGCTGTGATTAATTGATCAAAATTATTGAATTTATCTCCCACTCTTTGATCTAAATCATCTAATTTACTAGTTGCTTTTTCGTAAATATTAGCTCCTGCATGAAGTTGGGGGATAATTTCACTAAGAAGATTTTGGTTATTTTGATGTAATTCTAGTACCTGAATTGAAGTTTGGTTCATAGATTTTATTTCTTCTCCTAAATTAATTAAACTCTGACTAGAATTTTCTATTTCAATTAAGGCATTTATAATCAATTCCGTTGTTGCTGCTAAACTTGTAGCTGACTCAGAAAATTTCTGCTGTGTATTACCCAAATCTACAGTAGCTAATGATAATTTGAGAGGAAACTCACTTTGATTAAAAGTTTCAGCAGACTGTTTAAAGATTTGAGAGGTTGCATTTAAGTCTGACATAGAATTTTGAAACTCATTAGCAGCACGAGATATAGTTCCAGCAGCGTCTGTAAATTTTTCATAAACCTGTCTAGCTAAATCTGTAGTTTCTTTATTCCCGTCAGCAATTTGTTTTGCGACTTTTCCCATAGATTGTTCTACAGCTTTTCGCACTGTTTCCCCAAAATTTGTTAAAAATTCATCTTGCTGGGATACCATTTTATTAACTATTTTATCAAGACGGGTATCACCCTGCACTTCAGGAAAATATACATTATCTAGATAATCTTCTAAAGAACTAATTAATTGATATTTTGCAAAACTAGTATTCCAGATACCATTGGATATTGTTAATATAGAACTCAAGCAAATTCCTATCAAACTCGTACTAAATGCAATACTCATTCCTTGTAATGGTTTCTTTAATTCAGTAACTAAATTACTAACATCACTAGCATTAGTTTGATTAATCGTTTGACTAAGGGTAGATAAATTAATAGTGATACCTAAAAAAGTTCCCAGTAACCCAAAAGCTAACAGTAAATTTGGCAGAATTCGACATAAATAATCTATTTGTTCACAGGTAAATCCCTTGATTGTTTCCTGACTATAAATCTGGTCTATTAATGCTCCTGTATTTACCTGTTCTAATTGTTTACTAGCTTGTTCAAATCTAGCTTCTAATGTTTGGATAATTTTCGGTTGTCCTTCCGCTGATCCTGTTTTGATTAATCTTTGGACTTTATTAGTCAAAAGTATTAAATAGCGATAAAGAGATCTGCGAAGAAGAATAGTAACTATAGTAACTATAGATAGGATGATGAAAACTAAGTAAAGTAGTAATAGTGGCATAAAAATGACCTTTGGTAGTGCAAGAAGTTTGCGAGAATTGGGTAGATATGAACTACCCATGAAAAACTATAATGGATATTGCAGAAAGATTTTTTGTTTTTCTCGCTCGTATTCTTCTGGAGTCATAAAACCCTCATCTAAATCTTGTTTAAGCTGCTCTAATTCTTGTCGTCGTCTTGAACGATTATCAGAAGAATTAGCAACTATTTCCCCCACAATAGATTTTTGAGTTCCTGTATTGTTTCTTGGTAAAATTGACTTTGTGTTTATAAATTTTGCTTCCATTTTCTTCAAAAAACGATTTATAGCCCCCTCCCTTGTATTATCGGTAGTATTCCTTGTATCTGTATATACTCTTGTCTTATAGAGAGAATTAGGACTATCTTCGGAAATTCTGGTCAGCTTATCAGGAAATTGACGCAATTTGGGTAAATATTCATTTTCCCATAATGTTGGATTATTTTCCATTTCTAAAATTGTATTATCCAAAATTTGCTTTAATGCTTCAGTCATATTGGGGTTACTAGCTAGATATTCCAAAGATTCTATCCAAATTCCACTCAAGGAAACAGTATCATAACTATTCTGAAAATGGTCATAATATTGAAACTCTAATTCTTGAGTAGCATGATTTTCTGCTAACAGTTCTAATGCTAAACAAGGATAAAAAATATTTTCCACTTCTTCCATTTTTCCAGCATTAGGTGGCATAATATCAGGAAAGGATATACGATAATCATTATGCAAAAAAGATTTACCAGAATTTTGTTCTCGTAAATATGGATTTCTCATTCTTTCCAGACTACTAATTAATCTCAAAGGAAACGCAGCATATTCATTAACAATTAATATCTCATCATCTGCTTGAACTTCTTTTAATTGACTTTGTTGAACAGATAAGTCCTGTGTTAGCAAACTTTTAAACTGTTTGACTTCTAATTCATCTGTATTCTTATAACCTACTAATTTACTACTTTTACCAGTCTCATCTCGAAAATAAGGATCATTCAAATTTAAACGCAAAAGTGGTTGAGCTTCTTGCATAATTTGTGCTAAACGAGTTGAACGCGCAGCTAAGGAGTATTTTTGCATGAAGCGTTTAATCACAGAAGTAACAATATTGCTACCTCGAAAAGCAAATAAACTATCAATTTTCAGATCAATTTCTTGTTTTATCTGAGATTGAGTAGTACGTTCTATATTCAGGAAAAAAGCTAAAGATGCTCCTCTACCATTTTCTTCGGTAAGTGCTGAACTTGCTAAGACTAATTGAGGACAAACATCATTTTCTGGGATCATTGTTTGATAGCAAAGTTCTATATCTTCAGTATCAAAAATTGCCTCTCCACTCATTTCATCGAAATTCAATTGTTTTAATTCTCGTTCCTCTTTTTCATAAGCACTTTCTAAGTCCTCTACTAAACTACTAAAAGCTGCAATTTGCTTTTCTTTTTCTTGAACTTGCTTTTGTAATTGATTGACAATTTTTAAAGTTTCTTGCAATACAGTTAATTCAAAATTATGCTTGATAATTTTGTAAACTTCTTGCATTACTTTTTTGCACTCCTCCTGAAATGGAATGTTTTTGAAATCAACAAAGGGAATACCTATTTTATTTTCCATATCTTCAATTGTTTGTTCTGCATTCTCCCATTTTCTTTCTACATCTTCTAAGCGCTTCATGCCTCCAAAATCGGTAATTTTCTCCTGTAAATCCCCTTGATATTTATGTAATTCGTGTCGCAGAGAATCTAACCAATTGCGTGTATTTTTAATGGAGAAATTAGGATCTACTGGTGTGAGTAATTGCATCACATAATCATCAATATTCCCATTAAGTTCTTTGGTAATTTTGGGAGTAGCTTGCATTAATTTCGTCAACCAATAACCGCGACTGCTTTCTGTTTCTCCTGGTTGCACTGTGCGAAATTGTTTATAAAACTCTGTTGCTAATTGCTGACGGATATTAGTGCGGTCATCTTTGTTTTTACATTCAGCAATTAACCGGGATAATTTATTTTGCCAATTTTTGAGACTATTACTAAAGGTCTTATTAGATTCTTCTACAGACTCTGCTAATTTATTAGTTAAACCATCTCGTTTGCCTAAGTCATTATGCCAATTATGTTGAATCAAAAATTGCTCAAGTAAGTTAATAGGATCTGGACTTTGACCTTTACCATTTAACCAAAACCTGACTAACTCTAAACCTACCTTTGTTAAAGCAATTTCAATAATAGTATCACGAGGAAAATAAATTGCTGACAGTCCAAATGTTAAGTATCTTTGGGTGTTACGACGAGGATGTTTATCTGATTCAATCATTTTTTCTTTAAAATTATCCCTGTTGCTTTTCATTACAGGTGCTAATTCACCTGAAAAATCAAGAGCAATCTTATGAGCAATCACATTACATAGTTTACCTTGTGTCAGAATCTGATATTCTCCTAGCGTTTTATTAGAAATTAAATAAGCATAGTCAAATGGCTCTTTTTTATTTTGTACAATTACCGAATTTTCAAGATCATAAACTGCTTCAAAAGTTGTACCGGGAGTGCTGTAATAATTTAATTCTTTCAGAGATGCGTAAGTATTTGTAATCATTTTGTTGGTATTGCCATATAAATCAGGACTAATCACTAAATAGGCAAAAATTTTAGCAGTTTCATCTCTATAGATATCTCTAAGGCTATAAGCAACATCTAAAAACATCCCACTTCCTGTACCACCACAGAGAGAACCAACAACAAAAATATTTAACCCTGGTTCAATTCTTAACCCCGATTTCAGCAAAAAAGATTCGTGTCCTCTCGTTCGGTTTTCTGCTGTTACAATTGATGTTTTAATTTTTTGGTAGTTGTGAAAAAAGGCTAGTCTTCCTACAGGTCTTATACATTTTGCTCCGTCTTCAATTGCTCCAACATCTTGCAATAACCCAGGAGGAAACCATCTTCCAATATGGTCATAAGGTCCGTAATTACTATATTCCGAACGCCGTTCTAGTCCTTCTACAAACATGGTGACATCTCTAGACGACATGGTAGCACCGACTTTTTCAGCTTCTTTAAAACTTAGGTCAACGCCATGATAGGTACTCCCTGTTCTAATCCCTGTGACTTGGGTGGCTGCTTTATCTGTATCAATGTGAACAAAACTGACAATTGGTAACTTATTTAGGTCTCCATAACGGTCAACAATTAACCGTCTAATTCGCATTAATACATCTCTACCAGTTCCCCCTAAACCGATACAAATTGTCCGATTAATTCCTCTAGTTTGGTTTTCCTTTGCAGATGCTTGAGTCATGATGTTTTTCCCTATAAACTATTTCTTGATTTTGATAGATATTTCGTATTCTCTCTGGCGTGAATCTGGGCAATTTAGGGTAAATTTAGAAGTTGATATGAGAGTTCGTGATGTAACTTTTTTATTGTTAAGTTCAATTTTTGTATCTTCTGTGGGAACTAAATAAAGTTTTTCTCCTTTCCGTTCTAAATATGCTTGTAATTCTCCACCTCTAAAGTCAATAGAATGTATACAGCTAGGATCATATTCACCAATAGCAATTTTTTTATTATTTGGTAATCTACATATTCGTTCTTCATCTTCTCCATCATCTTCTAACTTAATTCGTACCTCCCATTTTTTTTGCAATTTAGCATATTTTAATATACCCCCTACCATTGATGCAAGTATGAATAATAAAATTAAACTTGGTAGCCATAGCTGTTTGAATAAATAAGGATTAACTAAACAAGTTTCTTGTCCTCCTGGTACTGGTGTGCAAACTTCTTGAACTGTAGGATTAATGTCTACTACAGATAATGTATAATCTTTATTATCTTGGTTTTTAATGATGAGCGATCGCTCTTTGAATGATAAAGCCTTAATCCAATTCTGTCTTTCCTGACTTTCCGGTGATGTCGCAATTCTCAAAGGACTATTAGCAGGAGTTTCTATCCAAACTTGGGAAGTAATTCCTGGTTGAGTAAATAACGGTGCATCAGTAATCCAAACAACCGATTGCGGCTTAATTAGTTGATTTTTGGAAACTCGATTTTGATTAATCTGGGCAATACCTTGATATACTATTAACTCTGCTCTTTGAATATCTGTTCCATAGCGGTTAGGGTCAGAATTAAAAGGAATTTTCGCTAATACTTTATTAATATTTTCCGAATTTTTATCTCTAAAATATATGGGTGTTCCTAATGGATTTTCAACAGAGATAACGGCATCAAAAACCAAATCTTGAGCAAAGGGAACAACATAAACAGAATCTCCAGGTTTGAGACTGTCTTCAACTATTTGACGTAAATGAATCCGACCTTGATCATTTAAACCTACACTTTCCGTGATATCAATAGCTAAAACCACATCACGTTTACCCCCACCCCACAGGGATACTAACTGTAAGCCATTTCTTTGCGTATCAGTCAGTGGTTGTCCAGGGGTAATTTTTGTCAAAGTCACAAACCCTATAGCCCATTAAATAGTGTGTATCAGAATTATTACACAAAGAGTCTTAAAGTTTTCGTCTTTACGCCTTGACGCGAAACATAATTTATATAGCTATTATGTAACGCCGTCATATCATATCATGTATACTTCTTATTAATTATCAGTTAATACAAATCCACAATTGTTGAATCCTGCAATAAAACTTTACAATCTTTGCGTTTTACCCTCAACCAGAATCTCGTATTAAGACAACTTTACATATCGTTACATACCTTTGAATTTTTCTGTTCACTTACTTAGTATACACAACTAATTTTTCTGTTCTCTGTTCCCTATTGCCTCTTTTAACGAGTGAATTTAATTTTGTCTGACAAAAGTTCATAGACTTTCTAGATAGCTTAAAAGGTCTGCCATTTCTTGAATACTGGGCTGGAATTTTGGCATGGGGGGAGTTTCACCGCTAGTTACTTGATGAATTAGTCCATAGCGGGATTTATATTTGGAGATTTCATGTAAACTCGGACCAACTAGTCCATTTCCTTCTAAACCATGACAACCAGCACAGTTGATTTGGAAAATAGCTTTTCCCTGGACTGGGTTTCCCTGGAGGGATAGAACACTTTTAACATAAGGATCAGAGGCTTTTACTATCTCAATCCCAAACAGGATTAATGGGAGGGCTATCAGCATCGCTACAGTGAACATAACGAACTGTTGAATTAGGGTTTCAGGTTTGATGAGCTGGTTATCCAAAAGGGTTGCTTTGACAATGTGCAAGTTTTCATTTCCTACACATAGCTTAAAATTTCTTGATGGTGTTCGCAAGTACAAATGATAATTTTTATAAGGGAAATGCCGAAAACCCTTGAAGATGTAGCTGACTAAGTCAGCTACATCTGTGCTTTAGACAAGGGATGAAGGCTAGAGGCTTTCCTTTATCCTGCATTGACATTAATTGAAAAATTTGAAATAATTTCAAATTTTAATCCATATTCGTGAGACAATTAAATTGTCAGCAAAGACATTAAAAACCTACCGGGGGACTCTCGGAAAGTTACGCTTGTCAGAGATGATTCTGCCAGTAATGGCAAACAGGATCAGGGCAAGAACCCAAATATTTAAGGAACCCTGCCTGAATCTGGGATAACTGAGAGATATAGACTGAAACTCTCTATAGAATCCCCGCGTCTTTAGACGCGGGGAGTGTCAACTAGTATTTAGATTTAAAACTGTTATGGGATGGGAGATTATTGCCAAATTTGGTAAAATCAAAAACAGGACACGAATCTTTCCATAATTACAACAAGGAGCTTTACAGTGGTTGAACCCCTACTATCAGGTATTGTGCTTGGTTTAGTTTTTGTAACTTTAAGCGGATTATTCTACGCTGCTTATAGACAATACAAACGTCCCACCGAATTGGGCGGCTGATATTAATTGATGAGTCAGGAGTCAGGAGTCACCGAGTCAGGAGTCACCGAGTCAGGAGTCACCGAGTCAGGAGTCACCGAGTCAGGAGTCACCGAGTCAGGAGTCAGGAGTCAGGAGTCAAGGAAGAAGAAAGAAGAAAGAAGAAAGAAGAAAATTCTCCGTCTATTCCCTATTCCCTATTCCCTGTTCCCTGTTCCCTGTTCCCTGTTCCCTGTTCTTGATAAAATGTCAAAGCTGTTTTGCCATAGCTTTTTTGACGGCAGATTTCCCAGTTGTCAATGTTTGATGGTTGCCAATTTCTGTAACGATGTTCGACGGCTATTTCTCCTTGGCAATCTAAAAGCTGATATTGAGCGATCGCTTGTAATACTGGTTCATATAATCCACTAGTATAAGGTGGGTCAAAATATATTCTGTCAAATTTTTGACCTGATAATTTTTTTAACTGTTGGGTGACATCTCCCCGTAATAGCTGAAATTTTTGGTCTGGCTTGGCCACGTGCTGCCAATTTTCTTGAATTATGGCACAGGATTGACTAGATTCTTCAATGCCGATAACGACGCTGGCTTCCCTGCACAAAGCCTCCGCACCCATAGAACCACTACCGGCGCACAAATCTAACCAGCGACAACCAACGATTGTTCCCTGCCAAATATTAAACAATGCTTCCCGGACTCGCGCACTGGTAGGTCTGGTATGTTCACCTGGTAAAGTTTTAAGCAGACGATTCCCGTAAATTCTTAGACTCATTACTTAATTGATCATTAAATCTTCAACTTTGAGCAAATAAACACCTGAAAATATTACAAACTTTTGTTAAGCAAAAACTTTTTCACGGACTTGAGCCACAAAATTAGATAGAATTTGCAATCCGACATTTGATGATTTTTCAGGATGGAATTGGACAGCCATGAGATTTTCATGAGCGATCGCTGCTGTAAAACTTTGATCACCATGAGTCACAGTTGCCGCGCGAACTTGGGGATTTGTGGGTTCAACATAATAAGAATGCACAAAATAAACCCAAGGATCGATAGGTAAATGTTCCCATAAAAGACTTTTTGGTTGGTTAAGTTGGAGTTGATTCCAACCCATGTGGGGAATTGTCATCCCCGGTTGAGAACGAAAACGGCGGACTTTTCCGGGGACAATTCCTAGTCCTGGTAACGTTCCTTCGGCGCTGGATTCAAACAAAATTTGTAATCCTAAACAAATACCCAAGAACGGTTTACCAGAAGCGATCGCATCTTTAATCGGTTGTTCCAAACCACGCGATCGCAAATGTTGTACCGCTGGATCAAATGCTCCCACTCCTGGTAAAACTATAGCATCTGCTTTTGCCAACTCTTGAGAACAATAAGTAACGAGAGGGGTCGCACCAGCTTTTTCTAATCCTTTGCAAACAGAGTGCAAATTTCCCATATCGTAATCAACAACTGCAATCACTGCCATTTAGCTGCTCCTTGTAAATTTATGAGGCAGGGCTTTTAATTATTCTAATTCTAATTATTATTTATAATGCAAAAAAAAATACTATTAACTTCTTTTGACATTTGGTTAAGCCAACAAGAGTCAAATTCATCCGATGACTTGTTACTCGGACTAGCCAAAATGGCTTCACTCTCCCATGATTTAGAATTTTTGCACCGTCTCCCTGTCGATGTGCAACTGGCAAGTTCTCTCGTCATTGCCAAAATTAATGAACTCCAACCTGACTATATTATCTGTTGTGGTATGGCTGCAAGTCGTTCCCAATTAAGCGTAGAAGTCCTTGCCAGTAGCACAAGCACCTTGCCTGTAGAGTCTACAAATTCTGCCGACATCTTACCTCAAGAGTCTAGAAATTCCCCCGAAAATATTTTCCAAACCAGCGTGGATTTAGAAAAATTATTAGTCGGAACAGCCGCAGTTGAGATTAGCTACGACTGTGGTAAGTTTGTCTGCGAGGGACTTTATTATTCAGTTTTAGACTATTTACACCGGTCTCAACTGTCAGTTAAGTGTATTTTTGTTCATGTCCCAATTTTAAATCCAGAAAATTCGCTCAAGATAATTGCCGATTTCGTTTTGATCATGAATAACTTGGCACTTCTTTAGAAAAATTCCCGTCTGTTAAAAAAAAATTACTCAGTATTATTATGTTGCCACTATTACTAGCTTTAACTCTTGCTCAAGCTGTTCCTGCCACACCACCACCAGAAGAAATATTACAAATACAATCAGTCCGTCCTTTACCGGGAAAATTGGATTCAGTGCCGGTATTTAATAGCAATAGTCCAGAACTGGTATTAAAAGAAGGAATTTTACTTTCTACCTTTCCCGCAACGGGAAAAAAAGTCACATCAGCCCATTTAGATTTTCCCTTGCGTGGACAGTTTGATATTTTTGCCCATCATATTGCTAAAGCTGACCCACCGGAAAATTTACGTTCTTTGTATTTGGGCATCATCTTACATAATCCTGGTTCTCAACCGGTGACAGTAAATATATGGCAAGGTGCGAGTTATTTAAGTCAACCAGATGCCCCATTTAAGGAATTACCATCTTTAATCCCTAATGATTTAGGAACAGTTTTTGCAGGTCCAGGGAGTCGAGTCATGTCTGATATTTTGAGAGGAAAAAGACAAGATATTTTTCCCTCCCAAATTGTCATTCCCCCAGGGACAAGTCAGATGTTATTAAATTTACCAATTCCCGTCCAAGGACTAACACCCCCTTTAAATGGTCGTTCTACATATCTGCGACTGCGAAGTAATGGTAATGTTTACTCCGCAAGTTTGGCGATGTTTGCCCGGACAAATACTGACGGTAGTGAGCGATCGCCTAATTTAGCAGAATGGCAAAATTTATTAGATAATGGTGAATTATCCACCCCTAGAGATAAAGTCCCCACTCCTATCACAGGAAACAACAAACCGACAATTTACGGACGTGTAGCGGGAGTATCTAAGGGTTCTCGATGGTTAGCCGATATAGTAGATACACCAAAAAGCAAGTATTTAACTATTCCTCAACCGGGTGCAGCGTTTTCCTACGGTTTGAGTACCTTACATGGGGGAACATTAGGAACAAATCAAATTCAAACCGCACCCATGTTAGTGCGCTATCCTGATACTGCTTATTACGCTCATGGTAATTATGGGATTCAATATAGTCTCAAGTTACCTTTATACAACAATACTCAAAATCAACAAACCGTAAGTGTTGCAGTCCAAACTCCCCTCAAAGAAAATCAATTAAGTAAACCTGGACTTCGCTTTTTTAAGCTACCAGCGCGTCAAATCTTCTTCCGAGGGACTGTGCGCTTACGTTATCAAGACCAGGGAAAATGGCAAAATAAATTTGTGCATTTAATTCAAAAGCGTGGTGAAACGGGAGAACCTTTGGTATCGTTGAATATAAAACCAGGAAATACATCTTTAGTCCAAGTTGACTTTCTGTATCCACCAGATGCTTCACCACCACAGGTTTTAACGGTATCAACTCAAGTTAAGTAGGTAAACAGCATTAAACTGTAGGGGTTTAGCAATGCTCATTGGTGTCAAATTAAGGGTAATTAAAAGAATGCAGAATTTAGAATTTAGAATTTAGAATTACGTTTTGCAACGGGGATTTTACCCCGACGCAAAACCCGCTGCTTGTAGAAGCAGGGGACTTTAACCCCCAAAGGTAAGTTAATAAATAAAATCCCTATTTTCATCTAAATTCTTGTTGCAATTCTGCCCCATAATCAGCTTGACAATGATATTCCGATAATTCTTTCCAGTTAAGTACAGATTCTAGTAAGTCCTGATAACCCAGTGTATTCGGGTGCAGTCCGTCATTGGTAATCCGTTCACTTCTCCATCCTTGACTACGTTGCATCCATTGATCAAAAATATCTAAATAGGGAATTTGTCTTTGTTCACAAGCTTGCCGTGTTGCTTCTTTGTAGCGGTATTGGTCAGCGTGATTGTAGAATAAACAATCCAGAAAAGGCATTTTTGTTTCGTCTACGGGAACCATCCCCACAAACACCACAGGACAAAGTTTTTGAGCTTGATCTAGTAATGTGGCGATTTCTGATTCAAACTGACTAAAATCTGTGTAGTTTCTGCCCTTGGGACTTCTTAATCGAGGTGTATCGTTGACACCGACAGATAAAATAATCAAGTCTGGTACACGATTGCGGATTTCTCCCCGGTGGCGAAATTCCACTTCTAAGCGTTGGGCAATTTGCTGTGTGCGATTGCCCCTTACTCCCAAATTATAAAGCACATGACCCACACTATCCGGTAGCATCCACCACCGTCGCAGTTGTTCCACCCAACCACCTTTTTCTGGATCACCGTATCCATATACTAAGCTATCTCCCAAGGCGACAATCTTTAAAGGTTGACAAAGTTTTGGCGATACAGATAATTGCATTAAGGTAGAAGTCTGAAAACTTGACATTTTAAAAAGTAATGTAATGGATATTTGCAGAAGATTCTATTACAGGAGTCAGGAGTCAGGAGTCAGGAGTCAGGAGTCAGGATGAAGAAGAAGGAAGAAAAAAGAAGAAAAAAGAAGAAAAAAGAAGAAAAAAGAAGAATAGTTTTCACCAATCACCAATCACCAATCACCAATCACCAATCACCAATTATAAACTAATGGGTAACACGCTATAACTACCAAAGATTTTCAAGATTTCTGTATAATTTTGTAACTCTCTTAAAGCAGATTTCATCATCTGTGCATTCACATCTGCTTCAATATCCAAATAAAATAAATATTCGCCCAAAGAGCGTTTTGTAGGACGCGATTCAATCCGACTGAGATTAATACCCAAACGAGCAAATACCGCCAATGCTTTCATTAATGCGCCCGGTATATTAGCTGGTACACTGAATGCTAAGGATGTATGAGTACAATCAATGGGATGATTTTCCTCCGTGCTAACCACCCAAAACTGAGTGCAGTTTTCTGGGTAATCATTAATACCTTTAGCTAAAATAGGTAAATTATACAATTGCGCCGCTCGACTAGAAGAAATTGCCGCTGTAGTTACTTCCTGTTCTAATCTCTGTAGTGCTTCAGTAGTAGAATTACTAGGAATTAAATTGACATTTGGTAAAAAACGTGACAACCATCCTTGACATTGAGCTAACGCTTGGGGATGAGAATAGACAGTTTTAATAGTATCTAAGTTAGTTGCATAGGAAATTAATGTATGTTGAATTGGTAAAACTAACGCCAACTGAATTTTTAAATTATCCAATTGCCATAAGCTATCCAGTGTCATGTTGACACTACCTTCAATAGAATTTTCCACAGGGACAACAGCTATTTCTGCTTTTTTATCTGCTATAGCTTGTAGTGATTGAGCTATGCTAGGATAAGGATATAAATTAGCGATAATGCCCTGATGGGTTTTTAACCAGTTGAGATAAAAAAAAGCTGCTTGTTCGGTATAAGTTCCCTGTGGACCTAAATGAGCGATTTTCAGATTCATGCTTTTAAATTTGGCGAATTTAATTAATAATGAAATGAAAGTTTGATTTTTTAGCAATTTAAATTGTTAAAAAATATTACAATAAAAAAAACAAATGGTTTAATTTGCTCATGGTTACTAAGTTTATTGCCTCTCAATCGGTGGAAATTTCCGTTCCTAAGCAATCTATTCCTATTCAACACTACTTGCGTCAACCTCAACGTTTGGTCAATGCCTTAGCTGATAATACAAGAATTCAACAACTTTCTGACGAAGTTTTTCGGTTAAAAATGCGTCCTCTGTCTTTTATGTCACTGAGTATTCAGCCAACCGTAGATATGCGAGTTTGGGCAGATGCCAGCGGTACAATTTATTTGCGATCGCTCGGTTGTGAAATACTGGGTTTTGAGTATATTAACGAAAGGTTTGCGCTGAATTTAAAAGGCTATTTATCACCAGTTCAACTCAATGGTGAAACTCACTTGCAAGGGAAAGCTGATTTGGAAGTTTTAGTAGACATACCACAACCATTTTCCTTTACACCCAAATCAATTTTAGAAACTACAGGGAATGGATTACTCAAAAGTGTGCTACTGACAATTAAACAAAGATTGTTACATCACCTCTTAGCAGATTATCGGCATTGGGTAATCTCGCAAACTCAAAATAACGAGATTGATCATAACATTCCTGATAGCGGTAGAGTGACCAAGCCATATTACCAACTTTGAATTTTGAGTAGTTTTAAGATGGAATTTGGCAAGGACGAAAAGAACGCCGATGTAAAGGTGAGAGTCCGTATTTTTGAAGTGCCAGTAAATGACGCGGACTTCCGTAACCTTTATTCCGTTCTAGATCATATAAAGGGTATTTTAATGCTAACCGTTGCACCAAATCATCACGCCAAACCTTAGCCATAATACTAGCTGCGGCAATATTAAGCGATAGTTCATCACCCTTAACAATTGTTTCTTGTGGTATTGGCAAATTCTTCACCAACTGATTACCATCAATCAAACACAGTTCAGGCTTTACCTTCAACTTCAAAACAGCCCGCTTCATAGCTAATAGAGTTGCCTGTAAAATATTCAACTCATCTATTTCCGCAGTTGTAGCATAACCAATTCTCCAGTCTAACGCCAGGGTATTAATTTTTTCAGCTAGTTTAGTTCTGCGAGAGCTAGACAACTTTTTACTATCCTTAATGTTATCTACCATCAGGATTGATAAAGCCTCTACTGGTAATATAACTGCCGCTGCCACCACAGGACCAAATAAAGCCCCTCTTCCTACCTCGTCCACACCCCCAACTGCACCCTGCATATTTGAGTAGCTAGAAAACTCTAACCAACTCGAATTATCCCAGAGTGCAGGTTTAATTTCTCCCATTGTCTAAACTGTGATTTGTGTGATTTGTTTGATTCAGATGATTAGTCGTAACTATGATTTATGTAATTGATTTAAGTAAGTAAGTAGACGAAAATAAATCAAAGTAGATTAAGTAATGTAAAAAATCTGGAGATGATTTCGTAGTAAGGGCTTCAGACCTCAAATGAGGAATAAGTTCCTCACTACAAACTTTGAATTATTCAAGCCGTTCTACTTACTTAATTAATTAATCACATAAATCACACAAATCATGAAAATCATAGTCCGAAAACATCTGGATCTAAGGCTGATGAACGACGACGACGACGACGATTAGGAGTAGATCCATTATTAGTTTCAGCTTCTATTTCAGCTTCTATTTCAGTTTTTCCTTCAGTTTCAGTTGCTTTTACTTGGGGAACTATTGTCAATTCTGGGAATATTGCTAATGGTGGGAAAGATGATTCTTCTTCTAGCTCAAAAGTTGGTTGCGGTATTTTAATGGTGACAACTTCAGGAATTGTCTTTTCCATTACAATTGGTTCGGGGATAAATTCAGTTTCTTCAATAGGTGATTGTCCTGGTTGAACAACATTAATAATCACCGATCTTGGATTTTTTCCCTCCCGATCTAACTTGAGTAAAGGAGAAATTCCCATTTCAGCATAAGTATCTTGTTCCTTTGCTGACATTTCCACATTAATAATCTCTGGTGGTTCTACCTTAATCGGTTCTAGTTTGACTTTTGCCCGTTCTGGCCTTTCTGTCCAACCGGATTTATTAATAGTAGGTGGAGCGATTTCTGGGATTGGTAATTCAGGTTCTTCTAAGTCCAAATCTGCATCATTGACAAAAGCTAAAGGATTGGTAGGTAAGCGGGATTCATCTTTATCATTAGCGCCATTCACACCAATACGACTCCGACGAGTCCGGGTCCGGCGCTTATCATTTAGTTCTTGGTAACTAGGATGATTGATCAAATGGAGAGAGCTAAATTCTGGTTCAGTTTCAAAACCATCTCCAAAACCATCATAGGTATCGCGGGGTGTGGCTTGGGCTACGCTACCGATATCAGGAATGCGGGTAGGTGCAGGTGTCCGAGATTCCCTTTGTGGCATCGGTACAAACCGCTCTGGGATGTCCGCAGCCGGAATGGGTAAGCGGTTTTCCGTTTCTCCCGGTAATCTGACGGTATGTCCTAAACCGCCGCAAGTAGGACAAGTTTCGCCAAATAATTCATAAATGTTTTGGCCTTGACGTTTACGAGTGAGTTCAACCAAACCTAGTTCAGTCAGTTGAGCAATTTGGGGACGAGCTTTATCAGCTTTTAGAGCTTTGTTAAAGTGTTCTAAAACTTGCATTTGATCACGTCGAGATTCCATGTCAATGAAATCAACCACAATCACCCCAGCAATGTTCCGCAACCGTAACTGACGAGCAATTTCCGCCGCAGCTTCGCAGTTTGTCCACAGCACTGTTTCTCTAGCAGTTGCGGAACGAGTAAAAGAACCGGAGTTGACATCTATGACGGTTAAGGCTTCTGTTGGTTGGATGATGACATAACCACCTGATGGTAAGTCTACTCTCGGTCTGAGGGCTTCGCGGACAGCCGCATTGATCCGGAAATATTCTAAGATAGGAGAGCGATCGCGGTGATGATCAATTAGCAATCCTTGGGGTGTTTGGCCACCACTCCAGTTTTGTAAATACTGCTTCACCCGTTTTAAGCCCGTGCTGGAATCAACAACAATGCGATTCACATCACCACCATACATATCCCTGAGAACGCGCTGAATAAAGTCATCATCACGATTCAGTAGAGCCGGCGCACGGGAAGTTACTGCTTCTTGTTGCACAAGTTCCCACTGCTTTTGCAGCACTTCTAAATCTTCAATAATTGCTTCTTCTGGCTTGCCTTCTGCTTCTGTGCGTACCAGCAGCCCCATTCCGGCTGGTTTTACTAGAATTGCCAAAGCTCTCAGGCGATTACGTTCACTTTCGCTCTTAATCCGTCTCGATAAATTTACTCCCCGTCCGTAGGGCATCAACACGACATAACGACCAGGTAAGGTGATGTTACCTGTCAGTCTGGGGCCTTTTGATCCCGTTGGTTCTTTCATCACCTGCACTAAGGTTTTTTGCTGTGGTGTCAACAGTTCTGTAATCGCTGCTGCACTACGTTTTAGCCTTAATGGACCTAAATCAGTGACGTGAATAAAACCGTTGCGTTCTGGGTCGCCGATATTGACAAAAGCCGCATCTATCCCAGGTAAGACATTTTCTACTACACCTAAATAGATATCACCAATTTGGTGATGACCAGTAGCTACAACGAGTTCTTGTATTTGATCTTCCGAAAATACAGCAGCGATTTGATGCTGCTCCGCGATGATAATTTGTTTTGGCATTCAATTTCCTCAAAAATTGGCAGCACCGCTGGGAATTACAAGGAAGTTCTCTGTTATCCCGCTTGTCCTGACGGTCGCTGCTACAAGACGCTACTAGTAATAAAAATTCGCAATTTGAGTAGCTCTGCAAAGTTATGAAGAGCTAACTAATGATACCTTGGATGCGTTTATACGCCGGATTATTCCTGAATAGCTGCATATATTTTACAGACTTCAATCAACCGCCTTTGGCCGATTTTCCATACTATACGCTGCTATTTAAACTTTGGATATCCGTAGATATCTATTTCAAAGTTAACGCTTCATCAAGTAAAGTTGACTATATCTAAATAGCACACACTTTGTGTAAAACCTCCGCGTTTAGACACGGTTTCTTTTTGGGTTTACCATCTGCTGACGGAGGGAAATCTGCCTTTAGCACTGGATTCACTATCCGTGTTTTTACTAGAAAGTCTAGCTGGGTGCAGATAACTCACTGAGTCATCTTTACAAGAATTTTGGCAGGGTTTTAATCTCTGTCAATACTTACGTGGTATTTTTTACAATTAAACACACTTGCATTTGCAGCAATTGCATAAAAGCCCGCAATCAAAGCAAGTCTTATTTAAGAGATAGAATGTATCAGTGAATGGAGAAGTTGACGAAAGCTATTGTTAGTGATTGATTCACAAGGTAGCTATAGAGAGAGTGGTTTGTAATCAGCAGCGGAATTTGTCTGGGATACAATCTTAGAAGTTACACTCTTATATTTTTGCCTTCGCTCCCGTGATGATCACAGGTAGTGAATCAATTGACATACTCACCGAACTGAAGGTGCGGTGATTCTTGACACTTCGCCAGAACACGCCACAAGTGGTCTTATCGTCCCTCCATGTCCGTTTAAAGTCTCCCAATGCCCTATGGCGACTATGACCAAATTTTAACATAAAGCCGTCCTGGAAGGACGAGGCTTGTGTCCCGTCTTTTCGGTCATTCAAGGCAGCACCAGAAAATTTCTCTTGATTATCATTCTAACGCAACCTTGCGAAAAATCAATTCCCACAATGTCCTAATTTTTGGCAACTACTAGCAAGTTATCCAATAACTAGACGCTTGCGGTGGATATGCAAGAGGTGAAATTCTCCATTCGCCACTGTTTCTAGCATAGACAATATTTGCTCAGGACGCAAGATCACACCGTCGGGACGACAGACACCCAAATAACGCAATACTGCTGTTGAGTCTGATTCTCGGTGAGAGGATGATACTAATTCTATCTCCCACAGGCGATAGCGCAGATTTATTAATTGCTGCTTACCGGATTTAGTTGTATGTGCCGATAAAATCTCCTCTTGATTTTTAATAGTTTCAATCCAACCTTGCCATTGTGCCGGTTGTACCTCGCTTTGGGGTATAGACACTGTTAGTAAATACTCGGCTGCTTCTAGAGATTGGGTAGCAGAGGGAGACTTGATATCTACTTCTACCACATTATATATAGGGATGTCAGTAGGTAGCTGCTTAACCAATTGGGCATGAAAAGTTTCAATATCAATGGCTTGGGTCAACTCAAAATCAACAATTTCCCCTTCACTGGTAGCACCTAAAGTCAAAGCACTGGCTAGACAAATCCTCGGACCAGGATGAAAACCACCTGTGAATGTAATTGGTAAACTGGCACGGCGCATAACTCGATCAAATAGACGCATTAAATCCAAGTGACTGACCAAAGCCATATCCCCTTGTTTACCAAAGCATACTCGCAATCGTTGGGCTTTGGTGGTGTTGGGAACAAAATCACCGGTAAAGCTGGGAATGGGTGGTGCAGCCACAACTACATTATGACCGAAATCAGTGCCACAGACTCCACAATGAGAACAACCTTCAAAAGAGCAGTCGGGGACAATTGCGGCTTCTAGAGCGCGTTGGAGGTCTTCTTGTAGCCACTTTTTATCAATGCCAGTATCAATATGATCCCAAGGTAAGGGAGTATCCAAAGGTGAGAGGGTTTCTGGTTCTTTGTTGTCAGCAGCAAACAGATTCCATTCGCCATTTTCAACTTGACGGTATTTCCAGTCTAGACCGGCTTCGGTAATGGCTGTTTCCCAAGCTGTAAATGCTGCATCTACATTATCATACCAAGAATCCATACCTGCACCCAGTTCCCAAGCGCTACGTAACACTTTCCCCAGAGTGCGATCGCCTCTACCAATAAAGTCTTCCATGGCGGAGATGCGAAAATCCGTGAAATTTACTTTCACATTCTTCATTTTGCGAAACTCTTGTCGCAGGAGATTTTGCTTTCTCGCAAATTCCGTTGTGGAGACTGAATGCCATTGAAAGGGAGTATGGGGTTTGGGGGTAAAATTAGAAATGGTCAAGGTAAAGTTTAACGATCTTCGGCCTTTTTCCCAACATTCCTGTTTTAACCAGTTGACCGTTTCTACAATACCGATCACATCGGCATCTGTTTCACCGGGTAAACCAATCATAAAATACAACTTGATTTTATCCCAACCTTGTGACCAAGCTGTTTTTACACCCCGCAATAATTCTTCATTTGTCAAACCCTTATTAACAATATCCCGCATTCTTTGTGTACCCGCTTCTGGGGCAAAGGTCAACCCACCTTGGCGCGTACCTCCCAGGATATTAGCAATATTTTCATCAAATCTATCTACTCTTTGACTTGGTAAGGTTAAGGAAATATTATCATTTTTTAAGCGATTTTTAATTTCCATCCCCACCGCTGGTAGGGCTAAATAATCAGAACAACTTAAAGACAACAGGGAAAACTCATTGTAACCAGTTTCCCGCATTCCCTTTTCTATAGCTTCTACTACTTTTTCCGGTTCGACATCCCTCGCTGGTCTAGTTAGCATTCCTGGTTGACAGAAGCGACAACCGCGAGTACAACCTCGACGAATTTCAATGGTGAGGCGATCATGGACTGTTTCTACATAAGGTACTAAGCCAATAGAATAGGCAGGAATGGGCGTAGCTACTCTTCTCAGGACTCTTTTGGGGACATCTGGACGCAGGGGATATACAGCCCCACCAATACCCATTTCATAGAACTGCGGCACATAGACACCAGGGATTTGTGCCAAGTCTAATAATAGTTCTTCTCGATTCCAGCCTGTTTTTTTCCCTTCTTCTAAAACCAAGCCTATTTCGGGAAGTAGTTCTTCACCATCTCCCAAAACGATGAAATCAAAGAAATCTGTATAAGGTTCGGGGTTAGATGTTGCTGTTTGTCCACCGGCAAAAATTAGCGGGTAATTTCCCTGTAACCGTTCTTCTCTAGTGACGGGAATTCCGGCTAAATCTAACATTTCTAAGATGTTAGTTGCGCCTAATTCGTAACTGAGACTAAAGCCTAAAATATCAAAGTCCGTTAACCACCGTTTAGATTCCACTGCAAACAGGGGTGTCTGCGTAGTGCGGAGTTTTGCGGCTAAATCCGCTCCTGGTAGGTAAGCGCGATCGCATAATTGACGAGGTTGGGCATTCAAAATGTTGTATAAGATGATATGCCCTAAATTTGATGCTCCTACCTCATACACTTCTGGATAGGTCAAAACCCAACGAATTGTTGCCGTATCCCAAGGCTTATGGACTGCTAAACGCTCATTACCCAGGTAACGAGCAGGTTTTAAAATATCCGATGTTATTAATTGTTCAACTAAAACAGCCACTTGCTATCTTCTAGCTACCATAAATTACAGCTAACCAATCTAAGAATAGCATTAATTAGAGATTTTAACTTGAGTTCAATAATTTTATCTTGTAAATTTGGTGCTGCATGAATTATGTTTCGCGCAAAGACGCAAAGGAGCAAAGGCGCAAAATTTTAGGAATTATATTGAAATTATCATATAAGCTTTGATAAGTTTAGATTTGCATTTGATTTGAAGATAACCTTTTTTCTGACTTGGCTACAAGTTGGAAGTCTCTTTACTCAATCTTTATAGGTTGAGTGGGTTTATTTAAAGATTGTCATAAGTCAATGGTAAAGTGTACTTATATATACATTTTTTTTTAGCAAGTTAAAAAACAATCTACTTATGCCTTCTGAATGCAGATTAATCATCTGTCGCTATAGCAATACTATTGCTGAAGCTAGGAATGGAGGTGGTTTCAGTAAAATTTCTCTGTAGTTGTCAGCCCTTATTTTTACCTTTGTCGCTGATAAAAACAGAGTTACCGAATAACTGGTCTTGATTATTTAGTAGTGATCTAAATCACAGGATCGAGAGGTATAAATCACCTTTTATACCGAAAATTGTCTGAGATAATGACTAGTAACTGCAATTTGGTTTATTTGTTATGAAAACTCGATACGTGATTCGTCAGTTGGTAGAAAAAGCCCTGCATATCCGCAAATTAACGCCAGAAATCGAAAATGAGATTAACTCAGAATTAACAAAGCTTGGTCATATCTCTGATGTTGACTATGAAGCTTTAGAATTACTAATGGCAGAGATGGATGCTGGTAGAGTACAGTTAGTTCCTACTTGGGGATAAGTCTCATCGCACTGGGCATCAACGCTGCTTACTAGCATCCTATGTTGCTAGTGTTACCTATGCAATTAAGTCTCTTTATGTTTCTTGTCCTTGTTGATATGCTTGCCACAGTTGATGAATAAATAAATTAAATTGTTGTTTAGCTCCTAAATCAGGCTCAAATTTGAGTTCTTTGGGAAAAAGTTGCCCTAAAAAAGCAATAACTTCTGTATCTAGAGCCGGTCTAAATAAATCTAATGGCCATAACAAATCAGATACATTTCGTAAATCCATCACAAGTGGTAATTCTTGGGTAGAGTTCACAAGCAGTAAAGGACGCACCCAGCACAATTGACGGGAAACCACGATTTCAATAACTTCTGCATAAAGATTTTGACGACTATAATCCAAGGACACAATTTGTCCTGGTTGAAATTTTGGGCTGATATCCATAACTATCTAGAGTAGGAACTATGTTGCAGTTTCCTTGATTTTAATAATTTCTGTTGCTAGTGAGGAGATAGAAGGCAAAGAAAAATTTTCTCTGTCCCATTATCAATGCAAATTTCTTTTATTTGTGTTATGATGTTTTAGGAAAAAACTTCTCAGCAACGCCAAAAGTATTTCCAGGTGAAACCGCGGCAGTGCAGAAGTAAATAACTGTTGAGCAAATGCCTAACAGGACTGTATTGTAGTAAATCAACAATAAAAGAGCAAAGAATCGTGTCAGTCGAAACCATTGAGAAGCGTTCTACATCCCGCAAGCTTGCGCCTCAGTATCGCGTCTTGCTCCATAATGATGATTATAATCCGATGGAGTATGTAGTACAGGTGCTAATGACTACTGTTAATAGCATCACCCAACCGCAAGCTGTTAGTATTATGATGGAAGCTCACCATAACGGGTTAGCTTTAGTAATTAGGTGCGCTCAAGAACACGCGGAGTTCTATTCTGAAACCCTCAATAATCATGGTTTAAGTAGTACGATTGAACCTGACGAATAGTCATTGGTCATTGGTCATTAGCAGTATATTGTTGACTAATGATAACTGACTAACTTTATGAAAATTAATCTCACTCAACTTACCCAATACCCCGTTCCTGTGAGGCTGGTTTGTTTTATACTGGCCTTACTATTTTTATGGCTACCCCTAGCTGTACCAATTTATTTGCTAGTCAAAGATACCAATTTAGAAAGTATTTTGACGCTGGTGATATTATATGTAGAGTTTATTTTTCTGCTGAATATTTGGGGTAAGCAAGTTTATCAACAACCAAAAATATTCAGCCATTATGGTTTAGAATTTACACACCTGAATGGGGTGAATGTGTTGCAGGGGTTGGCTATTGGACTAACTACTGTTTTAGTTTTATTTGGTTTGGAAGGTGTACTAGGTTGGTTGGTATGGCAACAACCACAAGTATTTTTAGGGAGAATAATTTTAGAAGGTTTATTAGTTAGTTTGGGTGTGGGTTTTGCAGAGGAATTATTATTTCGGGGTTGGTTATTGGATGAGTTACAACGAGATTATAAATTAAATATCGCTCTCTGGATAGATGCAATTTTATTTGCTGTATCCCATTTTATTAAACCTTTGGAGGCAATTATTCATACTTTACCCCAGTTTCCGGCTTTGGTGCTGTTGGGCTTAACGCAGGTATGGGGAAAACGTTGGAAACGGGGGCGTTTGGGTTTACCTATTGGTTTACATGGTGGGTTGGTTTGGGGTTATTACATCATTAATGTGGGACAATTAACCCAATATTCGGGTCAAGTTCCTGATTGGGTTACTGGTGTGAATAATAATCCTTTACAGGGAGTTATGGGGGTATTATTTATGGGTGGTTTGGCTTGGTGGATAGGTAATCAGCAAAAACCCGATTAAGAAAAAACTATGCGATTCAAAGTAGATGCGGTTTAATTCAAAATCATTAAAATTATCATCAAGGCTTGACAAAGCCAAAAGCCTATGTTATGATTATGTTATGAGTGGAAAAGTGTGCGCCCATATATATAGACTTTTCCAACACCAATATAATTATTTTCCTCTTTATCCTGAAAATCCTCAAATCCTGGACATCCTGATTCTGACAATTTAATCCATCAAGACTTGACAAAACTCAAAGCTTGAGTTATCCTTATGTTATAGGTGGAAAAGTGTGCGCCCATATATATAGACTTTTCCAACACCAATATAATTATTTTCCTCTTTATCCTGAAAATCCTCAAATCCTGGACATCCTGATTCTGACAATTTAATCCATCAAGACTTGACAAAACTCAAAGCTTGAGTTATCCTTATGTTATAGGTGGAAAAGTGTGCGCCCATATATATAGACTTTTCCAACACCAATATAATTATTTTCCTCTTTATCCTGAAAATCCTTAAATCCTGATTCTGACAACTTAAATTTTATTATGGCTTATTTTACCCCAGGGCAACTACTCAAAAAAGGACAATACGAAATTATTGATACTCTTGGACAGGGAGGATTTGGTATTACCTATTTAGCGCAAGATCATAAACGCAAAAAAGAAGTAGCTATCAAAAGTCTCAATGTCTCTTTTTTGAAACAACGCTATCGAGATAAATATGGGAATACAGAAGGTTTTGGAGACTTTCTAGCAGAAGAACAGGACAAGTTTAACACCGAAGCAATGGTCTTAGCTACCTTTGATCATCCTCACATTGTCAAAGTGTATCCTGAACTGTTTCAAGAAAATGGTTTATCTTGTATGGTGATGGAATATGTCAAAGGCAAAAATTTAGAACAATATTTATACGCGAATGGTGTTTTTAGTGAAAGTGCGGGTTTAGAAATTATTAAAGGCATTGGAGAGGCTTTAAGTTATATTCATAGTCGTAATTATCTGCACCGAGATATTAAACCTGCGAATATTTTACTAAGAGAAGAAGACAATAAAGCCATATTAATTGATTTTGGTTTAGCCAGAGAAGTCAACTTTGCCGAATTGATGAGTTTAACAAATGCCAAAACTCCGGTTTTTGCACCACCAGAACAATTTGAAAATAGAAGTAATTTCACTCCGGCGTTAGATATTTATGCTTTAGCTGCGACATTATATGTAATTATCGCTGTTCATGAACCTCCTTTCATTCCTCTGCCTAGTCCTTATCTGAATGCTAAGATTATGCTAGATATGAAAATGGCGATTGAACCACCGCAAAAATACAATTCTCAAATTAGTCAAAAGGTAAATGATGCTATTCTCAAGGGAATGGAGTTAGATTATCAAAACCGTCCTCAGTCTATTACAGAATGGTTTAGGTTTTTAGGTATTCAATCACAAAATAATCATCTCAAAACTTTCACTTTTGAAGTTGTCACCACCAACGCAAAAGGAAGCATTATCAACAAACGCAACCACTCAGCAAATTACTTTGTGGAAGATTTGGGAAATGGGGTGAAGTTGGAAATGGTGGAAATACCCGCAGGAACATTTCACATGGGTTCACCGACATATGAAACGGGAAGATTATATTATTATGAAAGTCCCCAACATCAAGTTAATGTTCCCAGCTTCTTTATCGGTAAATATTCTGTGACTCAAGCACAATATCAAGCTATCATGGGGAATAATCCTGCTTATTTCAAAGGTAATAATCGCCCTGCTGAATTTGTGAGTTGGGATGATGCAGTCGTATTTTGTCAAAAGTTAAGCCAAAAAACAGGTAAAAACTATAAGTTGCCCAGTGAGGCACAATGGGAGTATGCTTGCAGGGCGGGAACAACGACACCTTTTTATTTTGGTGAAAGTATTACCCCAGATTTGGTAAACTATAATGGTGAGTTTGCCTACACTGCTGCACCAAAAGGACAATATCGAGAACAAACCACAGATGTAGGAACTTTTCCCCCTAATGCTTTTGGTTTGTATGATATGCACGGAAATGTGTGTGAATGGTGCGAAGATAATTGGCAGGAAAATTATATAAATGCGCCTATAAATGGTAGCGCTTTTATAAACCTAAGCAATGTAAAGCTGCTGCGCGGTGGTTCGTGGTTCAGCAATTCTGAACGTTGCCGTTCTGCTTACCGCGGCTACAACATCCTCGACCACAACGACGACGGTATTGGTTTTCGGGTTGTTTGTAGTGGCGCGGCGAGGACTTAGTTGCCCTTTATACTCTTGCTCTTTTGCCCTCTGCTCTTTTTTCTTTTCCCTTGTCCCGCCGTTAGGCGGAATTCTTTTTGGATAAATACTGGATGTGGAAACCTTATATATGTGGGCGCATACTTTTCCACCTATAACCTAAGCATAGTCGAAACTGAGAATTTTGTCAAGGGGTAAAATTGTCTGAATCAGGATATCCAGGATTTGAGGATTTTCAGGATGTTGTTGGATGATTTTTGGTGGGGAGTTGATGATTTGATTTTGTCTGATAGCGAAGCGTGGCGCAAGCCATATCAGGATATCCAGGATTTGAGGATTTTCAGGATGTTATTGGATGATTTTTGGTGGGAGTTGGTGATTTTATTTTGTCAGAATCAGGATATCCAGGATTTAAGGATTGAC
>NZ_VILA01000016.1:115930-133090 GCF_009712025.1 Dolichospermum sp. UHCC 0406
TGTGGGGATTTTGGAGATGATTTTGTCAGAATCAGGATATCCAGGATTTGAGGATTTTCAGGATGTTGTTGGATGATTGTTTGTGGGAAGTTGGGATTTTTCAGGATGTTGTTTAATGATTGTTTGTGGGGATTTTGGAGATGATTTTGTCTGATAGCGTAGCGTGGCGCAAGCCATATTAGGATTTTCCGGATTTTCAGGATGGGTAATTGGTAATTGCGAAAATGCTGTAAACTAACCATCTAAAGAAGAGCATAAAACAACATCTTTAAAATATCCCAACTTCCAAAAAACACCACTTCCTCAAAAACAATCTTTCAATCACATCCTGTAAATCCTCAAATCCTGGATATCCTGATTCTGACTAAAAAAAACACCACTTCCTCAAAAACAATCTTTCAATCACATCCTGTAAATCCTCAAATCCTGGATATCCTGATTCTGACTAAAAAAAACACCACTTCCTCAAAAACAATCTTTCAATCACATCCTGTAAATCCTCAAATCCTGGATATCCTGATTCTGACAAAATTGAGGGACAGGTTTTTCGAGCAGCTTTAGAATCTTTACCATCAAAAATGTCTTGCGTACCCAAGTTCTTGAAAGCATGAATCATTTATAAAGGTTTTACTGTTTTAAATGATTTGATAAATGAAAACCCTATATATATGGGCGCACACTTTTCCACTCATAACATAAGTGTAATCGAAACTGAGAATTTTGTCAAGGGCTGAATCAGGATTTTCAGGATAAATTATTTGTGTGTGGTCTGCACAATTTCCCAGGCATAATAGAAGCATGGTAGAAACTGAGAATTAAGGCAAATACTTTTGCACCACAGTCCAACCACTGAGAGATACCCAAGCGAATCCTAGTAATAAGCAGAAATTACAACCAAGATGTAATGGTCTAGCCCAAAGTTGTGTGGTATTAATTTGAGTGGCGCTAAATGCGGATACTAAAACTAAGATGACGACTATTAACCCAGCGGCTAAATGTGGTGAATGTCCCAGTGAACCAAAGTGTCCTAATGTACCCACAATGCCAACAGCTAGAAGTAGTAATACTAGACTAACCATCGTGATGCCGATTATATAATGGAGCGATCGCACCTGCTGACGATACCAAGGTAAGAGAATACCGAAAGATTCTGGGTTTGTTCTAACCCGTAACATCCAAAGACCAGTTATGGCTAAAAATAAATAGGCTAGTAAAGATAATCCCATTGACCAAGCGGCTATTTTCCATAACCATAGAAAGGAAGGTAGGTGCATAAAACAGTTCAGTGCAGGAAAGTTACCTATTGAGCTTAACAGGACTTAGGCTTTTTTTGTTTTTAGCCGTCCATGTTTTTTGCCCAGCGACAAAGTTCACAAGTCAATATAAACATAAATCAAAATTATGGTTGGTTCTAGAAATGATTGGTTTCCCACGTCTGTTTGGCATTTTTCCCTAGAAAATTATCAACAATTAAATCCTCCACTCTTACAAACTATCTATGCGGAAGAACGTCGAGATAGTCAGGGTGAGAAATGGTCAAATATACTAGGATGGCATAGTACAGATAGGTTGCATGAAAGGGATAGTTTTGACAACCTGATACAAATCATTAATCAAAATGTCTTAGAAGTTGCCACATTTTTACAATGGGACTTACAAAAGTTTAGTCTCAAAATTACAACTTGTTGGGGAATTATTAATCGTAAACTTGCTTCCAACTCTGTACATAATCATCCCAACTCAGTTTTAAGTGGAGTTTATTATCTGAAAACTCCTGAAAATTGTGGTGGCATATTTTTCTCTGATCCGCGACCAGCTTCACAGATGATCGTACCACCATCTATAGAGTTTAATCTCTGGACTTTCCCCAAAATCACTTATAAAGCTCGTGAAGGGACGATGTTAATATTTCCCAGTTGGCTGTTACATGGTGTGGAAATGAATACGAGTAATGAAGATCGGGTGTGTATTAGTTTTAATATTGGCATAGTACCTATAAATAGATAATCTTGCCTTAATCAAAAATTAACTTTTAGAAGGATTTTTAATTAAGAAATAGCCAATTCATAGTGCCTTCTTAACCTCTGAGTGAGAGGCTAATAAAAAGTGATATTCGTATTCGGTAAATATAGGTTTTCCTAAATTTACCAAGCATTGATTCAGTAAGCATTACAAAGAAAACTGAGGGATTTTATGGGTAACACACCATTCGATACAACCCAACCGTCTCAAGTCAAAGGATTAAACGGTTACACAGTTGACCCAATTTTTACAGTTGGCGACAAAATTGGCAACTATGTTCCTCCCGGTATTCTTGACGGTATTGGTGCTTTTTCACTCAACGATACAACTGTTCGTGTATTAGTTGTTAATGAAGTAGGGGCTGCTGATGGTTATAAGTACACCCTGAAAAACGGTACTCAACTCCCCGGTGCAAGAGTTAACTATTTTGATGTTGACAAGCGCACATTGCAAATCGTCGATGCTGGATTAGCCCATGACACCATTATCAACCGCAAAGGTGAAGTTGTTGATGCTGCTGCTGATTTAGAGAACGCTGGTATTCAACGTTTTTGTTCTGCTGCTTTATTTGAAGCCAACCAGTTTGGTGCAGGTATTGGTTTAGCTGATCGTATTTTCTTCTCTGGTGAAGAAACCAGTAATGGTACACAATTCGCCTTGGATACACAAACAAATACTTTATATGCAGTACCCGCATTTGGTCGCGCTTCGTGGGAAAACGTCACAGAACTAAATACAAGCCGCACTGATAAAGTTGCCTTTTTAATTGGTGACGATAGCAATAACGCGCCTTTATATCTCTATGTTGGCGATAAAAAAGCTGGCGGTTTCCTGGAACGCAATGGTTTAGCACAGGGTAAACTATTCGTATGGGTGGCTGACGATCCTGCAAATGCTACTGATGCAATTGAAGCTAATCCTAGCCAGTTCAAAGGCAGTGGTAACAGCACAAACGGTCAATTTGTAGAAATTTCTTACTACGATCCCACAAAAGCAAATACTACAGGTTATGACTCTCAAGGTTTTGCTACACAAACAAAACAAAATGAGTTAGCTACCGCAGTTAATGCCTTCAGGTTTTCTCGTCCTGAAGATATCGCTACAAATCCTTCCGATGGTACTCAAGCTGTTTTAGCCTCCACTGGTATTACTGCAGGACCTGATGTTTGGGGTACAACCTACAAAATTGATGTTGACTTTAGCCAACTTCTTTCTACTACTGCTACTGTTCCTACAGCAGAAGACACTGCACCCTTTTTACTACCAACAGGATTCACTCAGACAGAAATTGTTGACCGCAACAAAGCTAATCTAGATCCTCAATTTGCTGCCACCTTTGGTAACTGGGACATGGTGGCACTCGATCCCACCAACCGCTACATCTACATTCCGATGGAAGTAGGTCAAGGCGCTGGTTTAGCTCGCTACGACACCCAAACTGGTGACTTTGTTTCAGCCTTGACTGGTCAAGCGGCCTTACCCTACACCACCAATCCTACGGTTTGGGATAAGAATAATGATGATTTTGGTCCTTTTGACCCTGCGGTATATACTCCCTATGGAACAGTTATTACAGCAGAAGAAAGAACCAATGGTCGTCTATTTGAGTGGCTTAACCCCTTGATGGCTGCTGGTGATACAGCTAATGTGGTTTGGCGCAGTAATATTCCTGCTGTTTCCCATGAAGGCTTGAAGTTTGATGCTTCTGGTACTTTGTACTTTATTGATGAGAGCAACACTGGTTCTATCTACAAGTTTGTACCTAAGACTGCTGGTGATTTGAGTGTTGGACAAAGTTTTGTCTTGAAGGTAACTGCCTTTACAGGTATTGCTTCGGAAAACTGGGACTCTGCTACAAATACAGCTACTACTCGCACTGGTGCAGCTACTTGGGTGGCGATTACCGATGCTAATGGCGTGAAAACCACCACCGCCGATCCCTTTGACTTTAGTAGCACTACTACGGGCGGACGGGCAGCAGCGGATGAAGTTGGTGGTACACCCTACGGTCGTCCAGAAGACTTAGAAATTATTGGTGACATTCTTTATGTAGCTACAACTAGCGAAAACGCAGTTTATGGCATTAACCTCAAAACTAATGAAGTTAAGCTTTTTGCTAGTCGTAGCACAATTGATGGTGGTACTGCTTTAGCTGCGGGTACCAACCTCAATAACCCTGACAACTTGGCTAGTGATGCTGCTGGTAATCTTTACATTATCGAAGACAACGGTCCTGGCGATATCTGGAAGGCATCTGATAGCAATAAGGATGGTGTAGCTGAATCAATTACTCGTTGGGCTAGTTTGGGAGTTCCTGGATCTGAACCTACTGGGTTGATTTCTACAAACAATCCCAATGAATTTATCGTTGCCATTCAACACCCCACATCTGGAAATGATGCTCTGTGGAAGATTACAACTGCACCAGAAATCACTGCAAAAATTGACATCCTTTACGATGGCAACGACGCTGGTAAACAAGATTTCGGTATGCGTAGTCCTGATAACCTCGACTGGGCTGATAATGGCAAAATTTACTTACAAGAAGACCGCGCACTAGGAGCAGATATCTGGGGTGCAACTTCTAAGCAAGAAGCCTCTATTTACGTTCTTGATCCTGCTGCTGCCAATCCAGCGGACAGCTTAACTAAAATTGCACAAGTTGATCGCTCGGCTGTTCCTTCTGGTCAAACTGATTCTAGCCCCACTGATATCGGTAACTGGGAAACTTCAGGTATTCTAGACGTTTCTAGTCTTTTTGGTAACGCTCCTGGTACACAGTTTGTGTTTGATGTCCAGGCGCATAGTATTCGTTCTGGAACAATTATTACCGCCACAAATATTGATGGTAATGGTGATGGCACAAAAACTAGACAAGAAAACCTGGTTGAAGGTGGTCAGTTATCTTTCTTGACTGCGCCTAATGCCAATTTGATTCAGGACACACAATTCTTTGCTGGTACACCTAATGCCGATACGATTGTAGCCAAGCAAACTCCTGGCTTTGGTGGTATTAAGGATGTCGTGTTTAGTGGCGCTGGTAATGACGAGGTTGATAGTGCGGCTGCGGGCGCTCTTGCCAGTAATAACATTATTGACGGTGGTAGTGGCAATGATACCGTGTTTTTAGCCAATGGCGATCGCGCTTTTGGTAGTGCTGATAACGACACATTCTTTGGAGATGAAGCCAATAATTTCCGTGCCTCTGGTGGCGCTGGTAATGATTTATTCTTCCTGGGTAATGGTACTGGTGGTCGTGCCTTGGGTGGTGATGGTAATGATACCTTTGAAATCGGTCTTGGTGGTGGTCACACCCTATCTGGTGGTGCTGGCGCTGACCAATTCTGGATTGTTTTTGGTGAATTAACCAAAGCTACTAACACCATTCTAGATTTCCAAATTGGTACTGATGTAATTGGTATTTCTGGCGCTGCCAGTTTAGGTATCACTACAGCCAATCTAACTTTGACTCAAGTTGGTGCTGATACTGCGGTTATCTTTGGTGGTCAAACTTTAGCCACTTTAACTGGTATTCAAGCCAGTGCTTTGAGTGTGGCTAATCCTAATCAGTTTGTCCTGGTTTAATTAAAGCCAGCATTTAATAGTAATTACTTGTAACTAAATACCTTGGCAGGACTTGATATTTTTCCAAGTTTTGCCAAGGTTTTTTAACTTTTGAATATTGTGCATAAGTTCTAGTATTTGATATTTTTTTACTTAAACCACTAGTTTTGCATATAGATAATGCCAGAAATGTTGAATTATGATGATTAGAGCCAGTAAAAGTAAATAAGTATGACAGAAAGTTTTAATATACAACCCAGTTGCCATAACGTAATTATCGTATTAGTAGAACCAGCCGGACCATTGAATATAGGTTCAGTGGCCAGAGTTATGAAAAATTTTGGCTTATCTAAATTAATATTAGTCAATCCTCAATGCGATCGCACATCCTCGGATGCTATAAAAATGGCAGTTCGTGGCAAAGACATTTTAGAATCTGCGATCATAGTAGATACATTACCAGCAGCATTACAGGGCTGTGTCCGTGCCATTGCAACCATGGGACGGGACTACAGTGGAGAAATTCCTCTAGAAACCCCTCGCACCGCTTTACCCTGGTTATTAGCAGCAGCAGAAAAGCCTGTAGCTTTAATTTTTGGCAGGGAAGATAGGGGATTAACTAATGAAGAATTAAATTATGCCCACAAATTAGTTTTTATTCCCACTAATCCAGAATATCCATCTTTGAATTTAGCTACTGCGGTTTCTATTTGTTGTTATGAATTGTCACAATCTACAGAATTATTTATAGATGAGAATATACCTGTTTCAGAAATTGCCCCGTTAGATGCGATGGAAGCATACTATCAACAATTGGAATCTTTATTGCTGTCCATTGGTTATCTTTATCCTCATACCGCAGCTAGTCGCATGGAAAAATTCCGCTACCTGTATAATCGTGCTTATCCACAAACTGCGGAAGTGAGAATGTTAAGGGGGATTTTACGACAGATAGAATGGGCAATTAACAGGCAAAAACCTGAAAAACGTGATTTATTATAGTTAGGATTTTGCAAAGTGCGCCCTGCTGGAATCGAACCAGCCTGAAGACGAATTATGAGTTCGTTGCCTCCCCAATCGGCCAAAGGCGCTTATTTACTTGGATTTTAACCCTGTAGTTTTAGTTTAGTCATTGATTTATAACTTCACTTCAACAACAGTACACTATTCTACCATAATTTGGCAACCTGTAAACAATTATCAACAAAACCACTAATTTCACTAAATCTAGTGTTCGGCGAATATTTCTGGTAGTTCTGTTTATTGACACCCCCCGGTCTACAGACACGGGGAGTGTCAAACTAACGCTACTTGAATTCTGGCATAAACTTTTACAGCTTTCCCATTTTTAAACTGTGGATTTTTGACCTTTATGGCATTCAAGGCATTAAATTTTACATTTCTTATTATTTGTTGACACTTGTCGGATGATTTTAATCATTCCATTCACCACGAGGGGGAACGGGTGTGCGTAGGGGTGTACGTGTTAACTCATCATCTCTGGTGAAATCACCGCGTAACCATTGACGGATAGCCACTTCAATCACTTTACTGGGGTCATTAGTGAGATGTTGAATTTGCTCTATTAATTCAGAATCTAGATGCAGAGCGATTTCTGTCTTGTCAGCGCGTTTATTATCTGCACCGTTAGGTTGTTCTTGCATATTCATCGTTTTAAATACTCTGAAATAGTTTAATTGAAAGCGTTGTCAAGCAGTTATGATATTTATAATTTCAGTCTATTTAATTGTAAGCTGCTGAGTCATCAACACTAGGAATTATAAATAGACTTTACACCCTTTCCAGGTAAGCGTAAAGCTCAGTTGCTTAATTCCTAGTATACAAGCAAAACTTCTACGTAGTTGAGTAACTACTCTGAGATAAGTGGATTGGTGTTAAAATGGATTCAGGATAATTATAAACAACAAGGTATAAAATCTTTGGCAATGTCGGCTTTAGGTTGTGGACTTGGTAATTTACAATGGCAAGATGTTGGACCATTGATGTGCAAGTTTTTAAAAGAGTTAGATATTCAAGTTTGTATATACTTACCCACTGATGGAAAAATCGCTGATGAATTTCTGACAAAAGAATTCTTGCTTTCATTAAAATGAATAAAACATTTAATAATTCATGTGCAATATACATTTTTACTAAATTATGAAAACTTACGACTGGATTATTATTGGTGCGGGAATTACTGGTGCTGCACTTGCGTATGAATTAACAAAAATTGGATTTTCTGTACTTTTGTTGGAACAATACCAAACACCCCAAAATGCTACCCGTTATAGTTATGGTGGCATTAGTTTTTGGTCAGCAACAACAGCAATTACAAAACAATTATCTACAGAAGGGTTAACCCGTCATCGGATATTATCAGAAGAATTAAATGCAGATACTCAATTTCGGGAATTAAATTTATTAATGACTATTTCCGTAGATATTAATCCCGAAACAATGGCTAAATCTTATCAAGATGTTGTTATTCCTCCGCATTTAATTAGTATTCAAGAAGCTTGTGAATTAGAACCTTTTTTAAACCCCGAAGCTATATCTGGTGCATTAACTGTTAAACATGGTCATGTTCACCCAGAAAAAACTACCCAAGCTTACATTCAAGCAATGATAGATTTAGGAGGAGAAATCCAATTTGGGGAATTTATAGAACTAGTAACTACTTCTATGAAAAAATGTACAGGTGTGAAAACAAATACTAATACTTTTCAGAGTGATAATGTTGTGATTTGTGCTGGAGGAATTACTCGTAAACTACTAAAATCAATGGATATTGCTGCGAAAATATATTTTTCTCATGCAGAAATCATTGAAATACCATCTACAGATATTCAATTACATAGCTTAGTATCACCCGCAAATCTGCAAAGATATGAACTAGAAGCAGAATCTACTCAAATTGATGAATTATGGGATAACCCGAATCATGAAATAGTATCACCAATTTTAGATGCTGGTGTGGTGCAATTTCTGGACGGGAGTTTACGCATAGGTCAAATTAGCCGGGTTTTAACAAATCCGCAAGCGGAAATTAACTCAACAGCAAGTGAACAATGGTTACGAGAAAGTATTACGAACATATTACCAAGTTTAGGAAATTTACCAGGAACATGGCATCATTGTTTAGTGGCATTTACTCAGGATAAATTGCCTTTAATTGGTGCTATTTCTGAATTTTCAGGACTACATATATTTTCCGGTTTTAGTAGTCCTTTTCTCTTTGTACCACCTTTAGCAGTCCGGTTTGCTAATTTTGTATCTGGTCAAAAAGATGAGATAATTAAACAGATGTCTCCTGACCGTTAGAATTAGTCATCATATTTTCTGGATCTGATTTCATGAGTTTAGCAGCTTCTTGTAATAGTGCTTTTTGTTCGTTGTGAATAACTTCTAAACGCTGGGAAATTTCAGCTAACCGTTGCTGTTTACTTTGAATTTTACCAATGCCGAAAATTCCCACTTTAGGAAATGTTATCCAAAGAGATTTTAATAATTTTTGTAGTAATATAAAAGGAATTTTTAAAATTGACCAACTGGCAGTTTCTATGATTCTAACAATTGCTTTAATGATACTCCAAATCACTGCAATTGTAAATAATAAAATTATTCCACCCCTGACAGGGTGATTTATTCCCCATGTGAATATTTCTAATACTTGGAAAAACCAGGGATATTGTGATAAAAAATCATGCACAGATGTATTAATAGTTTTTTGAATTACTCCTGATGTATTATTAGTAATTCTCTCGACATTGTGCCAATTATTTTCTAAATAATCTTTAGTATTATCAGTTGTTTTTGTCGCTTGTTGTTGTACAGATTGAGTGAAAGAATCTAAATTGTGATTAATACCATTTTTCAATATTTGCCAACGTTGAGTAACTGTTTCTGATAAGTTTGAATTTAGCTGCATGGTTACTGAGCCTGTCGAAGTATAATCTTAAAATATACTAACTAAATTTCAGATCCCCGAGTTCTCAAAGAAGTTGGGGATCTCATATAATTACTAATTAGCAAATAAGTCCAAATCTGTTACTGCACCCACACTACTGGAAGCTACAAGTTTGGCATATTTCGCAAGTACGCCCTTAGTATATCTGGGTGGAAGTGGTTGCCAATTTGCGCGACGAGTAGCTAATTCTGCTGCTGATACATTCAGTTGCAACAATCGGGCATTGGCATCTATGGTAATGCTATCACCTTCTACTACTAAGGCGATGTTACCACCTACAGCCGCTTCTGGGGCAACGTGACCGACTACCATGCCGTAAGTACCACCGGAGAAGCGTCCGTCGGTAATTAAGCCTACAGAGTCACCTAAACCAGCCCCAATAATAGCGGAGGTGGGGGCTAACATTTCTCTCATACCGGGTCCGCCTTTTGGTCCTTCGTAGCGGATAACTATAACATCCCCAGCTTGGATTTTTTTGGCGAGAATTGCCTCTAAACAGGATTCTTCCGATTCAAATACTCTCGCGGGTCCTGTAATTACAGGCTTTTTGACTCCGGTAATTTTGGCTACTGACCCTTCTATGGCCAGGTTGCCTTTGAGAATGGCTAGGTGTCCTTGAGCATACATGGGGTTATGCCAAGGACGAATTACGTCTTGGTCTGTCCGTGGTTCTGCGGGGATATCTGCTAAGACTTCGGCGACTGTTTGCCCGGAAATGGTGATACAATCACCATGCAGCAAGCCATGGGCTAATAGCATTTTCATGACTTGGGGAATACCGCCGGCTTTGTGTAGGTCGGTGGCTACATATCTACCACTGGGTTTTAAATCACAGATGACGGGAACACGACCGCGAATGGTTTCAAAGTCGTCTAAAATTAGTTCAACACCAGCAGCGCGGGCGATCGCTAAAAAATGTAATACTGCATTGGTAGAACCACCCACAGCCATAATCACGGAAATGGCGTTTTCTATGGATTTGCGGGTGATGATTTGCCGAGGTAATATTTGTTTTCGTATAGCTTCAACGAGGACAACGGCTGATTTTTCGGTGCTGTCGGCTTTTTCTGGATCTTCAGCAGCCATGGTGGAGGAGTAGGGTAAACTCATGCCCATGGCTTCAAAAGCTGAAGACATGGTATTGGCTGTAAACATCCCTCCACATGAACCCGCACCGGGGCAAGCACCGCGTTCAACTGCTAACAGTTCATTTTCGTCAATTTTACCAGCACTGTATTGACCAACGGCTTCAAAGGAACTGACAACGGTTAGATCTTTACCCTCATAGTGTCCGGGTTTGATTGTACCACCGTAAACAAAGATAGCAGGGATATTCATCCGCGCCATGGCTAACATTGCCCCTGGCATATTTTTGTCACAGCCACCAATTGCTAATACACCGTCCATACTTTGCCCAGTACAGACTGTTTCTATGGAATCAGCGATAACTTCCCGTGAAACGAGGGAGTATTTCATCCCTTCTGTTCCCATGGAAATGCCGTCACTAATGGTAATTGTCCCGAAAACTTGGGGCATTGCACCGGCGGTTTTAATCGCGGTTTGCGCCCTTTGTGCCAGTTCGTTTATCCCCATGTTACAAGGGGTAATGGTGCTATAGGCATTGGCTACACCGACAATGGCTTTGTTAAAATCTGCATCTTCAAAACCTACAGCCCTAAGCATGGCGCGATTAGGCGATCTTTGTACCCCTTGTGTGATAGTTTTACTTCTAAGATTTTCTGACATTTATCTTTTTCCCTTCTGTGCCATTATTGCTTCTTAGTTAGTATCCTAAGTTAAGACGAAGCTGCATAGAACAAGATTTTCATAATCATTAACCGCAGATAATGATAGATTAATGAACTGGGTATTAGAAGGGCAAAAATTGTAATAAGACTGAACCTAGACTACCCGCAAAATCCATAAAGCTAGGTTTACCTGTATTCACTGTTTCTGTGTAAGGGGTTTTTAATTCTAAAATAAATGCTTTGGCTGTTTGTGTTCCTTCACTATTCTTTTCTTTTTCAAATAGTTCTATTGCTTTTTGGGCATCTTCTAAAGCGTTTTTTCTATCTAAACTTTGGTAACTAGCGACACCACGGGCTAAATATGCCCCAGCATAGTCTGGTTTAAGTGCGATCGCTTGGCTAAAATAATCAATAGCTGGTTTAAGATTCCCCTTTTCTGCTGCTGCTACACCCCAAGCATAAAAATCTTCTGATTTAGCAATTTGCGAAGGTATTCCTACCGCACCTTGAAAATTTGTACCTGTAATATTCGCACCTTTCAATTCAGCATTCATTAAATAAGTATCTCTTAAATCAGCACCGCTTAAATTTGCACCACCAAGTTTAGCCTCACTTAAATTCACGCCAAATAAACTCGCACCGCTTAAATTCGCACCTCGCAAATCCGCACCAGCCAAATTTGCCCGACTTAAATTCGCACCCGCAAGATTTGCACCGTTTAAATTTGCCCCAGCTAAATCAGCCATTACTAACCCAGCGTTACCAAGAAGACATTTTGGACATTGTTTATTTGCCAATAACTGTCTAATATCTTCATAATTTGCCGCTTGCACTGTACCTGATAAGCTGACTGTGACTAAAAATACAGATGTTAGCAAAATTTTACTGTTCATAATTTATTTTTGTATTAATCTAAGTTTCTGGTTTAGTGTGGTCAGTTATCAGTTGTCAGTAGGGGCGAAGCATTTGGAAGATAAATTATCAGTCATTGCCAAAAATAGTTCTCCAAATGCTTCGCCCGTACAGTTGTCAGTAGGGGCGAAGCATTTGGAAGATAAATTATCGGTCATTGCCAAAAATAGTTCTCCAAATGCTTCGCCCGTACAGTTGTCAGTAGGGGCGAAGCATTTGGAAGATAAATTATCGGTCATTGCCAAAAATAGTTCTCCAAATGCTTCGCCCGTACAGTTGTCAGTGGTTGTTAGTAATTATTTCCCCCTGCCTCTGCCTCGTCCCTTTACTCAGCCAAATTTAAACCAATAATACCGATAATTATAAAAGACATAGAGATAATTTTTACCAGCGTAAAAGACTCATGAAACCAAATCACGCTAATCGTAGCAATTATCAGAGTACCAAAACCTGCCCAAATAGAATAAACTATACTCACCGGAATTGTCCTGAGAGAAAGAGTTAAAAACGTTAAGCAAAGTCCATAAAATACAAAAATAAAAATTGAGGGGATAATTTTGGTAAATTCTTCTGACAGTTTCATACAAGTTGTACCAGAAACTTCAAAAATAATTGCTGCTATCAGATAAAGCCAACTAATTAGCATAACTGTGATCTCACTCCTGTTTGATTGGGATATTTACTGATAAATTTTGTCCAGAATTAAATTCTATGTAAACTTTAATTTAAAAAATGTATATTAACTAAAGGCATTATTTCAGAAACTTGAAATAATTGCTGTTTTATCCGCTACTTGATAAAATCACATTGCTAGTGCTATACCTTGAAAAAAAATGTTCAAAATTTTGACTCATTTCCGAAATTTAGCAATTGTTAGCTTGATCGGCTTGATATTAACCTGGTCACTTCCTGTCCAAGCTGATACCAAAATCAACCCCCAACTAGAACAACAAGTTTTAGAAATTATCCGCAAAAATCCCGAAATCATTATTAAATCTGTAGAAATATACCAGCAGCAACAGCAAGAGAAACTACAACAATCACGACAAAAATTTATCAATGATTTTCAAACAAATCCTCAATCTGTAATTGGTGATTCTCCCACAATTGGTGCAACCAAATCAAAAACCTTATTGATAGAATTTTCAGATTTTGAATGTCCTTATTGTGCCGAAGCCCATCAAACACTCAAAGATTTATTGGCAAAATATCCAAATAAATTCACCTTAGTTTATAAGCATTTTCCCCTTTATCAAATTCATGATCAAGCATTACCCGCAGCTACAGTAGCTTGGTCCGCATATCAACAAGGTAAGTTTTGGGAATATCATGATGCCTTGTTTACCAACCAAAAACAATTGGGTGAGACTTTATATTTAGACACTGCTAAAAAGCTCAATTTAAACCTCACAAAATTTGGCAATGATCGCAAATTAGCTAATAAATCCATCCAAAAAGACCTATTATTAGCCCAACAATTAGGATTGGGTGGCACACCATCTTTTATTATGACCAGTCCAAATTTTGCTGGACCGGTAAAACTCACAGAAGTGGAAGAAATATTGCAAGGTAAATAATAAAATCTGATGGTTAAGCAATACTTTATACCAATTTTATCGTTGTTGCCAATAAATCTGCACCTTTAGCTAGAGGTGGCACGTATTGGTTAACTGTTCTAATTGCAATAAGTGTAAGGAGTAGTCTTATGAGAAGTGATGAGGATAACTTTTCGCTTCTCAATTCCTATTTTGACAAATCATCAGTTTATTTACAAATAACCCTTTACATTTAATAACCAAAAATATTACAACAGGTAATAGGTAGTTATCCAAAAAGATTACTACTACAGTAAACAAGAAAACGGGGTCATGAATGCGTTACCTGGGATTTTTGATATTATTACCTATTACGCTGGCAACTACTTTTTCTGATCAATTACTAAAACCTCCAGAATCTACCATTCAACTGCTTGCTAATAAAAATAATCAAACTTCATTAGCACAAACAAGTTATCTGTCCACCTTGGAAAAACAAGTAATTGCGGAAACTAACAAAGTCAGAACAAATCCTCAATCATATTTGCCCATTTTAGAAAATTATAAACAGCGGTTTCAGGGAAATCGCGTCAAAATTTCCTATAATACCTATTTAATCACCCAAGAAGGCGTAAAACCGGTTAATGAAGCGATAACTTTTTTAAAATCCGTCCGTCCCGTCAGTGCATTACGTGCCTCCAAAGGAATGTCTTTAGGTGCGCGAGATCATGCTAAAGACCAAGGACCAAAGGGAACAACAGGTCATGATGGTAGTGATGGTAGCAGACCTGACACTCGCATCAATCGTTATGGGAAATGGCAAACTACCGCTGGTGAAAATATCAGTTATGGACCAAATACAGCCCAAGACATTGTCATGCAACTAATAATTGATGATGGTGTACCTTCCCGTGGACATCGGACAAATATTTTTAACCCATCTTTTCGGGTAACTGGTGTAGCTTACGGTTCTCACAAACAATACAGAACTATCTGCGTCATTACCTATGCTGGTGGTTATATCGAAAAATAGAACTTACAATCAGGATTTATGGCTGTACCACTTAACTTCTACATCCAAGGTCAAGGATTTCCCATCCTTGGTTTACATGGTCATCCTGGTTCGGGACGTAGCCTCTCTATCTTTACCAATCATCTATCAAAACGCTACCAAACCATTGCCCCAGATTTGCGTGGATATGGCAAAAGTCGGTTTCAGGGCAAATTTGAGATGCAAGACCATTTAGACGACCTAGAAGCCCTATTAGACCAATTTAAAATAGAAAAATGTTTATTATTGGGATGGTCGCTAGGAGGCATTTTAGCCATGGAACTGGCCATGCGCCTACCGCAACGGGTGACAGGCTTAATTTTAGTAGCCACTGCCGCTAGACCTTGGGGCAATCATCCCCGGATTTCTTGGCAAGACAATATTTATACAGGCATTGCTGGTATATTGAACTATATAAAACCCAGTTGGCAATGGAATATTGATACTTTCGGCAAGCGATCGCTCTTTCGCTACTTAATTCAACAACACACATCCACAGCATACAATTACATAGCTAGGGATGCCCTACCAGCCTACTTACAAACCTCATCAGCAGCTACAAACGCCCTCTACAGTGCCATTAGAGCAGGTTATAATCGCACCCCCGACCTTTGGCAAATCCAATGTCCTAGCCTAGTGCTTGCTGGTGAACAAGACCGTCACATTACCGCTGATGCCAGTTTAGAAACAGCCAGACACATCAAAAACTCTCAATGGCAATGTTACCCCAACACAGCCCACCTCTTTCCTTGGGAAATACCCCAACAGTTATTAGGAGACATTGATAGTTGGTTAGTAACCAACCCCCAAATAATCGAAGTTTAAATTAGCCATAGTTCGTTCCCAGGATTAGCCCAGGAACGATAACAGCCTCTGGAATTGTTGATTAGACTAAATTTGACCGCTAAAGACAGGCTTTACTTTACGGTCAATCCATTCCCCCAAATCTTCAGCAATTGTTAAAACAGTAGGTTTACAGCGTTTGATATTCACTATAATTCCCTGCGCTCCTTCAATTTCCAAATCTTCTATATAGCCATTGCTGGCTTTAGTAGCTTCCACAGAACTGAAAAATGGACCAAAGTAGTATGTACAACTGGGATTTTGTGTGACAATTTCTACCCACCAAGCAAGGCCGAGTCCATTGAATGTATTAATCAACCCCTCTTGGAAGTTATGCCAAATCGTTTTCATGGTTTTCGCCGATTTATAAACGTGTGACTGGATGTGTGAAAATAGGTGAGATTTATTGTCTTTTACATTGTTTATAGTCACTGATTTCGTGGATATTTGTCTACGAAATCAGTAACTGTACTATTGTTTTTTCAAAGCAATTGTCTGTAGTTTATCAAGATACAGTGTATTTTGAGATTTTTGGCGATAAATTTCGTAAAGTGCCATACCAGTCGCCACCGAAGCATTGAGGCTAGGAGTCTTGCCCTGTAAGGGAATGGACACCAAAACATCACAAGAACGTTGTGTCAACATCCCCAGACCTTCGCCTTCACCACCCACGACTAAAACCACAGGTCCGCTAAACTTAACACTTTGTAATGGTTCGCTACCTGTAACCGCAGTTCCATAAATCCAAAAGCCTTCTTCTTTTAACTGTTCTAAAGCGCGACCAAGGTTGACAACTCTAGATACAGGAAAGGTTTCTAATGCCCCTGCTGCGACTTTCATTACCGTAGAAGTAATTCCCGCTGCCCTTCTTTGAGGAATCACCAAACCGTGAGCGCCAATCGCTTCTGCTGTGCGAATAATTGCCCCTAAATTGTGGGGATCAGTAATACCATCAGCAACTACAATTACAGGATCAGTCACAGCTTTAGCGTTGCTAATCAGATCCTCTAGTTCAATATAAGAATAAGGAGCAATTTGAGCCGCTATTCCTTGGTGATTTGCCCGACCAGTAATTTGGTCTAACCGCATTGGTTCAACTTCATCAATAACTGCGCCATTATCTTTGGCTTGCAAAATCAAATGATGAAATCTGGGATCATAACGGAGACGAGTAGTAATCCAAAGACGGTTGATACTGTGTTCATTTTCCAAGGCAGTCAAAACTGGATGACGACCATAGATTAGATCAGTTTCTTCTGTGGGTGTGATTTCTGAGGATTGCTCGGAAAATTGGGAAGAGGGACGATATCTAGCAGTGAAGGATTTACCGCCCGTTGGTAATGCGATTTCTGAAGATTGTTCAGAACCGTAGCGAGATGTGCGGGGTTTCACGGAAAATGACTTACTTTCTCTGTCTACTCTCACTTCTGAAGATTGTTCAGAACCGTAGCGAGATGTGCGGGGTTTCACGGAAAATGACTTACTTTCTCTGTCTACTCTCACTTCTGAAGATTG
>NZ_VILA01000016.1:133127-354243 GCF_009712025.1 Dolichospermum sp. UHCC 0406
TTCAGAACCGTAGCGAGAGCGAGGTTTAGCAGAATAGGATTTACCTTCTCTATCTACTCTCACTTCTGGGGATTGTTCAGAACCGTAGCGAGAGCGAGGTTTAGCAGAATAGGATTTACCTTCTCTGTCTACTCTCACTTCTGGGGATTGTTCAGAACCGTAGCGAGAGCGAGGTTTAGCAGAATAGGATTTACCTTCTCTATCTACTCTCACTTCTGGTGATTGTTCAGAACCGTAGCGAGATGTCCGAGGTTTTGCAGAATAGGATTTACCTTCTCTGTCTACTTTCACTTCTGGGGATTGTTCAGAACCGTAGCGAGAGCGAGGTTTTGCAGTAATGGGTTTACCATCACTTTTGCCTTGATTACGGCTAGGTTGAGGGACAACGCGTTTGCCCTTGATTTTCACTGGCTGACCACGTTTTGGTTGTCCGCCAGAATTACTTTTCTTTGGTTGACTTGTCATAACAGTATTGAGGTTTGATTTAAATGAGGGAACAGCCCGATGACATCAATTTAATGAACAATTACAAATCAGTAACAATCGCCAGATGTAGCTTCTCACTATTTCTCTAGGGGAAGTTTTTGTAATAGCTCGGTTAAACGGGGGTAATCAGTAAGATATAAGTAGCCAACTAAGGTTTCTAAACTAGTTGCCTGTTGATAAATTTCGGGATTCAGTCGTTTATGACGACTCGTAGCAGAGTTACGACCTCTGCGAACAATTTCTAATTCGTTACTCCTCAAGTAAGGAGTTAACATTCGCAAATGTAGCGCTTGTGTTTCTGCTCTTACCTGATCCACGACGGAACGATGGTAGTTGTCTAGTCGTTGTTGTGGCCACAGATAAAACATTCTAACATATAATTCATAAATTGCATCCCCCAAGTAGGCTAAAGCTGAAGGAGATATCTGTTTTATTTGGGCTGGGGATATTTGCTGGGGCAGTTGCGTCGCATTTACCAACCACGGGAAAATATCTGATGAATGCTGTGTAGCGGTTTCATCTTCTTCGTGTTCGCCTGTTTCCTCCTTGGACTTCACAGATTAATCATTCCTTAAAAAAGCACTACATCGGGAGACAATTTTTGCCGGCATTATCTAAAACAACTTAAATTATATTTAACTCTCAACTTGACACTCCCCGCTCTAAAGAGACGGGGATTCTTAAGAGATTACGCTCTTAATATCCTTATCACTAAGGTTCCCAGGCTCAACACGTTTGCCCTTTGGGCGTGCTGATATCTCCTCAAGATTTTCTGGGCGTAGACTTTCCCCCAGTCCGGGGGTAGGTTTTTAAATCTTGTACTGATAAGAGCATTCTAGCATTTTTAGCGCAGTATAAATGCTGCAATCAGCTTTCATCCCTTGCCTGAAGTCCGAAAAATGCAACTGCGTTGCTGTTTCTCAAGGGTTTTCAGCATTTTTCTTATAAGGGTTATTCCCTGATATAACAGTATGCACTTAAAAGACTTTCAACTCCATTCCCTACTATATCCAAAAATTAGGCTATCCAGATTTGACATCGGACAGCCTAATTTAGATTTTCCATTTAAGCAATCAAGCCGCAGAGGGGATGTTTTCTAGGGCTGCTTCAACTGTAAGTTGTAAGGAGAGAAATTTTTCTAAACGAACAAGCTTAACCGTTTGGGTTACACGGGCATTACTGACAATTTGGAAACTGCCTTCACCATCTGGTTCAGGTTTAGCCAGTTTGGCTAGTCTTACGAGCGCACCTAAGCCAGAACTGTCCACAAAGTCGATCTGTGAAAGATCCAAAATGATGTTTTTTGGACCGTCCTCAATTTTACTGCCGATTACTTTAATGAATGTTGGCTCAGAGAAAGCGTCTAATAAACCTGTGAGGCGGAATAGCTGACAGCTATCGCGGACTTCGCGTGTACCTCTCAGGCTCACGGTTAGATTCAGTGGTTCAGCTATGATTTTCTCCTCGTTCTTTTTACTAAAAGTAAACGTTCTAGTGTAGATGGTTTTTGAGCAATTTGTCTATGTTGGGGACTGGCAAAAATTTTTACTAATTACCAATATCCATCATGACATTTTTTATCCTCAAGTTAGGCGATTGCGCCTTGACGTGCTGCTTGCATTTTTAGTACAAACTGCTCAAACAAGTAATCAGCATCATGGGGTCCAGGACTGGCTTCTGGGTGATACTGAACAGAAAACACAGGTAGGGTCTTGTGACGAACTCCAGCTACTGTCAGATCATTGAGGTTCAAGTGGCTGACCTCGACTGTAGCAGTTGGTAAGGAGTCTGGATCAAGAGCAAAACTGTGATTTTGGCTGGTAATTTCCACTCTTGTTTGTAAACCAGCAGGTTGATTTAAACCCCGATGTCCAAATTTTAGTTTAAATGTTTCTGCACCGAGAGCATGACCTAAAATTTGGTGTCCCATACAAATGCCAAATATGGGTTTTTGGCTGTCTAGTAAGGCTCTTGTGGTGTTGATACCTTCTGTGACGGCGGCGGGGTCTCCTGGTCCGTTGGAGAGGAAAATACCATCTGGATTGTATTTGAGAATTTCTTCTGGTTGTGTATCGGCAGGAACAACTATGACGCGACATCCATAACTGGCTAGACGACGCAAGATATTCCGCTTGACACCAAAGTCTAGGGCGACGACGGTGAAGGTTTCGCCAATTTTAGCCACTGCTGCGGAATTGAATTCCCAAGGGGCTGTTGTGGCTTCCAGCCATTCGTAAACGGTTGGTGTGGTGACATCTTTGACTAGGTTTAAGCCTGTCATGTTGGGAGCAGCTTGTACCATTTCTAACAATTCTGCTTCGTCGAGAATTGCTGTGGAAATGCCGCCATTCATCGCCCCAAAGGTGCGAATTTTCCGAGTGAGGGCGCGGGTATCTATGCCGTAAATAGCTGGAATTTGGTGCTGTTGGAGGTAGTTGGGGAGGGATTGGGTGGAACGCCAATTGCTGGGTTTATGACAAATATTCCGAGCGATCGCTCCCTTAACATGGGGTTGATTTGATTCTTCGTCTTCGGAATTAATGCCAGTGTTACCTAATTCGGGATAGGTAAAAATGACAATTTGACCACAGTAACTAGGATCGGTTAACACTTCTTGATATCCGGTCATGCCTGTGTTAAATACGATTTCGCCAATGGCAGTTCCTGTCGCTCCGAAAGACCAACCGCGATAAATAGAGCCATCTGCTAGGACAAGTAGAGCAGGTATTGCGTCAGATAGGGGCATAGATTATTTGTAATTAGTAATTGGAGAGAAAAAAGGGTTTTATATCTTCTATAAATTATTTTTTTAGAAGACAGCAAAGGTATATCTTCTCATGGTTTATGAAGGTGGAGAGTCTACATCTACAATATTCATTTCTTCTATAATTGCAAATTGCTCTTTCAATTCCTGATCGCTAGGTCTTTGCCGATATTCTTCGTGTGTATAAATCCATACAGGATAGACAGAGCAAGAAGCTTGATGAACAACATACATAAATCTGCCTTGACGAGAAGCACCTTGAAGTTCCGGCATTAAAAACCGAATTTTTCTAAATTCAAAATCTGGTTTGTAAGCACCTTTAGGAAAATTCTCGCTATCTGATTCATCAAAAAGCGGATCTTTTGCAAGAGTCTCTATATACTTTTGTATCAAAGTCTCAAATGAATCTCTAGCTCTTTTATTTTTTTTGTAGTGAGTTTTAACAAGTTTAACAAGACTAATCTCAAACTTCGGCAATGGCCTTATCGAATATATTTCGCAACCAGGCACTACTATCCTCCGGCTTTACTTCTGGAATCCGTTCGTAATTTAAACGCAATTCCTCTAAAGTATCAGATAAAACAGCCTGATAGCCGGGATCATCTTGCTCAATACAATCAAGAATTGTATCAACCAAGAAATCAATAGCATCAACACAAGCATCAAAAGATTCTCTTTGGGAGGTAAGATTCAAAAAAAGCAAATAAATTTTTGATTTGAGGATATCCAAAAACCCTGTAGCTTCCTGCGTTGGTTCAATGAAAGAGTAGGCAAAATCTGTTAAGTAATCACGTTGTTCAGAAGAAAAATTGTTCCATTCAGTCTTGATCTCTCTTGATGCTTTTTTTAAACGTGAAGTAATTTCATCAAATTTTGCAGCAGAAGCAACCTTGTTGCCTCGAACTTGATAAATTTGACCAAAATCAATTAAAACTGCGCTAGACATGGTTAATACCTCTACTTGTATTTGACACTCTCCGCGTCTTTAGACGCGGAGATTCTATAGAGAGTTTCAGTCTATGTTTTCGGCATTTCCCTTATAATATCTGGTAATGCCAGACAGACAATATATTCATATTGTTGATCGAAAACTCAGAACCTTCCCGTAGTTACTATACAATCCTTTACAAAAAAAATCATATAAATCATATATATGTATATAAAATCACCAAAAATTCTTCATCAAAACTTTAATTTTAAAATGATTCAATAGTCACGCATCTTTAATTGGGTGGGAGGAGTACACTTGGGAAGAGCAGCCAGGGCGGTTAAAACATTCACTATGCTTCAGTCTTTTTTGTCCCGGACAGCCCTCATTTTTTGTTCCGTTAGTTTAGCGGTTTTGACTGTTGCCTGTGATCAAGATCAGCAGACAACGACAACTGATGAATCTAAGCAATCTTTGTCAACTGGGAGTTTGGCAGCCATCCATTCTCCCCGTCAACGTCAACAATTGTTAGCTAGTCCGAAATCAACGCCACGAGAATCTTCTCTCACCCAATTAAGTCCTTTGGCAATGGCACTAGATAAAGCTGCTGGTGCTAAAAGTATCAGCCAATCTGCTGTGTCTGTGGATGATTGGAATTTGGTAGTGAGTCAGTTGCAAGATGCGATCGCTCTCATGAAGCAAGTCCGCCGTGATAGTGGCAATTTTGCCTTTGCTCAACGCCAAATCGGTGAATATCGCCGTCAAATTGCTTTTGCTCGCCGCAAAGCCTACCCCAAAAATTTAGCATCTTCTTTAACTCAACCGCAATCGGTTGTCATTGATGTTCCTCAGCCACAGAGTCATGGCATAGTTCCCCCCCGTTCCTCTGTCAAAACCCTAAAACCATCCTTATCTAAGCCTAGTTTCCCGTCATCAACTATCCTCCCCCGCAATAATGAGGTATTTATTGCCCCAATTAAGCGGCGAATTGGTGGTACACCAATTATTGAAGTTACCTTCAACGGTACACAGCGATTTGAGATGATTGTGGATACGGGAGCTAGTGGGACTGTAATCACCCAAAAGATAGCAGCGGCTTTAGGAGTGGTAACGGTAGGAAAAGCTAAAGCGAATACGGCCAGCGCTAAGGCTGTGGAATTCCCCATTGGCTATCTTGATTCTATGGAAGTTGGGGGGATGACGGTAAATAAAGTCCCAGTAGCGATCGCTGGGACAGAATTAGAAACAGGACTTTTAGGACATGACTTTTTCGGTAATTACGATGTAACTATCAAACGTAACGTTGTGGAATTTCGTCCTCAAGCCTACTCAGAAGCTAATCCCCCAGGAATTCCACTAAATGTGCCAACTTTGTCCAAGGGCTACCGCTTTGTAAAATTTCTTTAGCTAAAGTCACTCCTTGAGCATGATTTAGCCAGGGAACTGCACCTGCTACTTGTAATGCTAGGGAAGCATTTAACGCCACTATATCCTGTTGCGCTTGTGTTCCTTTCCCTTGCAAAACTTCTTTCAGAATCACCGCATTTTCTTGAACGTTACCACCTTTGACGGCGGTAATGGGGGCAGGTGTGACACCGACTTCTTGGGGATCAACAGTAGTTAACAATACTTTACCATCTTTTAAGATCGCCAAATCGGTAATATCGCCTAAACCAGCTTCATCTAATTTTTCTCGTCCATGGAGAACCATTGCTGTTTGCGTCCCCAAGAGATTTAAGGCTTCGGCAACGGTTTCTATCAGTTGAGAATCAAAAACACCAATTACCTGACCGGTGGGATTCAGGGGATTTACCAAAGGTCCAAGTAAATTAAACACTGTCCGCACTTTGAGATTTCGCCGTAATGGGGCCACTGCTTTCAGGGCTGGATGCCAACCAGGGGCAAATAAAAATGTAATTCCTACCTCTTGCACTGCTGCTTGGACTTTTTCACTCGCAGCAGTCAAGTTTACTCCCAGTGCTTCTAAAACATCGGCGCTGCCTGTAAGACTGGAGGCTGAACGACTACCATGTTTAGCGACAGGTACACCAGCAGCAGCCACTACAAAGGCGACAGCGGTGGAAATATTAAAGGTTGATGCTCCATCACCACCTGTACCACAAGTATCAATTAACGGGACAAATGGGGTATGCTCACGTTTGTTTATGGGTACGGAAGACAGGGATTTTAAGACTTCGGCCATTCCTGTTAATTCTTCTGCACAAACGCCTTTGAAGTTTAAGGCCATTAAAATCGCCCCTGATAGTTCTGGGGGAATTGTTTCATTTATCCATCCTTGCATCAATTCTGCGGCTTGAGTGCGGGATAATGATTGACGTTCTAATAATTGTTTGAGTAAGTTAGACCAAATACTAAAATCCATTGTTCGGGTTTTTTATGATGTTGAATTTGATTTTACCGAAAAATGGCTTTTTGTTTCGCGCTATCGCTGTTAGTGGATATTTTATGGAATGAGAACGAACCGCAGAGGCACAGAGGTCACAGAGGTAGAGAAGGAAGAGATTTTTCGGGTTTTGGTTTTATTTCATAATTACTAATGAATAGTTCTTTACCTTTTTCGGCTTTTTTTTGTTTATAGTTATTCATGCCATATTGTAATTCCCATTCAATGATATTTGCCCATTGAAAATTTTCTCTAATTTCTGGGCAATCGTCGTATGTAATTAACCAGTTATGGGGACATTGCTTTAATATTTGTGCAAGTCTTTGATGATCAAATCCTATATGTAAATCTCCTTTTTTACCATACAATTTAGATTTTTCGGCTTTAACATAAGGAGGATCTAAAAATATAAATACGTCTTTTCCTGGTTCATTAATTAGATGACTATAATCTAAGTTGGTGATTTTCACATCTTGTGTTAGTATATTTTCTAATTTTTCCAGTCTATCTATTGATGAGTTAGTAAATCTTTTATGAAAAGATTCTAGGGAGAAACCTCCTGATTCTATAGTTCCCGAAAATGTAATTCTGTTAAGAACAAAAAAGCGCACTGCTCTTTCTAAATCAGATAAGGTGTTAACATCTACATGAGCTAATTTGGCAAAGAGTAATTTTCCATCTTGGGAGGTTTTTTTAATTTGCCAAACTTCGGAAACTAATTTTGATAAATCAGATTTTACAAAATGCCAAAATAGATATAATTCTGGGTTTAAATCGTTAATAGCAATCTGGAGATGAGGAAATTTTTGTTTAAGATAGATGAAAACTGAACCACCACCAACAAAGGGTTCTCTAAATTCAGAAAACTTTTTTGGGAGACATTCAGCGATGCTTTTAATTGCTCTTGATTTTCCACCAGGATAACGGAGAGGACTTTTGATATTCATTTTGTTCAATGTTCAAGAAGTGATAATATATATTTTACATTTTAATATTTACAACAAAATTACCCTTCTTCAAACTTACTACATCAATCTATGAACCGTTCAGCCCCCTATCAACCATTAATATTCAGAATCCTGCATGGTATAAGCGGGATTTTAGTCATTGGCGCAATTATTAGTGGATTCTTAGTGTACAACACTTTTGACAAAAGATTTGGATATATTCCCATTCCCAAAATCAATCCTATACAGGATATTCATGGGACATTGGCAGTATTTTTCTTGATTTTACTGCCATTTTTTGCTGTTTATAGTTTTCATGCTGGAAAAAGACGACTATTACAACCAGACTCTATCCAAAATTTAACTCAATTTGGTAAACCAATTTGGTGGGTAAGTCTCCAACGTTTAGTAAATACTAAAATGTTACTCGCTGCTGTTTTGGCGGTAGTATCTGGAAGAATGATGAAAGAAGAATGGCTGCCCACAGGAGAACTTGATCATATTTGGTATTATGCTCATTTAATAGCTTGGTTAATCATGATTTGTTGTTTAGCAATTCATGTTTTGATGTCTGCTAAAGTTGGTGGTGTGCCATTATTACTGTCAATATTATCATGGAAATTTCGTCCAGAAGATAGCCCTGCTAACTGGTATGATCGTTTACGTGCTTGGTTCAATGATTTTTCTAATAATCTTAGAGAAGAAATTAATCAATTTATGGCAGTTGGTTTATTAATGAAAATAATCGAGGTGATTGTATTGGCGGGAATTATCACAGCATTTGTTTTACCTTTGTTTTTTTCTAGTGGTGAATCATAAAAGGAGTTATTATTCCAGGTTTTAGTAATTTCTTACGAAGATGATTTATTAATAAAAAATTCTGATAATCAATTGTCAAATGAAGAATCTGAAACTTTGGAAAAATTACTAGCACAGATTGATAAATTGAATATTCTCAAATTGAAAACGTTATTTTGTAAACTATTACTTAAATAATAATTTATTATTTAAGTAATAGCAGCTTCTCTATGATCCGAAAACCCCACTTTAAATAAAAAATCACATCCTGTTAATCCTTAAATCCTGGTTATCCTGATTCAGACAGTCTAAGCAAACGCTACTCAAATCCCCGACTTCTTGAAGAAGTCGGGAATCTTAATTTCACGATAACGGAAATTAACCGAAATGTTTGATGATTGCGTCAGCAAATTCAGAACATTTTAATGGTTGTACAGGTGGTTCCATTAACCGCGCTAAGTCATAGGTAACTTGACCATTTGCTATGGCATCACCTAATCCTTTTTTAATCAAATCTGCGGCTTCTTGCCAACCCATATATTCCAGCATCATTACACCGGAAAGAATTACAGAACCGGGGTTAATTCTGTCTAACCCAGCGTGTTTTGGGGCTGTCCCATGGGTAGCTTCAAAAATCGCGCAGGAGTCGCCAATATTTGCCCCTGGACCCATGCCTAAACCGCCAACGATAGCAGCAGCAGCATCAGATAAATAATCACCGTTGAGGTTCATTGTCGCCAGAATAGAATACTCATCTGGACGAGTTTGAATTTGTTGAAAGATACTATCAGCAATGCGATCATTGACCATGATTTTTTCTTTCCATTTGCCGTTTCCGTGACTTTCCCAAATTGTATTTAGAACTGTTTCTACTTCTTTGACAATTTGCGCTTTTTTCTCTGGAGTCAAAGAATCAAAACCGGGATCAATTTCATGGGCATTTTCTTCTGCGGAAATATGGGGATTTTTTTCCTTATTACCCAAAATCCAAGATTCCCGTTCTGTTACAGTTTCTTGACGGAATTCCGTTGTGGCTAATTCATAACCCCAATCCCGGAAAGCGCCTTCTGTGTATTTCATGATATTGCCTTTATGCACCAAGGTGACTTGTTGCTTATTTTTGGGCAATAATAAGGCGTGTTTAATAGCACGTCTAACTAAACGCTGAGAACCAGTTTTGCTGATGGGTTTGATACCGATACCAGCATCGAGGGGAATTTGCTTTTTACCGTGTTCTGGGGTAGCGGGTATCAATTCTTCATTTAAGAATTTTATCAGGCGATCGCCGATTTCACTACCTTGCTTCCACTCAATCCCCAAATAAATATCTTCCGTATTTTCCCGATAAACAATCACATCCAGTTTTTCAGGAGTTTTGTGGGGAGAAGGTGTCCCAGCGTAATAACGACAAGGACGCACGCAAGTATAAAGGTCAAAGATTTGGCGTAATGCCACATTTAAAGACCGAATTCCACCACCAACGGGAGTAGTTAGAGGTCCTTTAATTGCTATGCCATATTCTTTAATAGCCGTCAATGTATCCTGGGGCAAATACTGATATGTGCCGTACAAATCACAGGCTTCATCACCAGCATAAACCCTAAACCAGCTAATTTTTCTTTGACCATTGTATGCTTTAGCGATCGCAGCATCAAGCACTTTTTCCGTCGCCGGCCAAATATCTATACCCGTACCGTCACCGCGAATAAAGGGAATAATGGGATTTTCAGGAACAACCGGTTCACCATTTTTGAAGGTAATTTTCGCGCCGGTGGTGGGAGGAGTAATCTTTTCGTACATAATTCACAAATTCCAAATAGAAGAAATTCACCGGGTATGGAGTCAGGAGTCATAATTTCTGTAACTCCTGGATTCTGTAACTCCTTACCTGATAAAGTATTGTGGGCTAGGATTTCGCTAAAGCCACCGTGAGTGATTCTTTCAGATATATACTCAAGGGCTTGCCAACTTTACCCAAGATTCGGAGTAAACTACTTTTCGCTATTCGGCTTTCATTTTGTAGAATAACCGATAGCAGTAGATAGTTTATTCACGCTCACGCTAACACGAGTAACGGCATGACAGACCCAATGATTGTATCAGGCACTACAAATGATCTCGACTCCCTCCGCCAAAAGTTAATCGCTGGGTCCGAAAAAGTCCAACAACAAATCATCCCGCAGTTAGCTGACTTGGGTAATGATGGGTTAGATGTGTTGAAGGAATTTTTGCTGAAACGTCGTGATACCCCAGCAACTTGGATTGATGGCAAAGTCTACCAAGTCATCTACAATACTGATGCACCGACAAGTCAAGGATTTCTACAAACTAACTTTCCTGAAGGAATTGTACCTCTAAAATCGGACTGTGGGATCAGTTACAATTCTTTGCAAAAGCTACTTGCAGATCAAGATTTTCAAGCCGCTGACCTCTTGACAATTCAAAAGATGTGTGAAGCAGCAGGTCCCCAAGCAGTAAAAAGAAAATGGCTATACTTTACAGAAGTAGAAAGTTTACCAATTCAAGACTTACGCACCATTAATCAACTCTGGGTAGTTCACTCAGAAGGTAAATTTGGCTTTTCTGTCCAGCGCGAAATTTGGTTAGGTTTAAGTAAAAATTGGGTCAACTTGTGGCCAAAAATTGACTGGAAGAATGGTAATAACTGGACAAGATATCCTAACGGGTTCACCTGGGATTTAACCGCCCCTAGAGGTCATTTACCCCTCTCTAACCAACTACGTGGGGTGCGGGTGATGTCTTCTCTGTTGTGTCATCCTGCTTGGAATAAGTAGTTATATCCCGTTAGATCCCCCACTTCTCAAAGAAGTCGGGGATCTGAAATTAACCAACTGCAAAGCCTGTATATTGTCTCATCAAAGGCTCATGAAAAGCTAAGACAATATCTTCTTTTGGTACACCTAATTTAACTAATTCATCGGCAATACCAATCTCCGTTCCATCATGTTGTATCCAAATCTTGTTGTTTTTAATATCAAGATGTAAAACACAACCATGCTGTCTGCGTCTGTTCTTCCAACCAACATACATTAACTGATAATGATTACCAACGGGATCAAAAATCAGTTGTTGCTCAATCTCATCTTTCTTTGAACCTATTTGAGCATACTCTCTGATAACTTGTTGAACATAATTTTGATATTGCTTTAGTTTTTCCATTCTAGAATCGCCTCCTGAATCGGATCATAAACAATGATTTTAAGTTGATAATGTTCGACAACTGTTTTGATAAATTGCAATTGAAAGAAAGCGTGATAAACACCCAAAGGAACAGCTAAATATAAAACTCTTTCTGATTCTTTTTGTTCTAATGCGAAACGATAATTAAAGAACTGGCCAACTGCTGTATGAAATTGAGAAATATTAGATGTACCAGTGAAACTCTTAATTTCCACTGCTATTTTTTCTCCAGTTCTTTCAGCAGCGAGAATTTCTTCAGCCCCAAGATCAATATACATTTCTACATCACCAACTTCAATCCTCAAAGGATCATCCGTGATTACCCAACCTTCTTTTTCTAATCCTTTCCTCACAGCATCATGAAAAATATCTTTAGCTGGCATTGGTTTAAAATTTAGTCTTTTTATATATTATTATATTTTACTATAGGAATCATAAATGATATTTGAAAAATTTTAAGTAGTGTAGGGTGGGCATTGCCCACCAAAATCCCCCTACGGTGGGCAATGCCCACCCTACGTATATTTCAAAAATCAAATATTAGTCCTATATATCTAACTTGAAATTTATTTTCTAGTATTTTGTACATAAATAAAGCACACATTTTAATACTATTGTGTGTGTTTTTACTCACCATTATATACTGGATCGAGATAAAATAGGCTGTATTGTACTTACTTAAACAATCTCCTAATTAATCTTAGGTAATTTTACGAATTTTTATATAGACAATATATTATTAAAAATAGTAAAATTATATATATTTGTATAATTTTATTGCAAAGTTCAATGGCCATTAGTAATCACGAGCGAATTAATAGAGCTTTAGCTACTCTATCTCAAGGATTATATTCCTATATAGAAAAAGAAATGCGAATAGTGCATGGTGATCGCTGGTTAGTAGTTGCAAAATCTTGTATATCTGAGGATCAAACACTTAGACGAAATTTAGAAGAAACTTTACAAGAAGATGTTTCAGTTCTACTAAAATTAATTATCAAGCAGTGGGATAATGTTTTCAAGAAAAAACTCAGTAATGCTGAACGTGCTTTAGTCAGTGAGTTAATTGACGTGAGAAATAAATGGGCGCATCAATCAAGGTTTTCCACAGATGATACTTATCGCGCTCTTGATAGTATGACAAGAATTATGAAAGCAATTTCCGCATCTGAACTAGATATTATTGAACAGCAAAAGCAAGATGTTTTGAAAATGTTGTCTCCAGAAAAAGCGGAAGAAGCTCGTATTAAAGAAAAACTATCTGATGTACACAAACTTCTGATATTTTCTAACGAAAAACTCCTGCGTCAAGCATTAACCCATCGTTCCTATGTTAACGAAAACCCCGGAGAAGGGGAACATAACGAGCGCTTAGAATTTCTCGGTGATGCTATTCTCAATTTTTTAAGCGGTGAATATCTCTATGAAAAGTTTGCTGAAAAAGGAGAAGATGAATTAACTCGTCTTCGTTCCGCATTAGTAGAAGAAAAACAACTGGCAAAATTTGCTATAGAAGTAGGTTTAGACTTTAGAATGAGATTAGGAAAAGGAACAATTAGAGATGGCGGTTTTCAAAATCCTAACTTACTAAGTAGTACATTTGAGGCTGTAATTGGCGCTTACTATTTAGATAATAATCGTAATGTTGAACCACTCCGTGAGATTGTTAAAATATTATTTAATGATGCCTCAAAACACATTGTAGAAATCCGTTCTAATGTAGATTCCAAAAATCGGTTTCAAGAATTGGTACAAGCTAAAGGTATCACAAATCCCCCTAAGTATGTAACGGAACAAATAGGGGGACCATCTCACGCGCCAGAATTTAGAGCTAAAGTATTAGTAGAAGGTAAAGAAAAGGGAGAAGGTAAAGGAAAGAATAAAAAAGAAGCCGAAAAAGCTGCTGCTGAAGATGCGTTAGCGAAATGGAAAAATCAGGTTTATTAGATTGATAATTGTTGATTTTCTGCTTGATTTGGCGACTAGAAGTCGCAGCTACATAGACAAGACCCAGCTACGTGGGTTCAAAGGTCTTGATTTTTAATAAGTCCACGCAGGTGGACTTTGTTTGTGTAGTAGCGATTTATAATCGCCGGAAATTAATATTCATGACAACTACTGATGTTATTACTGAATATAAATGTTAATGTTCTATCATTATTCATGATTGAGTAAGTCAGCTTAATCCAGTACATTTCAGTTAATAGTGCTGGAACGGAGGAACCAAATTGTGGGGCGTATTTTTGTCTTGATGAGTTTAGGAATTTAAGCTTTAAAACTCAAATCAAATCTAAAATTGAGCAAAAAAGGGGATCTCTCAACCCTAGCCCGTCAGCTAACTTCGTAGGCATTGAGAGGAGACTGAAGAGACAGAATTTTAATTATGTTCTGATCTCATCAGTGTCCAAGGTTGGTACTAGTTAATATTTGCGTATCCAAGCTTAACTCTGCTGAGGTGAAATAAATGATATTGCAACTAAATATAGCTGCCATTTTTGCAGTTGCGGGACAAACTGTTTGGAGAAAAGCCAAACTTGTAATTTTTCAAGATACTTTTTTATTCCCAGCATTAGGCTGTTTAGGAATTATTTTATTGTGGTGGATAGTAGCATTAGCTAATCATGAATTAATGCCCACACCACCAGAAGCTTTAATTGCTAATTGGGACTATATCTTACATCCATTTTATCAAAGAGGTCCCGGTGATTTAGGAATTGGTTGGTTATTATTAGCAAGTTTACGGCGGGTAATATTAGGATTTGGTTTGGGTGCATTAGTCGCCATTCCCTTGGGATTTTTGATCGGAATGTCCAGACCGGCAATGCTGGCTTTTAATCCCATTATTCAGATTTTTAAACCAGTATCACCACTGGCTTGGTTGCCCATTTCTTTATCTCTGTTCAATTTAGCAGATCCTTCTGCTATTTTTGTGATTTTCATTACGTCGCTGTGGCCAACTATTATTAATACAGCGTTGGGAGTTTCTAATGTTCCTAAAGATTATTTAGATGTAGCACAAGTTTTGGGAATGAACCGCTGGGGACAGATTACCAAAATTATTTTACCTGCCAGTTTACCTTATATTTTTACAGGTTTGCGAATTAGTTTGGGGATAGCTTGGCTGGTAATTGTGGCTGTGGAAATGCTGACTGGTGGGGTAGGAATAGGATTTTTTGTTTGGGACGAATGGAGTCGTTTAAATCTGAGTTCTGTATTTTTAGCCGTGTTTGTAATTGGCTTAACTGGGTTGATTTTAGATTACGGTGTGGGGAAACTTCAAGAGTTAGTTACTCACCGTCCTGGAAATTAATGATTTAAACGCTGATAGAAGATGATGAACGCGGATAAACGCAGATGAATTTGTACTTTCATAAAATCCCAAATGATAAATTATGACTGAAAATCATTTAACTCGCAGAGATTTTATTACGGGAATAGGTGCGACTACAGCAGGTTTATTTTTATCATCCTGTGCAGTTTCTGGAGATAGGTCTGCTAGGGGATTAACAGAAGAAGCTTTAGCGGTGACACCTGTAGTTAAATCCCAAGATTTAGAAAAATCGGACATTACTGTGGGTTATGTTCCTGTTAATGATTGTGCGCCATTTGCGATCGCTTGGAAAAAAGGATTTTTCCGCAAATATGGTTTAAATGTCACACTCAACCGCGAAGCCAGTTGGGCTACTTCCCGCGACGGCTTAATTTTTGGTCGTCTCGACGCTTCCCCCGTCGTTTCTGGTGCAGTTACCAACGCTAGAATAGGGGCTGAAGGGGCGCGTCATGCTCCCTTGTGTGCAGCAATGACCATTCACCGACATGGTAACGCTATGACCATGAGTAAGGATATGTGGGACTATGGCATCCGTCCTTGGTTTGAATATCAGCAAAAATACGGTGATGGGGCTTTGGAAGCCTTTGGGCGGGACTTTCGCGGCTATTTTGACAAACAACCCCCGGAAAAGAAAGTTTGGGCTGTAGTCCTCAGTTCTGCCATTTATGAATACTTTGCTCGCTATCTTTCTGCTGCTGCGGGTGTTGATCCTTTAAAGGAATTTCGGGTAATCATTGTTTCTCCACCGCAAATGGTGACAAACATGAGAATTGGGGCAATGGAAGCTTACATGGTTGCTGAACCTTGGAACACTAGAGCAATTACAGGTAATGAAGGTATCGGTTTTACCTTTGCCCAAGGTAAGGAAATTTGGCAAGGACACCCAGATAGACTCCTGGGAGTAATGGAATCTTTTATTGTCAATTATCCCAAAACTTACCGTTCTTTGGTGAAAGCAATGATCGAAGCTTGTCAATATTGTGGAAAACCCGAAAATCGCCAAGAAATAGCCGAATTACTCACACAACGTTCTTTCACTGGGGCAAAACCTAAAAAGCCGGGTGTTCCTATTACTAAGTTTACTGGACCGGGAATTATTGGCAATTATAATTATGGTGGTTTTGATGGTAAAGACAGAACTATCAAAGCAGATGATACCACAATTTTTTATGATCTTCCTAATAGTATTCCCCATGAAATAGGAGAACATTCCACATTTTTATGGCGTTCTCGCAGTCTTTGGTTAATGACTCAAGCAGCCCGGTGGGGACAAATCAAAGAAATTCCTAAAAACGCCAAAGAAGTAGCTGCAAAAGGTTGGAGAACCGATTTATATCGAGACATAGCCGCAGAAATGGGAATTGAATGTCCCCAGGATGATTATAAAGTTGAACCTCCTGAAGCATTTATAGATAAAAAAGGATTTGATCCTAGTGATCCTGTAGGATATCTCAATAGTTTTGATATTCGTGCTAACGCTCCTTCTCAGTTTTTCATGTCTTAAAAATAGCTAATTATATCAAAAGGAATTAATCATGGAATATACGATTTCAAAAGATCATACTTCTCCAGAAATTTTACCCCGTAACGGATTTTTGGAAGTAGAGAATTTAGTTAAATCTTATCCAACCCAGGATAAAGGAGAATTCACAGTTTTAGATAATGTTAATTTGACCATTGGTGAAGATGAATATATTTCTGTAATTGGTCATTCTGGTTGTGGTAAATCCACATTATTAAAAATAATTGGTGGTTTTGAAAAAGCTACATCTGGTTCAATTCGCTTAGATGGTAAAGAGATTCGGAAACCAGGAGCAGATAGAATGATGGTATTTCAAAATTATTCATTATTACCTTGGTTAACAGTCCGTGAAAATATCCGTTTAGCAGTAGATGAAGTTTTGAAAAATGCCAATCGGGCTGAAAAAATTAGCATTGTCAATGAACATTTAGCAATGGTAAACTTAACCGCAGCCGCAGACAAATATCCTGATGAAATTTCTGGAGGAATGAAACAAAGAGTGGGTATTGCCAGGGCTTTAGCAATTCGTCCCAAAATGTTATTAATGGATGAACCTTTTGGGGCTTTAGATGCCTTAACTCGTGGTAAATTGCAACGTCAAGTATTAGATATTTGGGAACATCATCGGCAAGCTGTTATGATGATTACCCATGATGTTGACGAAGCAATTTATATGTCTGACAGAATTATTTTGATGACTAATGGACCATCTGCAAAAATAGGAGAAATTTTAACAGTTCCTTTTGAACATCCTAGAGATAGAGTGGCCATGCGGAACTCTACAGAATATTTTGAACTTCGCAATCATGCTCTTAATTTTCTGGATCAAAATTTCACACCAGAGTAGGGACAAACCCCCCGTGGTTGCCCAGATTTGCCGAGTAAAAGTATGATTTTATTGGGCTTCGCCCCGCTTCGCCCCGCTTCGCTAACACGCTCCAGACGCAGAGGCTCAGAGAGTCAGAGTTTGAGAGATGGAATTTTTGAATTTTATCCCTCAATTCAGCAATTTCAAGTCTGTAGCCTTCAAAATTTCAGTATTATCTTTTCTCACTCTTAAAGTAGAAGTAGAATTACCATCTTCAGTTATCGGTTGTTCTAAAATGTAGACATAATCCCCATTTTTCCAACCTGTAACACATTTACCATCTCGACAGGAAACTTTACCACCTGTTAACTTGAGACATTTACCATTAGTATCACATCCTTGATAATTCACATTTCCTGTACCATTAACCCCATTCCAAGAATCAGTATTACTCAAAGTAATTGTCCATTTACCATTACTTAAAGTTTGTGAATTACCACTTTTTGAATTATCGCTTGAGGATCTTCTCTCTGAACCTTCACTGACAACTTGCATTTTTGTAATGATGGATTCTTTGCGAGTTTTACCGCAAGGTTCTGCACTTTCACAATCACTAACTGATTGTATTTCATAAACAGCACGGACTTTTTTATTGACAAACTTCTTCTCGTCAGCACAAATATCAAAACTCGCACCAACATTGTGTTCAATGCCTTTTTTATCTACTAAGGTAACGTAGCACATTAAATCACCATTAACTAACTCCTTTACTATTCCTAATTTTGGTTTTTTACTTCCATCTCTTTTAGTATTTTTATCCAGGTTTTTACGAACAGGGGTTTTCTCCTCTTCTTTATTATTTTCATCTTCTTGAGTTTCTGATTCTGGAGAAGATTCTTGTTTATCTTCTTGTTCCCTTGGTGCTACTGAAGAAATTTCCCTTTGACTTTGTGTGACAGTATTACTCGAATCTTCTTTAAACATATCCTTTGGTGCGTTACCACAACTTACCAGAGATATGCAGCTAAGAAATAAAGAAGTTGTGAGAATTAATTTTTTCATGGTACAAATTACAATAGTTGAGAATATTCCTATATTCTAACATAGACCTCATTTAATCAGATTTACAGCGGTTTCCGCTCTTATGAGGTACAAAGTTGAATCATGAAACTCTTGTAGTGCGGGCATACTATGGCTAACGCCACGCTGCGCTATCAACAAGCTCAGTACAAGTCTTGCCCGCTAGATATGTACCTAATAACACCGGGAAGTGCTGTATTCTATATTTTCACTTATCAGAATTATTTGCAGATAAAATCTGAATTAATTGATAATCTTTAAAACTACCAATAATCCGATAAGGTATTGGTAACTTAACAAAACTTGGTTGATAAATCCAAGCATAACTAAAAATAGGTAACTGAGAAATTGAATCTACACTTTTACCATGCTGGGGTGTATAAAAGTAAATTAACAGAGATTCTTTATCATTAAATCCTGTTCCTTTGACAAAGTTAATAGGATGATTATGCAAAATTTTATTAATTGATTCTTGTTGATAAAATACTCTAAAATTCGGGTTAAAATCACCTAATAAACCTAAATTACCCGCTGTAGCTAGAGATAACCAACAACTAATTAATAATCCACCTAGCCAATAACGAGAAGTCAAAAACTTGTGGTGATAGTGAAAATTACCTATCCAGATTAATGGTACAATTAAGCTGCCAAAACCAGAATATATTCCTAGAATTGCATATTTGTGAATATCTACTTCACCCCAAATTAAAATACCTGTTCCAGCTAAAACTAAAATAACGCCTAATATTCCCCAAGCATAACTAATATTTCTGGGTAAATAAACTATCTTGTGAGATGAATATTGATCATCAAATCCTTTTTGGTAAATTTTTCCTAACCAATCTAAACCCACCGCAGCTAGAAAGGCAATAAATGGATAAATGCCAAGACTATAATGAGAGAAACGAGTAGAAAATATACTCAATTCAGTAAATAAGACAACAGGAAACCCGATTAATATTAATGGATATTTAGAAATTGAACGCCGTATGACTAATACTAAACCTAATAAACTAAAAAATAACCAAGGAAAAGATTTTAAAGCTAGATTCCACACATAAAAGAAAATGCCATTTTTATGTTGTTCATGACTACCTAGTTCTATGACAAATCCCAATAAAGCCCCAATACTATCGCTACCATAACGCAACCAACTAAAATAAAGCCAAATTAAGCTAGGAATTAAACCCACTAAAAACCCTAAATACAACATGGGGTTAGTTAAATGACGATGACGGCGATGATCTATAATTAAATAAGGTAATAATGCTATCATTGGTAAAAAAATCATTAAGCTTCTCATTAAAAAGCCTAAGCCAAAACTTAACCCAGTTATAAAACCATAAAAATATCGTTTTCGAGGATCTATGTCAGATTTTAATAGGGAGAAAATTCCCATAAATACTAATAAGATAGTTGGGACATCTGGTGTGGCTAACCGACAATATTCTAACCACAAAAATGCTACATTTAAAATCATAATTCCCAAAAATGCTAATTCTTGAGATAGTAAAATTTTCCCAACTTTATAAATAACAAATATGCTCAAAATTCCCGCAATCATTGCCGGTATTCGCGCAGTTGTATCACTAACACCAAATAGCTGATAAAAAATAGCAATTAACCAATAAAAACCAGGGGTTTTATGATGAGGATTACCCCAAGGAGATACCCAGTCACCAGTTTCAAACATTTGTCTGGCTCTTAACGCATAAAGGGTTTCATCATGAGCCATGAGACTGGTTTCCCCAGAAGTAAATAACAACAAAGGAAGTAGCCAAATTAACAACTTGGGATATGGTAATTGCCAAAATAGCCGAATTAATTGGATAATCAAAATAATTAGGGGTGATTTAAAAAACATTTATGAATAGTAAATATAGTATTTACTCATGTAGAATAAGTTAAGTTATCAAAAATAACTTATCAATTAGAATACTATTCAAAATTTTCCAATCGGGGAAAAAAGACGTTTATGCTCCTGCAACCAAGTCAACGCATTAAATTAGATGAATCGGATGATCTGTTATTCTATAGTTACCCTCGCTTTGTCACTCATGTAGATGAGGGTTTTATTCAACAATTAACTGATTTATATCGTCAGCGACTGCAATCAAATACTCGTATTCTTGATTTGATGAGTAGTTGGGTATCGCATCTACCCACAGATATAGATTTTGCTCATGTAGCAGGACATGGACTAAATGCTGAAGAATTAGCCCGGAATCCCCAGTTAAATCATTACTTTGTCCAAAATATCAACACAAATCCCCAGTTACCTTTTCCAGATCAAGACTTTGATGCTGTTATTAACTGTGTTTCTGTGCAATATATCCAATACCCAGAGGCTATATTTTCGGAAATACACCGCATTCTTAAACCCGGTGGGATAGCAATTATTAGTTTTTCTAACCGGATGTTTTTTCAAAAGGCAATTCAAGTCTGGCGAGACGGTTCGGAAGCTTTTAGAGTAAAATTGGTCAAGGGCTATTTTGCCTCAGTTCCTGGATTCACCACCCCAGAAGTGATTTGCTCAAAGTCAGCAGCACCAGGTTTTTTACAGTGGTTGGGGGTACCAGGCGGAGATCCTTTGTATGCAGTGATAGCTCAACGTCTTGCGTAGTATTATTTAAAAGTAAATTTCTAGTTTGTAAATGGCAAAATAGTTGATAATTGCCTCACAAGCTCAAGTATTAAGGAGAAGCCAAAAATGGTGAAAAATCATGGGCGGAGAGTTTTAGCTGCTGTATTGCTATCAATCGTACTACTAACTACAGCCTGCTCGACAAAAGCACCTAGTCGTTTTGATCAAGTACAACAGGAAAGTACCAAGCAAAGAAGTGGACAGGCAGTAGTTAAAAGTGCAACTCAGGGTAGTAAATTAAATAAATTCTTCCCCAGTAGCGAAGATGGCTATGATCGTGTCTATACCCAAGAGAAAAAAGGCTTTTCTGAAGCAAACTTGAAAAAAGGTGGCAAAGTAGTTGCTCAACTCGCTATTTCTGATACTAGCAGCATACCAGGAGCAGCAGCTAAATTTGCTAACAGCACTGAAAAAATAGGCGGTTATCCTGCGGTAAAAGTTGGTAACACTCAAACTTCGGTTTTGGTGGATAAGTACCAAGTCAAGGTAATTTCTAAAAGTCCATCATTTACTGCGAGCGATCGCGCAGCCTGGATAGAAAAATTTAATCTCGATGGTTTAGCAAAGTTGAAATAGGTCAGCAACCGCTTTCCTGATTAGCAACTGACATTAATACAAAACATAGATAAGGAGACTTTTGTGAGTAAACCAATTCAGCAGTTAGTTGATGAACTTCCTAGCAGTAACTTGACTGTTTCCATGTTGAATGCTTTAGATTTTGTTGCTCCTGGTGAATGGCAAAATACTGTTGGTTTTGTGAATACCATTAAAACTGTTACTGGTGAAACTGACGAAGACCTAATTCAACAAATTGGCGAAAGAGCGATTTATCTATTTAACGACAAATCCCAAGGCTATCAAACCGCCCTCTGGCTGTATCAAACCGTTGACGGTACAGATAAAGTTTTAGGTGCAGCCGCTTTAGCTAACAAAGTTGGTCAAACAATTCCCCTGTTCGGTTTTTTAAACTCTTTGACCCCCAAACCTGACAAAGCGCAAACTATTGACTTAACCTTGAAAGTAGTTGCTGAATTAGTCGCCTTTTGTCAAATTAATGGCATTCCTGGGGACAGCATTGGTGATTTTGTTGCTGCTTTAGGTGAGTATGGTGGCGAATCACTGATCCGCATGGTGGCATTAATTTGTGTTGATGGTTTAATTCCCCTCGGACCCGACTTCATTGATAAATCATTATCAATGATTAGTCAAATGAACCCTCAAGAGTTACAACAAAACCCGACTTTTAGAACCATCCAAGATACAATTCCCGGTAATGGTGTGGGTGGTAAAATCGACTTTATTGGCAACAGTTTAGACGGAGTTAAAGGCTGGATGAATGGTATTGTTACAGCTAATGCTTTAACAGCCCAAAAAGTCTTAGGACATTGCAAAGGTTTTCTCGACTTTGCTGATGATAAATTGGACTATGTAGCCGCATTCCTAGACGTGTCTACAAACTACTATGAACACACAGGTACGCAGACATTAGCACGCCGCTTAATTGAACGAGCGATCGCTGAAATCTAGCAGTTAATTGCACAAAAAATCAAATAGGGGCAGGATAAACTCGCCCCTAACCACTGCATAAATTGTACTTGATATCATTAGTAACTACTTGTAATTTGTTTCAATTAACAGGAAATCCGTCGGGATTTCCAGTTGCAGCAGACAAGACTAAAAACTTATCGTTTGAAGCGAGAACGTTGTTGACGACGTTGTTTGTGTCTAGCTATAGCTTTGCGCTTTTCTTTTTCTAAAGGTGTCTCAAAGTGACGCTTTTTCCGCATATCTTGGAAAATTCCCGCTTTGGAAACTTCCCGCTTAAATCTTCGCAGTGCTGATTCAATTCCTTCATTTTCACCTAAGACCACTTGTGTCATTCCTGTTCCTCCGTAGTTTAAATTAATATTTGAGAACTAAAGTCAAAGTAAAATATTCCAGCGGCGTTTAGTCTAGGACTGTATCTGCTGGATACTCTAGATTTTAATTTTTTTTACTGGACTTAATAGCGATTGCGATCTCAACCGAAAATAATCCTTACCTCCCCCATTATAACACTATATGAGAATATTAACCCATGATGAGCAAAATTTCCCCACAAAACTTTGAGCATTGTTAGGGAATTTGCCCCGATCAATACTATTTTAGCGGGAAGCAAACCGTGTGAGAATGCTTTGTGCTTCTTGACATAGTTCCTCATGATTTTGAACATTACTCGCCAGTAATTCCCCCCATTGATGAATGTCGCCGGTGTTGTATTTTAATGGCGTGCAGTCAAAATGGGTAAACTTGCCACCTGCTTCCGTTAATATAAGTTCGGGAGCAGCCATATCCCAGTCTTTCGGTGCGGATTTACCGGCAAGGGAAATATAAACATCTGCTTGCTGTTCAACTATTGCCGCAATTTTGCAACCGACGCTACCAATCGCTTTTTGATTTTGACAGGGCAAGTGCTGTAAGAGATATTCTAACCTATCGTTGCGGTGTGAGCGACTAACAACCAAAATTAGATCTTGGATATTTTTATGGGAGTTAAGTCGCACAGGCATAGAACCAGTTGTGGTTTCGATAAAAGTCCCACTGCCTCTGGTGGCATAATACAACTTTTGTGTCTCTGGAACTGCCACGACGGCTAACATTGTCTGTGTTCCTTGCACTAAGGCAATATGAATGGCATATTCTCCAGTTTTGTTGATAAAGTCTCTTGTCCCATCTAATGGATCAATTATCCATACCCACTCAGCAGGATTTTTTCCCTGTTCTGATTTATGAGTTTCTTCGCTGATATATCCAAAGTCTTCATTCCCGAAAGCGGCTTGTAGCTGTGACAAGATATATTCACTAACAGCCAAATCTGCAACTGTAACGGGTTCATTGTCTTTATATTGAATATCTAAATTTGGTGCAGCGATAGTACCATGATAATAAGAACTGAGGAGACTGGCTGCACCCCAACCAACTGACCGCGCAATTGTTAATATTTCGGATAGGTCTTTCATTTGAGGATAAATTTGGGTGGAATAGGAAAAATGAACATTAAATATTTGAATTTAGCCAAGGGCGCGTACCGAAATATTTACACGCTTCCGTAGCAGTATTACCAGCTAGTGCTAATGCTTCTATAAAATTTGTTTCCAGGATATAGTGACAGAAAGCACCGTGAAAAATATCTCCTGCTCCTAGTGTATCAACGGGCTGGATTTTTGGCACATTTACCACACCAAATTGACTACAATTTAAGTATTGAATGGGATTTTCCCCTTGAGTAATGGCAATGTGAGGAATGTTAAAATTTTGCAAATAGGCAAAAACATCTTGCTGATTTTTGCAGTTAGGGGGATAGAAATTAGCAGAACAAATAGCATAGTTTACAAAAGGTAATATTTCTGCAAATCCTGGTTTCCAGCTACCACCATCAATGACAACGGGAATATTTTGTTTTTTAGCCATTTGGGCAATGATTTTGCTAACTTCTATTTGATGTCCGTCAATTAAGACAATATCAATATTTTGTAAGATATTTGCGGGGATAGAGGTAATATTTGCCTGAGTTTTGATGGCATTAATAGAAATTACCGCTCTTTCTCCTGTAGCTTGCGTAACAATAATTGAAGAAACGGGTGGTGGTGTATGGCGATGGGAGTCTAAGTCAATAATTGCGACTTGGTAATTCTCTAAATCGCTACGAATTAGCTGTGTAATATCGTGGGAACCCAATACACCTAAAACTGTAGCTTGGTTGCCTAAATGACTCAAGGTGACGGCGGCATTTGTTGCTGGTCCTCCTGCTGCTACAGTATAGTCAGTGGCAACAAGTTTTTGATTATTTTGGGGGGAAGAGTCCGCGAGATAAATTAAATCTAAGGTAATTAAACCCACAAATAAGCCAGATTTGATCATTGATAACTTTGTTAAATTAATATGCAAACTGAACCAAAACCAGGAACACTTTATATTGTCGCTACACCCATTGGTAATCTAGAAGATATGACTTTTAGAGCCGTGAGAATTTTGCAAGCAGTGGATATGATTGCGGCAGAAGACACACGCCACACAGGCAGATTACTACAGCATTTTCAAGTGAAAACTCCCCAAGTTAGTTACCATGAACATAATAGTAATAGTCGTATTCCTGAATTATTAGAGCATTTACAATATGGTAAAGCGATCGCTTTGGTAAGTGATGCGGGAATGCCGGGAATTTCTGACCCAGGATATGAGTTAATTAAGGCTTGTATTGATAATGGTATCACTGTTGTGCCTATCCCCGGTGCAAGTGCTGTAATTACGGCTTTGAGTGCGGCGGGATTACCCACAGATAGGTTTATTTTTGATGGTTTTTTGCCGGCTAAAAGTCAACAACGCCAGAAATATTTGGAATCTTTGCAAGGTGAATCTCGAACTTTGGTTTTCTATGAATCACCTCACCGATTGCGGGATACTTTAGCCGATTTGGGGACAGTTTTAGGAAGCGATCGCTCTCTAGTAATAGCACGGGAGCTAACTAAATTATACGAGGAATTTTGGCGAGGAACAATTGCCGAGGGGATTACCCATTACCAAGACAAAGAACCCCAAGGAGAATATACTCTTTTAGTAGCTGGAAATCCACCTAGTAAACCTCAACTCACAGAAACTGAATTAAAAAACGAACTATTATCAATGATTAAACAGGGTATTTCTCGTTCTCAAGCTAGTCGTGAGATAGCAAAGGATACGGGTTTATCTCGTCGCTATCTCTATCAACTAGCTTTGACAATTGAACTTAGCGGCTAAGTACAGAGACGATGATCATGATCTAGAATAGGACAAACTAGACGACCGCTCCAAAGGAGAAAACCGCATCATTAAAATCGTAGTCACTTACCCCCACACCCGCAGGTAAATCTTCAAAACCAAAGGTATTATTCCCAAAACTTCTTAAATGAGCCGCACCGTCCGGGTTAGCTACCCCAAAGCTAAAATAGGCTACAGGTAAAGTCGTGTAATTTTGCGCGGTAGCCGGACTATTATTAGGGTTCGCAGCAAAGAAAGCATTAATCGCTGCTTGGAGATTACCGGAGAAGTTACCACCATTGGCAATTACAAAGGGAGAATAGATTTTACCACCATTGACAATGACATCACTCGCAGCACCACTACTTGAACCCCCTACCCGCACAATAAAGTTATCTACTACCTTACTCAAAGCGGCTTTCGCATAACCGATTTCCCCGGGTTTAATGCCATTTACAGACCCCGTTACATCATCCACCTCATAGAGACCGAACAGATTATTAAAAGCTGCGGTGGTCTGATTTAGGGCATTTTGCAGGGAGTTTTTGACAAGGGATGGGTTGTAGTTATTAGGAAATTCGTAGCCCAATTTATCAACAATACCAGTTAATGTACCTGCTTCCTTGGGAATCAGTTTATCAACAGGAGCAATTGAGATTAGCTGAGTTGGTGCTACTGTAGCAGTTGTAGCTTTACCCGTAACCGTTACCCTAACATCAGCACTTGCGGAAAGACTACCATCAGAGACAGTGTAACTAAAGACATCATTGCCCAAATAATTGCCATCTAACAGCGTATAGGTCAAATTATTGCCATTGATCTCAACTTTGCCATATTTACCGTCGGTTTTGCCGGTGAGCTTTAAACTATCTCCTTCAGGGTCACTATCATTGTTTAAAGGGTTGATAGTTCCCGCACTTCCTTGACTGACAGATAATTGATCATTTTGTGCAACGGGAGGATCATTTACCGGAGTCAGATTGATTGTGATGGTAGCAGGATCAGATTCTGCTTTTGGAGTACCATTATCAATCGCTGCTACTGTCAATGTGGCAACATTACCATTAGCATTAAGAACGGGATTATATCGCAGATTAGCTAGGTCATCAACTGATATCTCTTGATTGACAGTCACTTGTTGACCATCAACAAAAGTCAGGCTTCCAGCGGTTGGTAAACTTATTACCTTAATTGCCATTAAATCATTATTGTCTTCGTCTTGGTATTTACCCTTGTCTTTGAAGTCTCCAATACCAAAACTAATTATTTGATCTTCTTGTCCATTTTGGGTGAAGCTTTGCAGATTTGGTTTTTTGTTGGGTGCAGCGTCATCATTATTAATTGTTCCTTTCGCTGTAGCGTTGGTGGAACTAACAACTGCACCATTATTAGGATTACTCAAACTGACAGTAAAAGTCTCATTGCCTTCAAATAGGGTATCTTGAGTTGTTTGGACAGTAAAGGTTGTAGTAGTCTCTCCAGGTGCAAAAGTTAAAGTCTCCGTTTTTGCCGTCAAGTCACTGGTACTAGCTGTATCATCTGTCGCAATAGAAGTGGCTACAGTCACACTTTGGTTAGCTTGAGCATCACCTGTACGAGTGATAGTGAAATTTACCTCACTTCCTTCCGTTGCGGAAGCAGCAGCAATACTAAATACGGGTGCAGTATCATCATTATTAATTGTTCCTTTCGCTGTAGCGTTGGTGGAACTAATGATTGCACCATTGGTAGCATTGCTTAAACTAGCAGTAAAAGTTTCTTGGTCTTCAAATAGGGCATCTGGAGTTGTTTGGACAGCAAAGATTTTAGTAGTTTCTCCCTGTGCAAAAGTCAGAGTTTCCGTTTTTGCAGTCAAGTCGGTATCACTGGCTGTATCACCTGTAGCAATAGAGGTAACTACAGTCACACTTTGTTGAGCCTGGGCATCTCCTGTTCGAGTTACAGTAAAGTTGATAGCATTTCCTTCTGATGCCTCAGCGGTAGCAATGCTAAATATGGGGGCTGGATCATCATTAGTAATAGTTCCTTGGGCTGTGGCGTTTGTAGAACTAATGATTGATACATTTGTAGGATTACTTAAACTGACAGTAAATGTCTCATTTCCTTCAAACAGGACATCTGGAGTTGTTTGGACAGAAAAGGTTGTAGTAGTCTCTCCCGGTGCAAAAGTCAAAGTTGCTGTTTTTGCAGTCAAGTCAGTATCACTGGCTGTATCACCTGTAGCAATAGAGGTAGTTACAGTTACACTTTGTGAAGATGAATTATTTCCTGTCCGAGTGACAGTGAAAATTATGATATTTCCTTCTGTTGCTGAAGCTGAGGTGATAGCAAACTGTGGTAATTCATAATTCTTCAGAATAGCTAAGGGATTACTATTCGCACTAATTAAGGTGTAATCTCCCTGGGGTGAAAGTGTAAGTTGATTTATGTCCTTAAACCCATCAACATTAACGTTTAATAAATCTTGTGCTGGATTAAAATCGGTAATTATGTTGGGACTTTGCAGATATGCAGCATTAGCTAACCAAAAGGTATCTTGACCATCACCACCTGTTAAGGTGTTACCACCAAGACCGGAGTAAATTATATCATTACCAGCATCACTAAATACTTTGTCATTCTGATCAGGGAATATTTGATCATTGCCTTCACCACCTGATAAAATATTATTACCTTGACCATCGGAGAATATTTGATCATTGCCTTCACCACCTAAAGCCGTATCATTTTCCTTAGCAAAGATTTCATCATCACCTTCACCACCATCTAGGATATTGTCACCTGTTCCTGTGACACCATCAATGGAGTCATTACCTGCTAAACCCAGGAGAGTATAACCGCTGGCAGATGCTAATAATACATCGTTTCCAGAAGTACCACTAATAGTAACAGGTAGATTATTAGGTAGTTCAATAATGCCTAATTTTTCAGGAATTGTTGTTCCTGCGACATTAAAATCATTATCATTAATCACAGCCAGAATATTGGGTGCTACTAATGCCAAACCTTCTAATTTTTCAACTCCGGTGTAACCTACTTGCGCTGCATTAACTATTAAAGTTTTGTTAGCAGCAATAATTCCAGCGGTAGTTAATTCAGCCGCGCTTAATTGTTCAATAGTCTTACCACTTGGCAAAGTAAAGTTAGCAGGATTATTGATATTAGTCGCTGTTGCTAAATCTATTTGATAGATAAGTTTATTGGAAGTATTATCACTTCTATCATCTCGTTCTACAACGGCAAATTTACCATTACCCAAGGCAACAGCATCACCAATTTTATCAGTTTTGGCATTACCACTGCCTGTAATATCATCCAAGAGATAGAGATATTCACCAGTTACCTGTTTAGAAACTATGTCAAATTCCAGAATTCGCAAATTGCGGGAATTTCTGGAAGTTGTATCAGTGCCATTATCGGGATTATCAATTGCACTTTGAATAAAAGCATATAGTTTGTTACCTTCTAATGCTATTGCTTCAAAGCCCCGATTTGCCCGTCTTTGGGCATAAACTGCTGGTAATACCTCAGTTCCAAAAGTTCCTGCGGGTTGATCTGGTTCTGTTGCTATTGCTGTTCCTTGGGGAACAAAACGATCAAGTAATTTCCCATTGACATCGAAATGGTAAATTGCGGGACGATATTCATCTACCAGCCAATAGTCGCCATTTTTCGCAATGACGATACCTTCAACATCAGCCCCTAAAGTATCATTAGGTAAGATTTGACCATTTAAATCAACCCCAATTTCATCAGTGTAAGCTGTTCCAGCAGCCCCAGCTTGGACATTGGGAAGTCCAGTTAATGGAGTTGTACCATCTTCACGAAATAACCCAGTTCTTTTGGTAATGGTGATTTGATTAGTAGTTTGATTAAGTTCAAAACTGACTATTTCTGGTTGAAAATTGGGTAAGAAAAACGGTCTATTTTGACCTGTGGGTTCACCATTAGGACCACGATCTGTATTAGTAACAAATTTGAGATTGCCATTATCCGCTACACCTTGGAAATACAATCCAGAAAACCCACCCAAAAATATATCTTGTCCGGTGGAAGTTGTGCCTAATTTGGGTAGATTTTGAAATTCATAAGTAGTTAACTTTGGTGGGGAAGCTATTTCATAAAAGCTAACAGTATTACTAACTTCATTAGAAACTGCCAACATGGGACGAGAATTGGGACTATTTTCCGCAGAGATGAATTTTAAACCTTCAGGAGAGACATCACCTTCGGTTCTAATATACTGAACAAATTGAGGTGCAGTGGGGTTACTGAGGTTATAAACCATTACCCCACCACCCGCACGTTCTAAGCCCACAAATCCATAAGGAATACCATTAATTACGCCAACAACTGTACTTTCTGGTTCAGGGCCTTTATTATCGGAACGAGTATCAAACTCAGCCGCAGAACCATTATTAGCATTAAAAAATGTAGGCGTTTGTTGTTTGAGAATCTGTTCAATTTGGTCGCCACTGTCATATACTAATTTACCTTGATCATCCCAAATTGAGAAAGAACGAGCACCGTAAGCATAAAGTTGATCAAAGTCTCCGTCTCCGTCGGTATCTCCTAGTTTATTGGTAACGGTTAAACGTCCTAATTTTTCCGGTTTTTTCAACTCAGTAGCATTAGGAAAAGCTGTAGGATCAAGATTTAAACTAGAAACTCTTGCTTCTTCGTTAAATAGTGATCCTTCATTACCAAAAGTACCATTTGCTGTAGGACGAATCCGCGCATCTCCTTCATTTGCGGTGATATAATAGGTCTTATCAGCAATTTGAAAAGAGCTAATTGCATCGGGTTGATACATCCCGAAAATTGGCCAATTTTGAATATTAATTTTACCTCCACCACCAGAAGTACCATTAACATCTCTATCACTAGCATCAAGACCATTTTCTGGTAAATTATGATTTTTAAAACCTAATGGAACAATTTTAGTAATATTAGCAGTAGCAATGTCTAAAACTGCAAAGGCGTTATTTTCTTGTAGGGTAACAAATGCAGTTTTGCCATCGGAAGAAATTGCTATATACTCTGGTTCTAAATCTTGAGCAACGGTGGCATTAAGTCCAAAAAGTCTGACTCCGGCTGATTTTAAAGTTTCTTTTTGCCCATTAAATGTCGTGAAATTTGCAGTTGTAACTTTACTATTATCTAAACTGGCAATATTTCCAGAAACATCAATGATACTAATTGAACCTTCTGGATCAATAGCATAATTTTCACTGGGTTCTCCTTCGTTGGCGACAAGTAATTTGCTACCATCCGCAGTGAAAGTGATCATATCAGGTAAAGCACCTACTGTCACTTCGGAAATTTTAGTGAGAGTTACAGCATCATAAAAAGCAATTTTACCGGGGTCGGTACTTGTATTTGCAGAAATAGCGATCGCCACAATGCTATTTCCAGTTCCTATGTCTTTTCTGACGGCTACACTTTGAATTCCTGCACCTAAGCTAGAAAGATCAATGTTAGTAACTTGAGTGGGGTTATTTGCATCAGAAACATCTACTACTTGGAGAACAGGTTTATTTGCAGATTCTCCAGTCACAAAAATGCGTTGAGATATGGGGTCAAAATCAGAAATTTCTGCGCCGCTTAATTTGATAGTACCGACATGGTTAAGTTGAATTGAATTCATAATTTTTATATTGGCAATTAGAGGTTTGTTGTTACTTAGTCCGCAATGGGTATTTTAGTCTTTTTGAGCTTTAAAAAAATCGGTAAATTCCTGACTATAAAGAGAATTTATCTCAGTTTATTTAAGGAATAAATAATTAAAGGTTAAGGAGAAATTAAAAAAATTAGAATAACAGCTTAGTGTTAACCCTATCTATGTTTAACTAAATAGCCTTTGTTTTCTAACTTTCAGTAATTTTTGTCCTATTAATTTAATCCTATTCCCGCCACCTATTATATCTGAATGTGTAACGCTTACGAGACTCAAAGAAACAGCACTCTGTAGGAATCGCTAAAAATTCAGGAAATTTAGTGTTAAACCGCGTTTACTTTGAAACCCATAGTTTTTTCTTAATTGGGTTTTATTCCCAAATCCTATACTCTTCCCCGTTCCCTGTTCCCTTTTGAAAAACTCCAGTTTTCAACTTGGACGAGGTTTAAGGGAACACCAAAAAATAAATTACCCAATTTTGTGGGATGGGCATCCTGCCCGTCCTTGATGATTAGCGGGCAAGACTTGTACTGAGCTTGTCGATAGCGCAGCGTGGCGTTAGCCATAGTATGCCCGCACTACAAGAAATTTTTGGGGATTTTATTTCTTGGAAGTCCCTAATACTGAATTAGGCAAGCAATTATTTATGATATTCCCGAAAATGCTAATGTATGACATTTAACAATGCGGCACCTGAGTTTAATAATATGTACTGAATAAAAATGACGATAAAGTTTGGCAGTCCTTAGGCGACACAGTAGGATGGAGGAAAGACGGAAAGTGGTTGTATTATAAAGATATTAGTTTTGACAAAACAACAACTAAACAAAACTCAAAGCACACATCCCTGTAGCATTTGGATATGAGGGGGGTGGAAGTCTTCTCTCGTCTACATACTTGTATATCATCAGCGCATTAAGGAAAATTTTCCCATGCTTGGGCAACCAACTGACTTAACCAGCGCCTTTGTTGCCTATCTAACATTTTATCATCCGCTAATACCTGGGTAGTTAATTGATCTAAAGACTGACCCTGAGCGCGAACTACTCTAATTACACCAGCAATTACCGCAGCCACTAATTCTTCATCAACTGGCTGTTTTCTTAATGCAGATATTTCTTGGGGACTGTCTGGGATAGGATAATTCATGGTATGGGTTTAGGAAATTTACAACATGAACAATAAAATTGATAAATGATTAAAATTCTTTATGGAATCTTTATGAAGTTAATTAGCGCAGAGTTTAACCTAGTTTCTGCCTTTTTTTAATCTGTCTGAGTGAGTAGATTCGTTATGAGATATCAGAACAATATGCAAGAACTTCTTTATTTAGAAATTCCTACACCCGATACAGTATCCGTCAGCAAATGGCTACAAACAGATTTCGTTGTCGAAAATAGTCAAAAATTCATCACTCCAGATGGGTTTCGGCTGGGAAGTGCGGCTAAAAGTACCATTGCCAATAGCGTAGAACTATCTGTATTTGTGTGGTCGGTGCAGCGGACAACTTACCTAAAAGTATTCCGTTGGGGAGATAAACCTTTTCCCCAGGAGAGACGCATTCTCCAATCTCTAACGCGGAAAATTAGAAGTCGCTTTCCCAATTGCTACCCAGAACCACCTGTCATTGATCCCCAAAAATCAATTTTCGCAGAGTTAGAACCCTATTATCCTCTAACTGTCAAGTATTTTCAGAAAATGCCTAATGGAGAATATGACCTCAAGCGCGCTTACTGGTGGGAGCAAAGGTGGCGAGAAGGGGTAAGAAATCCTCAAAAGCCTCGTCAAGTAGTATTTTATCAAGGGAATAGTCAGGAAATATCACCTATCCTCTCCCCTGCTGCTAGTCCTCAGTATGACCTCATTTATATTGGTGGTGCTTTGGGGTCAATTCATGCCGCAGTCATGGCTAAATTGGGCTATAAGGTGCTGTTGGTGGAAAGATTACCTTTTGGTAAAATGAACCGAGAATGGAATATTTCCCGTGATGAAATCCAAAGTTTAATAAATTTGGGTTTGCTCACCAATGCTGAATTAGCAGAAATTATTTCTAGGGAATATAAAGACGGTTTTAATAAGTTTTTTGATGGTAATAATCCCTCTAATTTGAAATCCTCTGTTCTCCATACTCCCACAGTCCTAAATATAGCTTTAGATTCAGAAAGGTTACTGGCATTATGTGGGCAAAAACTTCAAGCTGCTGGTGGTGATATTTGGGATGAAACGGAGTTTTCCCAAGTGAATATTAGTCCTACACAAGTTACGATTAACGTTAAACATTTGCCTACTGGTAATGAACAGCAGGTGAGTGGACGTTTATTGATAGACGCAATGGGAACGGCTTCACCAATTGCTTGGCAATTAAATGGTGGTAGGGCTTTTGATAGTGTGTGTCCAACGGTGGGAGCAGTGATTGAAAAGGGCTTTGAGCCTGGGGTTTGGGATTCTGAATATGGGGATGTTCTTTACAGTCATGGGGATATTTCGAGAGGTAGACAGTTAATTTGGGAGTTGTTTCCTGGTGTTGGTGAAGAATTAACAATTTACCTATTTCACTATCATGAAGTAAATGAAGAAAATCCTGGTTCTTTGTTGGAAATGTATGAGGACTTTTTCACAATTTTGCCAGAATATCGGCGTTGTGATCTAGATAAATTAGTCTGGAGGAAACCAACTTTTGGCTATATCCCAGGACATTTTAGCGCAGATAGTAGCGATCGCACAATTGCAGTTGATAGATTAATTGCCATTGGTGATGCTGCTTCTTTGCAATCTCCGCTAGTTTTTACTGGTTTTGGTTCTTTAGTCCGCAATTTAGACCGATTAACTACTCTGTTAAATATTGCCCTTAAACATGATTTATTGAGTCAGCAGCACTTAAATAAAATTCGAGCTTACCAAAGCAATGTGGCTGTAATGTGGTTGTTTTCTAAGGGAATGATGGTTCCCACGGGCAGATTTATCGCCCCCCAAATGATAAATTCGATGCTGAATACTTTCTTTGGCTTATTAACAGATGAAACCCCAGAAGTAACTGATAATTTCATTAAAGACCGTTGTGATTGGTTCACTTTTAACCGTCTAGCTTTGAAAGCAGCTATGAAAAATCCGGCTTTATTATTGTGGATTTGGCAATTAGCTGGTTGGCGAGATTTATTACGTTGGGTTGGGAATTATGTCAGCTTTGCTCGTCATGCTTTCATCAGTGTTATTTTGGGAATATGGTTGCCGCAATTTTTGAAATGGAATCAATCTTGGTTAGAAAATCGCTTTCCAGGATTATGGTTACAATTGTTAGTAATTAACTATGCAATTACTACAGGTAGACCACGATTACCGCCGGCATTGCGTTAGTTTCATATATTATCAAGGAATTGGGGATTTTGGAGTCCTAAAACTTCTAAAATCCTTAATTTCATAACTTATTCGGTTTCAACTCCACTCTATCCCTCTTCTATGAACCGTAGATACAAAAAACGTTTGCAAACGTTCATCAGCTTCAGCCTATTTACCACCGTTCTCATCCCTTATGCCGTCACCGCTACCCCTCCACGTATCCCAGATAAAATCGTTAACTGTGAGCTTCTCGTTGTGGGTGGTGGACTCTCAGGAGTCGCTACAGCTTATGAAGGTTTACTTGCAGGACGCACAGTTTGTTTAACAGAAATAACCGACTGGTTAGGGGGACAAATTTCTTCTCAAGGAACATCTGCATTAGACGAAAGACCAACTCAACGAGATAAACAATTCTATTCTCGCGGTTATTCCGAATTAAGAAACCGCATTGAGCGCAAATATGGCAAACTTAATCCTGGAGATTGTTGGGTAAGTGATTCCTGCTTTCTGCCTCGTGATGCCCACAATATCATGACACAAATGCTCGAAGATGCCGAAAAGAAAGGTAAAGGAAAATTACAATGGTTTCCCAATACGGTAATTAAAGATCTACAAATTAGCAAAGATGGCAAAATTATTAATAACGCCATAGCAATTCAACATCAACCAGCAAAAAATCAACCACCTTTAAATACTAATACCTTATCTCAAACCATTGAAGATGCTTATAGTTATAAAAACTCATCTCGTTTGAGTAAAACTATTATTCAGTTTCTCCCCAAACAATCTCAAAATAACCCAGGAAAATGGTACATTATAGACGCAAGTGAAACCGGGGAAATTATCGCTTTAGCAGATGTTCCCTATCGGCTAGGAATTGATGCCCGTTCCTATCTTGAACCTTCATCTTCTAGCACTACAAATGATCCTTACTGTACCCAAGGTTTCACTTATACCTTTGCAATGGAGGCAACAAAAGCAGCGCAGCAACAAACAATGCCCCCATTTTATTTACAATATTCACCATATTTTAGTTATGAATTAAAACGATTAGCAAACTTTGATTTAGTCTTTACCTATCGGCGAATTTGGAGTCCCCAAAAAGGACAACCAACTACATTTAATGGGGTGAAGTTTACTGCACCCACACCAGGGGATATTTCCATGCAAAACTGGACTTGGGGAAATGATTACCGTCCGGGAACAGCCGCAGATAATCTCATTTATACTCGTCAACAATTAGAAAATTCTGGACAGCTAAAACCTGGAGGTTGGCAAGGAGGACTACGCACAGAAACCCTGCGTAAAGCTGAAGAAAAGGCATTTTCTTTTTTTTATTGGTTATATGCAGGAACTACAGATTCTCAACTAGGTAATGGTGTTAAACAACCGCAAACAAATATTCGTTTCTTAACAGGTTTAGATTCGCCAATGGGGACAGTTCATGGGTTATCTAAATACCCCTACATGAGGGAAGGAAGACGGATTATTGGCCGTCCTAGTTGGGGACAACCGGATGGTTTTGGCATTTGGGAAGTTGATATTTCTCGTCGTAATTATAATGATCAATATTATCAGAAAACTCTGCCAGCAAATATGTATCGCAGTTTAAAAGCAACTGTATCAGGTTTGGAAGCAACATCTGTAATTAGGGGGGGAATTTCCCCAGAAAAAGCTATGCGAAGAACTCGTTCCACAATTTACCCTGATGCTGTGGGTATTGGTCATTATGCCATAGATTTTCATCCATGTATGGCAAAAAGTCCAGTAGAAGCACCTGGTAATACTGAACGTGCTGGAGAAAGACGCGGTGCAGGACAAGCTTATCCTTTCCAAATTGCCCTACGGGCAATGATTCCCCAAAAAATCGATAATTTATTGGTAGGAGGAAAAAGTATTGCTACAAGTCATATTGCGGCTGCTGCTTATCGAGTTCATTCCTTTGAATGGTCTTCTGGTGCTGCTGCGGGAACTGTGGCCAGTTTTGCACTAAAACAAGGAATTGCACCCTATCAATTGGTTGATAATTTACCTAAACAAGAACCACAATTACAAATTTTAAGAAAGCTGTTGGAAGCAAATGGGAATCCTACGGCTTTTCCTGATACTTCTATTTTTAACGAAAATTGGGACGATTGGCGGTAAGTTTAGTATCTTTGGGGTTTACGATGTAAACCCTGATGATTATTTTTAATTGTGATCAGATTTTTCGACTTTTAACTGGAAAGGAAAAAAGTAAACTTGTAGCTTATTATGTTAATCAAGTCTATGGGTCATTTAATTTTTGAGAAGTTGTATATAACACGAAATTAGCAAACAATTATCATCTTACTATGTCGCAACCAAAAAAAGAACCAAATGGATATGGATGTGCAAATATTCCATTTTCTCTAGTTATAGTTATTTTCGGAGGTGGTTATTGGTGGTTAAGCCAGAGAGGAAATTTAGATATCAGCAAATTTTTACCTCAGATGCAACAAATTGCTATTCCAATTTTGAATCCTACACCAGTTGCTTCTCTAATTCCTACTTCTTCGCCATTAAAACCTGTCAATATCTCTCCTAATCAGAAACAAGCTGCAATCAAAAAAATTATACCTAAAAAAATACCATTACCTCCAACTCCTTGGGAGAAAAAAGTCATTAGAGGCATTTATTTAAGTCGTTATCAAATTACTAATAATGCTGATGAAAAAACGATTCGTGAAAGAGTCCGTTACTACCATTCTCAAGGTTTTAATACTATTATTCACGGTGTTTGGGGTAATGGTTGTACGATGTACAATAGTAAGGTGATGCAGCAAACTTTAGGTTATAAAAGTTGTCCAAATTTATTTCAAGATCAATGGCTAGATTGGCTAATTGATGAGGCACATAAACAAGGTATGCAAGTCCATGCTTATTTTGAAAAAGGAATCAAAATAGATAAAAATAGCCCGATTTTTGATTTAGCAATTTCTCACAAATGGATTGTCCCTGGCATAGATAAAACTTATTCTGGCATTGATCATTCTGTTCTTGATGTGGAAATTCCTGAACTTGCTAATTTCTTCAAAAATATCTTAGTAGAATTTGTCCAAAGGTATCCCAAAATTGATGCTGTCCAATGGGATGATTATTTAGGTTATCATGCTGAATTACCTGGTAAAGTAGATCGCACTGCTAAGTTAACTACTTTTGTCCAGCAAATGATCATGGGTATGAAACAAGCTAACTCAACTGTTAGTTTTGATATTTGCCATCATAACCCCTATTGGGCTAAACGATATTTTGCGGCTGATTGGCAAAAATGGAAGGTAGATAGAGTATTTATCCAAGCTTATAATGATGCTAATTTTCAAGAGGAACTAAATTATGTGAAAAATTCGGCGGGAATTGCTATTAGTGAGAAACAATTCCATCGCTTAAAAGAATTAGTAGATAATCCTGATGTCAAGAGTGTTTTAATTTTTCCAGCATCTGGAAAACCAGAAGAAACAGCTTCTAACTTAAACAGCTTTATCATCAAGTCAGGTGGTTTACCTTAACTAAATATTAATCTGGTAAAAATTCAGAATTAAGGGTTTGTTCGCAAGTGTATGGACATATTTCGGGAAATACCTGTTGACCTAATTGAGTTTCTCTCATTGCTAATGCTAAACCTAATTCGTAAGCGGTGAGAAAAACTTCCTCTAAATAAGGTTTTAAACTAGGACTATCTTGTAAAAGTAGTTTGATTTGAATCCGTTGTTCTCGAATCGTACTCAACCAAATACTACTGCGTTTTTCTGCTTGGAATTGCCATTTTAATAGATGTCCTAGCAACACAGCTAATCTATTTCTGAATTCTTGTCTTTCTTTTCTTCCCAAGGTTTCTAATTCTTCAATTAGGTTGACAGTATCTAATGTATCCCATTGTTGAGTTTTGAGTAAATTAACCTGTTCTTGAGTCCAAGCATGAAAGTCGCTTGTATAGAGGAGAAAAGTGTTCATTTTCGCACCTATTATAGGTTTATATATTCTTAGTTCAATTGTATTCTATATCTCATATACGAAGTTATTAAAAGGTAAAATGTTAATTATTTCATAGATATAAATTAATATTTTTACACATTATCGGCTTGTGTCTGACTACTAACTCAGTCAGCAATGGATTAAACTAGTTATTTCTAATGTCAGTTTGTACAACGTCGTTTTTGGCTCATTTTTCTATGGTGACAAGACTTGCAGATGTGTACAGTATGGCTTCAGCACCGACTGTGACACCTGACCGAGTTAATCAAGTGACTCGGAAAACCTATCCTAATTACAAGGTAATTGTATTGAATGATGATTTCAATACTTTCCAGCACGTAGCTGAGTGTTTAATGAAGTATATTCCGGGAATGTCGGGGGATCTCGCTTGGGATCTCACTAATCAAGTCCACCATGAAGGACAAGCAATTGTCTGGACAGGTCCCCAAGAACAAGCGGAATTATACCACCAACAACTCCGTCGGGCTGGGTTGACAATGGCTCCCCTGGAAGCAGCCTAATCATTATGTCTAAACCCACCGATGGTAGGCTAGTTTGGAATCACTCTACCCATATTCCCGGTCTAATTCCTATTTTAGAACGTTTGTGTCGAGAGGATGGTATTGGGACGGTGACACCTGCGGTGATTGGTAGAGCTAGAGGTCATGCACCAAAAATGCAGTTGCGTGTGTCTGTACCCATTCGCGGTGGTTATAAAATCATTGCTCGTCAAGGCAAAACTGTGCAAGAGGTATTTATCCTCACAACTTTACTCCAGGAACAACTCGAAGGTGCGATTCCTACGGAGCGCTTCGCTATCGCTATTGCTATGAGAATTGCCTAAATTATGAATTTACAATGGCAAGGTTGGAGCTAAATATAGTTCTAACCTTGACTTTTGATTATTCTTCAATTTTATGAACTGCAAATTTATGTAACGGCAAACTCAAGATACAAGAAAATGTTAAGAAATATGACAAAGCTGTAGTAATTCTCAAAGTTATAATTACAGCTTCCCAATTGAATAAAAATACTTTTTCCATCCCAAAGGCGATGCAATATACTAACCAGTAAGCAAAGCTCATTGTTAAAAGACTTTGTTCTGTTTCTTGAAAATCATCTATTGCTTGATTATGATCCTTCAATAACCATAGACCAACTATACAAGCGACGGAGGAAATAGCAACTACAAACTCATGGCAACATAAATTTACCGTAGGCATTTGTCCTAGTCTCCATTTTCAATGTTTTGATATTCCTATGGAAACCTAGTCTAAAGGAATATGCCTCAGAGTTATCCAAAATAGTTACAAAGCGCAATTCCTCAACAACTTTCTTCACATACAGCAGATTTCGCTCTAATGAGATACAAACTTGAATTATGAAACTCTTGTAGTGCGGGCATCTTGCCCGCTATATATGTACCTCACAAAACCGGAAAGTGCTGTATCCCAATACTCACCTCGGAAATAGGCTATTGACTTTGTGTATTTTTGAGTGATATTTTTCATACAATGCTAACTATTTTGACAGGAATGACTGATAATCAAGGATAGTCAATCTTTTGCTAGTTCTAGTTCCATAGGTAATTCTGGTGGTAAAGGAATAGTAGCACCATCATAGAAAACAGCAGCTTTACCTTCACTTCTAGTCTCATTAACAGCGGCTTTCAGCTATTTTAATAAAATGCCAGGAACGAGACTTGAACTCGTGACACGAGGATTTTCAGTCCTCTGCTCTACCAACTGAGCTATCCCGGCAGGGGGCTTTTTCTTCACCACCGATATTGAATTTAGCATAGAAAAAAAGATAAGTCAAGGGGTTATTTAAAATAATTTTAGCTAACCTTCATTGTCAACTTCACCCAGGTAAACACAGTCACAAATACCAGAAACTGCACAAAAACAATACTCGGACCAGAAGCTAGATTAAATAACCCAGAAACCATCATTCCTGCGATACTACTGCTACAGCCGACAACCACCGATAGAATCAGAAAGCGGCTGAAATGGTGACTCATAAGTTTGGCTGTAGCAGCCGGAATTACCAAAAACGCATTTACTAATAACACACCAACGGCTTTAATCGCCACAGCTACAGCGAGGGAAAGCAAAACAACGAATCCATAACGATATAATTGCACAGGCACGCCTTGGACTTGAGCAACATCGGGATTAAGAGTTAATAAAATCTGTTGTGGCAGAGTTGATAATAAAAAAACGCTACTACCAACAAGTACCAATAGCGTCAAAATTAAATCTGTGTTATCTATAGCCAAAATATCGCCAAATAGTACCCCCATTAAGTTACCGCGATATCCTTTAATAAAACTGGTGAGAATTACACCAATTGCTAACGCCCCAGATAGCACTATACTGAGAACGCTATCACTAGCCAAATCAGTCTTATCAATTAGGTAGAGAACAACAACCCCAAAAATTAAAGTAAAAGGGAGTAACATCCAAGTAGGATTAGTGTTGAGTAACACCCCTAATGCCACACCTACCAGGGCTGCATGACCAACGGCATGACTAAAAAAGGATAATTGTCGTAAAGTAACAAAACTACCCAATAAACCGCCTAAAATGCCCATTAACACAGCACCCATAATGGCACGCTGCATAAAGGGAAATTGTAATAAATTCAGCAAATCATGATAGTTAATGGTCATATAAGAGGAGTCAGGAGTCAGGAGTCAGGAGTCAGGAGTCAGGAGTCAGGAGTCAGGAGTTCAGGAGTCAGGAGTTCAGGAGGAAGAAGAAAGAAGAAAGAACAAAGAACAAAGAAGAAAGAACAAAGAACAAAGAACAAAGAACAAAGAACAAAGAAGAAAGAACAAAGAAGAAAGAAGAAAGAAGAAAGAAGAAAGAACAAAGAACAAAGAAGAAAGAACAAAGAAGAAAGAAGAAAGAAGAAAGAAGGAAGAAGAATAGTTTATTACCAATTACCAATTACCAATTACCAATTACCAATTCCCTAATGATGATGTTCATAGCGACTAAAACCTGGTCCATAAGTAGCTAAAAGATTTTGTGGGGAAAGGGCTATTTCCGGTTTACCAGAACAGACAAGAGTTTGATTTAGACAGATGACGCGATCGCAATGACGGCTTACCATATCAATATCGTGAGAAACTTGCAACACCGTCCAATTCTCTTCTCGTTTTAATTCATTTAATAAAGCATAAAAATCCGTTGTTCCTTGGACATCTACCCCTGCAAAAGCTTCATCCAATACTAACAACTTTCGTGGTGTTACCAAACAATAAGCTAATAATACCCGTTTGAGTTGACCACCGCTAAGAGTCCCAATAGCCTGATTTCGCAAGCGATAAGCATCAGTACGGTGTAAAGCTGTGGTAACTGCTGCTGATATTTCCCGTTTTTCTTGCCAAAATTTCGAGAAAAATGAATGTTTTTTATTCCCTATTCCTAAAGCTACCAATTCACTAACTGAAATGGGAAAACTGCGATCAAAAATAAAGTTTTGTGGCATATATCCCAACTGATTCCGCAAACTTGCTAATCTAGAAATTGGGCGACCAAAAACTTCAATTGTTCCGGCACTGCGGGGAATTAAATCTAAAATAGCTTTAATTAAGGTACTTTTCCCAGCCCCATTTGGACCAACTATGGCTGTATCTGTTCCTGCTAACAATTCAAAGGAAACATCTCGCACAGCTAGATAGCTGCTTTGGTAGACTGTTAACCCAGAAACTTTTAATATTGGTAATGTAAATTCTGCTTGTTCGTCAGTCATGTAATTTAGGATTTAAGATGCCAATAATTTATAGTGATAAGTAGTGAGACAGAATTAGTTACACAATGTCATTGCAAATGGAACGAAGTGAAATGAAGCAATCGCAAGGGTTGTGATTGCTTCCCTTCGCTCGCAATGACTGTAAATATTTTTGTCCAATTACTTATAGCAAGAGTCAGAAGTCCGAAAAAAAGAAGGATTCAGGAGTCGTAGTATTGATAGGGGTAAAGCAAGAGCTTCATCCGACCTTCCGCACCCTAAACTGTCACACAACGAAAAATGGTCGTTTGGGGATTTGAGATCGGCGATCGCCACCTAAGATTTCGACGATTTTGTATCAAAATTATCATCAAAGGTATTCAAAAATCCGAAATTACCGATTGTGACACTGGGGGGTGCGGAATGTGGGCTTCATTGGTGTCAACTTAAGCTACGGATGGCTTATTTGTTTGGCTGACAGACCCGCCTAAAAATGAATTTCCGGGCTAATAGCTAAAGTTTACTAAGTAGGTGGACGTGAAATAACCAAAATGTGTAACGATATGTAAATTCACCTCGATGGGTTATTGTCGTTGGGTTTTAGCCATTTCAAAAAACGAAATATATTTTGATTTTCCTCCGCCCACCTACTTAAAGTAAACTAAACAAGTTCAAAAATTTTCTAGTTCTTTTAGAGGATGTTTGAAAAGTGTTATTCCGTAATTTTTATCACATTGCTACCCCCCTTAGTCCCCCCTTGTAAAGGGGGGAAACAATAAAAATCCAGTTCCCTCCCCTTTACAAGGGGAGGGTTAGGGAGGGGTAAAAAATATTTGATACATCAACCATAACTTTTCAAACACCCTCTTAGTCATCTTCAGATGACTTCTGCTATAAGACTGGCAATTCATTCCCAGTTGGGTTATGGGTTTTACGTTAGGTTGACACCAATGAAGCTCTTGCTTTACCCCTACGTCACTTGCATCCAGCGGCTAAACTCTCCAAATTAGCTTTCATTGCTTTAAAATAATACTCTGGATTTGTATCACCAGCTTCTAAAGAATCCAAAGTCCGCACAGTTAACCCCAAATCCTGGGAAATGCTGGTGAGTAATTTGTTATCTAACCCTGGTTCGCTAAATAAGGCTTTAACTTGGTATTTTTTGACTGTATTCACCACTTTTTGCACATCTGTTGGGGAAAGTTGCTTTTCAGGAATTTCTACTACTGCTAATTGTTTAATATTATAACGTTTGGCCAAATAGGGAAAAGCATCATGAAAGGTGATAAAGGTGCAGTTTGGTATTTGTTTAATAGTCTGCTGAAATTCATTATTTAAATTATCTAATTTCTGGATATATGCGGCTGCATTGGTTTGATAGTTGGCTTTATTGACCGGATCAGCGATAATTAAACCATCTCGAATATTGATAATTTGCTGTTTTGCTAAAACTGGATCTAACCAAATATGAGGATTTCCAAATTGGTGTTCGTGATCATGATCATCTTCTCCTGTTGTTGTTTTATCTATGGGGGAAATTTTATTAATAGCTGGAATACCTTTACTAGCATCAATTTCCATTAGTTGGGAATTTCCAGCATTTTTAATTGTATCTGCCAAAAACTCCTCTAAGCCTAAACCATTTTTGACTAATACCTTGGCTGTAGCGATCGCTTTTACATTAGTCGGTGTCCCTTGATATTCGTGTATCTCTGTACCAGGCTTAACTAAAATCTCTACATCTGCTACATCTCCAGTTACCGCTTTAGTAAACAAATAAACTGGTAAAAATGTGGTAACTACCTTAGTTTTTGGTGATTTTTGGACTGGGGCTGGTTCTGTTTTTACAACCTCCCTACTGTTAGGATTATTACATCCATAAACTGCTGACAAAATTATTAAGGTAATCAGAGGTAAGAAATTTCTGGTTTTTCTATCTATTTTAACTTCTCTAGAACTTCTCATGGTTTGAGGTTGACAATAAAACTTCATTGGCATTATATCTTATAATGAGATCCATTCTCATATAAGTCATCAAAAAATACTACCGTATCAAGAATTACAAACTATTTGGGAATTTCGGGTAATACTGCTGTATACTGAGAATATTTCCAGTTCATAAAGATTTCTTAACTTTTTATTGTGATCAACTTAACTTAGGACTGTAGTATATTAAAAATCACTATTAATAGCTGTACTAACTCAAGTGTAGCATTATCAACTTTAAACACGGGTGTGAGGAAAAATGCAAAAATTCTGGACTTATCTAATTGCTAGTTCAACAGTTGTGAGTGGCATATTATGTATGAATGTTGTTGCAAGGGCAGAAGCATTACCAGTACCAGCAACTAATTCAGAACAACAAGTTAATAATAGCCAAGAAGAGACAGTATCTCAAGTTACTTCCGTATCTCAGTTATCCGATGTTCAACCTAATGATTGGGCATTTCAGGCTTTACAATCATTGGTAGAACGCTATGGATGTATTGCAGGTTATCCCAACGGGACTTTTCGTGGTAATCGGGCGTTGTCAAGATACGAGTTTGCAGCCGGTTTGAATGCTTGTTTAGATCGAGTCAATGAACTAATTGCTACTGCTACCGCTGATTTGACGACAAAACAAGACTTAGCAACAATCCAAAAATTGCAAGAGCAATTTTCCACAGAATTAGTCACCCTCCGGGGACGTGTAGATACAGTAGAAGCCAAAACTGCTGAGTTAGAAGCTAATCAATTTTCTACCACCACTAAGCTACAAGGGCAGGTTGTGGCAGTTGTTAGTGATGTTTTGAAAAATAAAAAAGTTAATAGTGAGGAAATAACTGATAAAAATACCACTTTAGGCACAAGAACACGGCTAGAATTGGTAAGCAGTTTCACTGGAAAAGATACACTTTTTACCAGAATCCAAAGTAATAATATCAACAACCCTGATATTAAAACCAAAGAAGGCAACTTATTTTTTGCCAATCTTCCTGGTACTACTGGTACTAATGATGTTACCATAGATGCGCTATGGTATGCTTTCCCTCTGGGCAAAAATACCCAAGTCAAACTAATTGCTAATGCTGGTGCAGCGGACGATGTTACCAGTACAGTCAATCTATTTGATGGTGATGGTGCTTTTGGGGCTGTGTCTACTTTTGGGACAAGAAACCCAATTTATGGACAACTGGGTGATAAAGGTATAGCAGTTAACCATCAGTTTGGCGATAAAATAGCCCTCAGTTTAGGCTATTTAAGTAGTACGGCTAATGACCCTACCCCTGGAAATGGCTTGTTTGATGGGAATTATGGTGCTTTAGCGCAGTTAACTGTCAAGCCAAGCGATCGCATTTCTCTTGGTTTAACTTATATCAATTCCTACAATCAGCCACTACTCACTGGTAGTAATGCGGCCACATCTGATATCGTTCTTTCCGGTGAAAATTTTTCTAGCAATTCCTACGGTGTTCAAGCATCTCTAGGTATTAGCAAGAAGTTTGTTCTTGGTGGTTGGGCTGGTTATACCAATAGTAAGGTTTTGACGACAAAGGGAGAAGTTGATACTTTTAACTATGCTGTTACCCTTGGTTTCCCTGATTTGGGTAAAAAAGGTAATTTGGCTGGTGTCATAGTTGGTATGGAACCAAAAGTCACAAGTTCTAACGTTGTTGGAGTTACGAAAGATCCAAATACCTCTTATCACATTGAGGGATTTTATCAATACAAACTCAGCGACAATATCACCCTTACTCCTGCTGTGATTTGGCTAACAGCCCCAGATCACAATGATAACAATGATAATGTGGTGATTGGTGCTTTAAGAACTACTTTCAGTTTCTAAGTTTTTCAGGTAACAAAAAAACCAGCCCTCCCACAGGCTGGTCAGCGAAAAAACGTTGTTCGAGTTGTCTTCTCAGTAGAGTCAAAACCAAATTGCGCGTTCCCAAAATTCAACGGGCAACTTTTCTTAACAAGATTGTAACAGGCAGTACAATTTTTTCATGAAAATATCTCAAAAAATATCTGTCTTTCGGTGAGTAGCTTTTCTATTCGAGGAAAGATGAGGGAACAGGGGAAGTTGGGGAAGTTGGGGAAGTTGGGGAAGTTGGGGAAGTTGGGGAAGTTGGGGAAGTTGGGGAAGTTGGGGGGGGAGAAAGAATTTTCCCAATGACCAATGACCAATGACCAATGACCAATGACCAATGACCAATGACCAATGACTAATGACCAATAACCAATTGCGGTTTCCCCCAAATAATCGTTTCTTGTTTATAAACCACAAGTCCTGGTTTAGTGCCTTTGGGTTTGTAGACGTGCTTGAGTTGGGTGTAAACTACTGGTACTTGGTCACTTTGACGGGCGCGACTGAAATAACCTGCTAGATTGGCTGTAAATTGTAAATCAGCTTCTTCCGCCACTGTACCCGGTTCTAGACGCAGGAGGACATGACTCCCCGGAATTTCTTGGGCGTGAAACCACAAATCATAGTCTCCAGCGACACGGAATGTTAGTTGATCATTTTGGATGTTATTACGACCAATGAGGACTTCAAAGCCACTCGGACTGCGGTAACGATGAAAATTAGTGCCGGGAGTGTCGTTGCTGCTACGGCTGCGATATTCTAAGTTTTCTAGATATTTTTGCCCAATGAGTTCATCACGGATTTCTTCTAAGGCTTGTAAATCTTCTGGATTTTGGTATTTGTCTATTTGCGAAATTGCGGCTTCTACTTGTTCGAGATAGTCAATTTCTGCTTGAACTGCAAATAGTAGCGGTTCAACAGCCGCACGGGCGCGTTTGAGTTTTTGGTGCTGTTTATAAAGCTTTTGGGCATTTTGGACGGCGTTTTTATCGGGCAAAAGAGCGATCGCAATTGGCTGTTCGGTTTCAAAATCTGGTAGAATTATTTCCTGCATCCCTGGTTGCCAATGGTGCAGGTTAGCCATTAATAAGTCAGCTTTTTGACGATATTCTTCAGCTTGATCTGATTGTTGCAGGCGATCGCTAAAAGTTTTCGCTTTGGTGCGTAATTTACCCAAAATATTCAATAATTTCTGACTTAACTGATGACGCAGTTGCCCAAATAACTGTTCATTCAGTTGATCAGAATAATAACGGTAAAGTAACTCTTGGATATTCTTTGTGGGTGCAACTCCACCCCAACCCATCACCGTATATCCAGTTTCTGTCCAAGCAGGTTGGAATTTACCTAAATCTAAAGCTTGTAACCATTCTTGCCAACGTTGAAATAAATTTTGCCAATCTTGGGGAGTAAGTTCATCAGTATTCGTATCTGGGATGATATTTGCCGCCAACAGCATCGTATCTAGCAAAGCCGAACTTAACCCACTATAACTTTTGAGTAATTGGCGTTTAATTCCCCCTGGGACCAAACTTACCCGTTCTTGCCAACGTTCTAGAGATTCGCTTAAATTAGGGACTTTTCCCGTCAGTTTCGGTGGTGTTTCGTAACTTTGTCCAGTTTGAATCGGACGAACACTAGATTGTTGGTGACTAACTTGATGGGCAGCAGTGATAATTTCATTACTAGCATCAGTTAAAATCACATTACTATATTTGCCCATCACTTCCGCATAGAGGTGATACAGGGCTGTTTCTTCAGGACGACGGGCAAATTGTAAATCAATTACCCGTTCCCAAGGGGAAATCGCTTCAATTCCTACTAAGGCCAACCCACCCAATTGGTGTTTTAACTGTTGACTAAAAGTAAAAGTATCTGGGGCGCGTGGTGGTGGTTCACTAATACAAATATGGGCGGCTTGGGGATGCCAAGAAATATCTAGCCAACCCCGTTGATTTAAGGTGCGTAAGGCAATGGCAATGGTAAAGCGATCGCGCTGATATACCTGTTCTATGCGTGCAGGCAACCAATTAGCGCGGATTTCGCCACAAGCGGCGGTTAAAGCGGTAAAGTCCAGGGGTTGCAAAACAATTACCCCTTTTTCCCGACAAAATTACTTTTTTCTTGATTATTTTCTTGGTTCATTAAATAAATATTTTTCAGCTTGCTAAGTCTATGTTCTCTGATTTCAGACAAAAATTTTGAATAATGAATCTTATCCCTGTTCCCTGTTTCCTGTTCCCTGTTCCCTGTTCCCTGTTCCCTGTTCCCTGTTCCCTTTTTTTGTAAGATTCACTCAAATCTAGCTAATAATTCCTCACGAGACAATTGTAGAAGCAAAGGCGTGAATTCTTCTCTGGACATTGCAATTAGAGGGTTGATAATTGTTGCTAACTGTGAATCAACTGCACCAAAACGTACTTGCAATATACTTTCAATCATAGCGCGTCGTTCTCTTTCTATACCTTCTTGTTGTCCTTCTTGTCGTCCTTCTTGTCGTCCTTTTTGTCGTCCTTCTTGAAGTCCTTCTTGAAGTCCTTGTTTTTTCAGTTCTTCTAATTGTTGTTGATACATTTCCGATAATTTCATAATTAACTCCTGATCATCTTTATCAATATCTTGTTCTTGACGCTGACGAGCCGATAACACAGCAATTAGGTTATGTACTAATTGTATAATATCCGAAAGGAACGGACTATTATTGGCTAGTGCTTCTAATTCTTCTACTGCTTGTCTTTGGACTTTCCCTTTGCCTAAAACCCTCAAAAATAGTGTTTCGGGTGTACTCGGTAGTTGATGAATCGCCACAACTACGGTTTTAAATCCTTTTGGCAAGAAATAAATACCTTTTCCCCAGTTTGTTTCATCCAGAGTCCCATGAAAAATCTCTAGGATTTCTGATGATACTGTAGGTGTAAAAATCCATAATTGAGCTAATTCTGCTTCATTTATTCGCGTATTATTACGTTTTGCTTGCCGTTCTAGGTCTGCATGAATGTCAAACAATTTACCTATACAACTGCGAGTTTCACTTTTGCTGACGGCATTACGGAATGGTTCAAATATTGCATAATTTGTCACCATTTTCCCCAGTATTCCTAGTGTTTCTAGACTTTGTGTTGGTTGGGGTGAAGGAATAAATAATACGTCTATTTGTCTGACTTCTGCGGTAATATCTTTGCTGGTTTCTACTTCTCCATAAGGCGTTAATAATTCCGTTAGATATTGTTTAGCAAATTGATCATGTATAAAGCGAGTCATTTACATTAATAATTTAAAGACAGAATTATTAATTTAACATTTTTTGGGTGATGGCGATAACTTAGTAAAACGCAGGGGTTTAGCATTGCGCTTTACCCCTACATATCTAGGTTGCTCGTAATCTTGTAAAAGTTCACATCTCAACCGTCAAGAGTATCATCCAAAATCCAAAATCTAAAATCTAAAATTCACTCATCCTTGCCAGGGTGAAGGGATAGGTGTAGTGGAAATCACCTTTTCTGCCATCAACCTCACGGCAGTTTTCCCACAACTTGGGCATTCTACCTCTAAATACTGTGAAGTTGATACGTCTACCTCAGATAATATCCCCTGTTTGCAGTGCCAACACTCACAAATTACCCTGCATACTGGTTCGTTGCAGTCAAGGATCTTGACGTGCTGAAAATTTTGGGATTCGCTGTCTGGTTTCCTGGGCTTAGGGAATTTTTTGATTTCTTGAACTTCCATCATTTCACCGTCTAACTGCAACTATGTTTAGAGCTTACTTGATCTTTCCTATCTTACAACTATGTACGAATTGTCAGTTGTTAGTTGTTAGTAGGGGCGAAGCATTTGGAAGATAAATTATCGGTCATTGCCAAAAATAGTTCTCCAAATGCTTCGCCCGTACAGTTGTTAGCATTTGGAAGATAAATTATCGGTCATTGCCAAAAATAGTTCTCCAAATGCTTCGCCCGTACAGTTGTCAGTTGTCAGTTGTCATTGGGAAAATTCTTTCTCCCCCCCAACTTCCCCAACTTCCCCAACTTCCCCAACTTCCCCAACTTCCCCAACTTCCCCTGTTCCCTATTTAATTGCTAATGCGGGTTCTTTAACAGATTGTTGCAACAGTTGGGTATATAGTTTATCTAACTGAGCAGCTACACCATGCCAGCTAAATTTATTAATGACACGCTTTTTAGCAGCTTTCCCTAATTCTTCCTGCCATACAGGATTACCAAGAATCCGATCAATAGCGTGGTTAAAAGCTGGGACATTTTGTGGCGGTACTAATAAACCAGTTTCTTCATTGACAACAGTAAATTGCAGTCCACCGACATCACTAGCGACTACAGGTGTACCGCAGGCCATGGCCTCGATAGCTACCAACCCAAAAGGTTCGTAGTGGCTGGGAACAACACAAATATCCGCAGCGGCGTAATAAGCTGGCAATATCTCCCGACTCAAACAACCGGGAAAAGAGGTACATTCATTCATCCCTAATTCGTTGACAATTCCGGTAAGGCGATCGCGTTCTTTTTCATCACTATTTCCCGGTGTGCAACCACCACCAATAATCAACTGCAATTGTTTTGATTCATAAAACTTAGATTCTCTCATTGCCCTGACTAAAGTTTCTATGCCTTTCCGGGGGTCAAATCTACCTACATATAACACCACTTTAGCTTCTGGAGCAATTCCTAAAGTAGCCCTGGCAGCTTGTCTTTCCACTGAACCAAACTGCTGAATATCTGTCCCACAGGGAATAATATCAATTTTGCCTTTTTTGGAAACAAGCGATCGCATATGTTCCAGTTCTTGGGGACTGGTGGCCACAATTCTTTCCGCTGTTTCCAATACTTGTTTTTCAACTATTAAACGTTGACTAGCCACCAAAGGAATATTTTCTATGGTGTTATATTTAATCACCCCTAAAGAATGGTAGGTATGAACCTGTTTAGTTCCTTGTCTTTTCTTTAGTTCCATCCCTACCCAGCTAGATAACCAATAATTAGTATGCACTAAATCATAATTAATCCCAGCTTCTTTTTGAAATTCTATTAACTGAAAGACGAAATCTGGCAAATATTGAAAACCCTGATCTCTTGGCACAAATTCCACCGGACCTGCGGTTAACCGAATAGTCCGACAATTAGGGTGATGTTGCACTATCCTTTCTTGATCAGCACTGACCCTCCGGCTAAACATATCTACCTGCCATCCTAGCTGTGCCAGGGCTTCACCCACTTGGCGGACATAAACATTTTGTCCTCCTGCCTCTTCTCTGCCTATTTCAATTGCTGGATCGCCATGAACTGAAATTAAAGCAATGTGTTTTTTAGTGGTAGCTTTCATAAATTTGTTGTGTTCCTGATTTTAACAATATGGGAGTGAATTTTCAACTTGCGCTTATTAAACTTAAATCTGTGTTTTTCTGGGGAACTTTGCATAATTAATATTTATTATATTTTAACTATTACCAAAATATTGGTTAATTTTCCCCACTTTCTATATTTATGTTTAATACCTTCGATAGATATTTTTCTCTATCTTTTTATAGCGACAAACGAATATTATCTATCATGATATATGAGTTAATTCATGATAAAACCTATCTGAAGTAGCAAAGCCACATCCTAAGTTAGATATTTACAATTCATTATTTACAAGGTTCAAGCAATCAAAATTATTTCCATGAAAGTAAATACATCAAAATTAAATTGCCGAAAATATCACCTTAATTACCATCATTTTCAAAAGCACTGATTTAATCAAGATAATTGTATTAGCTTATACTATTCCTACATTGTCAGAATTTTTGTTAATTTAGATACAGTTTTCCTAAAAAATCACAAATTTTGTGTAATTGCACCGTCAAACCTCAAAAATTGCCAAAACAAACAGTGCAGATAACCTGATGTGGCTACCTGCACTGCTTGTTGATTGGATTTGAAAGAAATTTCTAACCGCTGAAACTGATATCGAAGCAGCTTCAAGAATTACTCTCAAAGCACATTGATTGAATAGACAATCTAGTTGGTAGCTTGTGCTTCCAACATCTGTCTGAGCTTTTCTAAATCCGCTGCCCAACGGGGATCTGGACGAAAAGCTTCGTTATCAACGTTACCAACAGTCTCACGCGCACCACCACCACCACCACGGCGAGGTTTTTTAGTTCTCTCCCGACGGTTGCCTTCTTTGTTGCTGCTAGGAGCGGGGGAACTACTACCTTGGATGACTGGTTTAGGGACCTGTTGTTGTGGTTGTTCGTCCCCTTCCTCACCTTTAGTCCGTGGTAAAGCTTTTTCTAGCTTAATGGGTGTATCTTTGAACATTTGACCATTATATTTTTCAATAATTTGATCGGCTTGTTCGTCATTGTTCACCGTTAAAAACCCAAAACCACGGCATTTGCCTGTTTTACGGTCTTTAATTAGTTTAGTGGTGACAGCATCGCCTTCTTCTGCAAATACAGCTTGCAAATCTTGACGATCAATTTCTTCCTTGGGCAAATTTCCTATATATAGGCGAATGGACATGGAACATACCTCCAAATTGGGATTAAACAGGGCAAGATAAAAACAATCAATTGGCTTTGGTTTTTGAATAGATACTATGGACTAAAAACTGCCACAAACCAATTTCTGTAATCCGATAGTGTAGCGTGGCGTAAGTCATGCTATCAACTTATAGAATACAGTTTTTTATTGGGATCAAGCTTATTTGCCACGAAAGCACTTATGCACTCGTGGGCTAATATCACTTTAATTTTCGGAATTGTTAATTTAATAGCCAACTATCCACCACAGTAAATTCATTCTTCTTAATTCTTGCCCGCAGAACAAAATACCATTGCTTAACATTATCATGGTATTTCCTACGTAGCTAGTTCCGCAGAAACTTTTCCGCCAATAGCCAATAGTATGAGCTTATCGTAACATAAAACACATTTTTAAAGCAAGAGGCAAAACAGGCAGGGAGCAGGGGGAATATTTCTTCCCACTGACAACTGTACGGGCGAAGCATTTAGAGAACTATTTTTGGCAATGACTGATAATTTATCTTCCAAATGCTTCGCCCCTACTGACAACTGTACGGGCGAAGCATTTGGAGAACTATTTTTGGCAATGACTGATAATTTATCTTCCAAATGCTTCGCCCCTACTGACAACTGTACGGGCGAAGCATTTGGAGAACTATTTTTGGCAATGACCGATAATTTATCTTCCAAATGCTTCGCCCCTACTGACAACTGTACGGGCGAAGCATTTGGAGAACTATTTTTGGCAATGACTGATAATTTATCTTCCAAATGCTTCGCCCCTACTGACAACTGTACGGGCGAAGCATTTGGAGAACTATTTTTGGCAATGACCGATAATTTATCTTCCAAATGCTTCGCCCCTACTGACAACTGTACGGGCGAAGCATTTGGAGAACTATTTTTGGCAATGACCGATAATTTATCTTCCAAATGCTTCGCCCCTACTGACAACTGTACGGGCGAAGCATTTGGAGAACTATTTTTGGCAATGACCGATAATTTATCTTCCAAATGCTTCGCCCCTACTGACAACTGACTAATATCTAAGAACCTGTGAGCATAATATAAGCACCCCAGGCTTGGGCAACAACTGCGATGACAGTGGAGCAGATAGGATGAGGGCTATTAATTTTTTTGCCACCTTTAGTTTCTAAAGTTTGGATATCAATCCAAGGAGTTGCCCCCCGTCGTAACCAACCTGTAACAGTGATTTGTCTGCCAATCAAGTCTTGAGGATTGAATGACTTTCCTAACCAGGGAATATGATGTAATTTAATTAAACCTTGGCTAGATTGCAGGATTAGGTCTTGTGCTAAACAATTGCCAATACCAGGGCGGCCTAATAGCTTACCAGTAAACCGAACTCTAATGCTATCAATTGGTAAAATAGCGGGATTTGCTAAGAGGTTGGTAAAGTTTTCATCTTTTTGAACATTGACAGGTGTAATATCGGGAAATAAAGCATTTATCCGCATAACTGTGCCAATGCTAAAGCCAATCAACATACAACCGCCGACAAAAGACCAATTATCATAGATCCACTTGAGGTTTAACAAGTGTAAGGTGTATGCTGTTTGCCAAATTAACCAAGTTAGACAGGCAAATACAACACCGAGGGGGATTCCCAACCAAGGGGCAATTTGTAAATAGAAGGATTGGGGCCTGATGAGAATGGGTTGTGATGGCTTTGTTTGATATAATTCGGTGTCTAAATGCCAATGACGGGCTATTTGACAAAGGCGTTCGATGCGATCGCCTATTGTTGGATGACAACTATTAATTGTAAACCATTGCCGATAGGGATGAAAATTTTCCCACTTTAAAAATGATTCAAAAGGTAGATGACCGGCGGTGCTACCTAAAATTATGCTGTGTTGGTATGCAACTGGCGAGAGGAGATTCAGGCTTTCTAACTGCCAACAGGTTTGTTCTTTGAGGCTGATATCATGGGCTACACCAATGGATATTTTCAGTAAAGCGCGAATTAGTCCATTAGGATTACCGGTGATTTCTGCGGCCAGGCGATCGCTATGGTAAAGCCGCAATTGGCAATTAAGTAAGGCCGTACCCGTGAACAGACACCAAATTGCATAGTTGATGGCTGCTAAAACTGTACCTGGCCAACGCCAAATTTTACTGTCATGTTGATTTCCCCAAACTGACACTTGCTGATATATTCCATAAAATGGCATGGCCACGAGTAAAACTAGGGACATGACCGCAAAATCCCAACGCCCAATTTGTCCTAAAGATAAAGCATAGATGGCAGCTATTTCGTCATCTGCCAGTTGTTCTAATAAACCTTGACTAACAGTTATTCTCGCTGTGCGGGGGAGGTTGCCATAACTGATAATCATCGGGGCGGAAATTGGTAAGATTCTCAGTTGAGGGGTTGACCCGTGCCGCTGTTGGCAAGCGCGTTGTAATACTCTGGGTGTTTCCCGGCTGTAGGAGTTTAATTTCTCTTTGGTTAACTCTTCTTGACCGGAAAATCTTGTTAGTACCCAGTCGAGCAACCAAGGAGACGATGCCATGAAGATGATCAACAATCCCAACATCAAGGAACTAGGATCGCTATATAAAATCTGGATGGGTTCTAAGTAGGGCAGTTGATAGAGAATTTGATTGATTAAACCCAATACTAATTTAAGCACTTCTCGACAAGTCCAGAACAATGCCATGAATGTTCCCAGAGCAAGTAGTCGAGAGGGAATGATGTTAGGCTTGCCTAGGGGTTGCCACACTTTAGCGCGTCTAGCATTGCGCCAATAAACGCTAATCGGTTTGATAGTGTTGTTACCATCATTACCAGTATAAGCTGTTTGTAGCTGTGGTTGGGCAGGATTTAAACTAGAAACAAGTCCATTACTGGTTTTATGGGATTTTTTCTTCTGGTTTTTGCGTTTATGCAGGTGTTCAAGAGCAAGTGTTGCCCACTCTTGAACTTGGGGATTACTATTAGCAATCAGATTTTGACACAGAGCGATCGCCTTAGAGACTTCACCCGTGCGGGCATAGGACATCACTAACCCAACTTGCGCCTGTAAACAAATCCTTTCTTGACTTTGATCTTTGGCTAGTGGTTGAAGGTTAGCGATCGCTGTGTAGTAATTCCCCTGCTTGAGAGCAGCTAAACCAGCCTCTAAACATGATTCAGCGTGGGAAGGCATACAAACTTTGGTACTCCAATCTGTTCTAGGTGACAAATAGCACGCTTATTGAGATACCCTGATCATTGGTGATTGGTGATTGGTCATTGGGTAACTTTGGGTAACTTCTTTCTTCCTCCTGACCACTGACCACTGACCACTGTACGGGCGAAGCATTTGGAGAACTATTTTTGGCAATGACCGATAATTTATCTTCCAAATGCTTCGCCCCTACGGACAACGGACAACGGACAACTGACCACTGACCACTGACCACTGTACGGGCGAAGCATTTGGAGAACTATTTTTGGCAATGACCGATAATTTATCTTCCAAATGCTTCGCCCCTACTGACAACGGACAACGGACAACGGACAACTGACCACTGACCACTGACCACTGCGTCTAACTTTCTGCTGATTGTTGATGGGAAAAGACGGGAGCGATGGCGCTTAATTTCAACTCTGGATGATCACCCTCCAACTGTTGACAATTCCATTCATTGCGGAATAACAATACTGGTCGTCCCATGCTATCTTTAACAGTAGTGGTATTGAATAAACGTCCCACCTGCTTTAAAGCTTCCCAACCACCTTCAACCCAACGGGCGACACTATAAGGTAATAAATCGAGAATAGTTTCCACACCATACTCATTTTCTAAGCGGAACTGGACTACTTCAAACTGCAATTGACCAACCGCTGCTAAAATTGGCTCCCGCTTGGCTTCATCGGTGGAGTACATAATTTGGACAGCACCTTCTTCTCGCAATTCGGAAACGCCTTTTTGAAACTGCTTAAATTTCGATGGGTTGGGGTTTCTCAACGTGGCAAAAAGTTCAGGTGAGAAATAAGGAATTCCCTCATATTCTAATTTTTGTCCTGTGTAAATTGTATCACCAATTGCGAAAACACCTGGATTATTTAAACCAATCACGTCCCCTGGATAAGCGACATCAATAGATTCTCTTTCTTGGGCAAATAGTTTTTGCGGACGTGATAGACGGACAACTTTGCCAGTTCGAGCGTGATTTACTGTCATATCTTTTTCAAACTTGCCTGTGCAAACCCGGACGAAAGCCACCCTATCTCGATGTTTTGGGTCCATGTTGGCTTGCAGTTTGAAAATAAATCCGGTAAATTCTGGATAGGTAGGAGGAATATCGCCGACAGTGCTGCTATGTGTACCTGGTTTGAGGGCAAAGTCAAGGAAGTTCTTGAGGAATAATTCCACCCCAAAGTTAGTCATGGCGCTACCAAAAAATACTGGGGTCATTTTGCCGGCGTGTACTAAGTCTAAATCTAGTTCTGGACAAACTCCTTCTAAGAGTTCTAACTCGTCTTTAAGTTGGTGGTATAGTTCTTTTTCTAGTAATTCTTCAAGTCGCTGATCGCCTATATTGAGGATAGTTTCCTTTGCTTCTTTACTACCATGAGAACTGCGCTCAAATAAATGAATTTGCTGCTGTTGGCGGTCAAATACGCCTTTAAAGCGATCGCCCATCCCAATAGGCCAATTCACTGCATAAGTCTGTAATCCCAATTCTTTCTCAATTTCATCTAACAAATCTATGGGTTCTCTGCCCGGACGGTCGAGTTTATTCACAAAGGTAAAAATTGGGATACCCCGCATTTTACAGACTTCAAAGAGTTTCCGAGTTTGGGGTTCTAAACCTTTAGCCGCGTCTATTAGCATCACCGCATTATCGGCTGCTGCCAAAGTCCGATAGGTGTCCTCACTAAAATCTTGGTGTCCAGGAGTGTCGAGTAAATTAATTTGACAGTTACGATAGGCAAATTGTAATACCGTAGAAGTTACGGAAATTCCCCGTTGTTGTTCCATTGCCATCCAGTCAGAAGTGACTTTGCGCTGGTCTCTGCGGGCTTTTACTGCTCCAGCTTCGTGAATAGCACCCCCGTATAATAATAGTTTTTCTGTCAGTGTAGTTTTACCAGCATCAGGGTGAGAAATAATCGCAAAGTTGCGACGCTGTTCCACCGCTTGACCTAATTCTGCTTGCAGTTCAATGGACATATCTGTAATTTCTTTGTAACTTCACTAAATGTAATCTTTTTCAGGACGGGGGAACAAATTTATAAATTCTCTAGCAGCTTTCAGTAAAACCCTTTGAATATAACGCTCTGGGATTAAAATTAGGATCTGATTCAAGTGCATACTGCTATATTAATTCTTGCCGTTAATTCAATCTTAATCTGGTTTATGTCAGACGACGCTATCAGAAATTTATGGGTGAGATAGTTGACAAATGCCGGACTTTCCCCTATTATAACAGTATAGTGGAAATCTGTGCGCCCATATATATAGGGGTTAAATTTTTCCGAAAGTATTAATTTCTAAATTTACCGAACATCGGCAAAAACCTTGTGAATATCAACTGCTCCATGATAGAAATGTTGATAAATAGCCATTTCATGCAGCAGTGATCTAAAATAGAGTTTCACAAACAATGTCTTGAGATTTTTAACAAATCTACAACTGCAAATTTTGTGTAACCAAAAAAACAAATTTATTCTAGCTATTGCAATTCCATGAAAGCAGAAGTGATTGAATTAATAACAACGGTTTTCCATGTTTTACAAGTTAATCTGCGGTGGATGACTTGGAATTTATTTTTGGCTTTTATTCCTTTAGCTTTGAGTGTTTGGCTATTTCGCCGTCAGCGCAGTGGTTCATGGGTTTGGTGGCTAGGATTTTTGAGTTTCTATGCTTTTTTACCAAATGCGCCTTATTTATTAACTGATGTCATTCATTTGATAGATGATATCCGGCGAGTTCAGTCAATATGGATGATTACATTAGTTTTAATTCCTGTTTATTTTGTTGTCATTTTTGGCGGATTTGAAGCTTATGTTATATCTTTAATAAATTTGGGTTACTATTTACATCGAACGGGTAAAAGTCAATGGATTTTTCCTGTTGAGTTAATCACTCATGCTCTTTCTGCTGTGGGTATTTATTGGGGACGATTTTTGAGATTTAACAGTTGGGATTTTATTACTCAACCAGATGCCATAATCACAAAAGGTGTAGAAGAAATTCTTGGTAAACAACCCTTGATAATTATTACTCTCACTTTTATAATCCTTTGGGGTTTGTATTGGTTTATGAAACGAATTACTTTGGGTTTTCTGAATAAGGGTGTTAATTCACAAATAAAATAAATGATCATCATATTCACAATATTAACTAATGACATTAAATTAAAATCAAATATCCCCGACTTCTTTGAAAAGTCGGGGATCTATTTTTTGAATATTTAAGATTAATCGTATAATTTAGGATTTAGAATAGGAAAGCAAATATAAACAGCTATAAAAAGTGAAATTGGTTAAACAGCGATTAGATACATTATTAGTAGATTTGGGATTATGTCCCTCCCGTCAGCAAGCACAACGGCTAATTCAAGCTGGAGAAGTGACTGTAAATCAACATAAGGTTGATAAAGTCGGGACTGAAGTTGATATTACCGCAGAAATTCAAGTTAAAGAACGTCCTCCTTTTGTTTCTCGTGGTGGTGAAAAACTGGCTAAGGCTTTAAAATTTTTTGAGATTTCTGTAACTGACAGGATTTGTTTAGACGGGGGAATTTCTACTGGTGGCTTTACTGATTGTTTATTACAAGCCGGTGCAAAACAAGTTTATGGTGTAGATGTTGGTTATGGACAAGTTGACTGGAAAATCAGAAATGATCAACGGGTAATCTTAAAAGAACGGACGAATTTACGTCAACTACAACCAGAGGAATTATATGCTGAAAATGCCATATTTCCTGATTTGATAGTTGTGGATGTTTCGTTTATTTCTTTAACCAAAATTTTGCCGGCGGTATGGCAATTAACACAAGCTCCCAGAGAGGCTGTATTGCTGGTAAAACCACAATTTGAGGTTGGCAAGTCTCGCATCGGCAAAAAAGGCGTTGTCCGCGATTCTGATGACCAAGGAGATGCAATTTTTAATGTGATGAAAGGGGCATTAGAGTTAGGATGGAAATATAAAGGTTTAACTTGGTCGCCAATCACAGGACCTGCGGGAAATATTGAATATCTTTTATGGTTGGGAATGGAAAGCGAAATTATCCCTCCAACTTTAGCAGCAATTCAAGAAATTACTAAACAAGTCATGCAGGAGTTTGGGAAAAAATGATGATTAATCAAGGTTATACTCAACACGGCTTAATAATTTGATTTTGTGGGTAGGGGTTTAGCAGTGCTAAACCCCTACAAATCTAGGTTTTTCGTAATTTTGTAAAAGTCCATGTCTCAACCGTGTTTAGTATAAAAGTGATTTTTTAGCAGCTTGACAGATAAATGTGTTTGATGGTATAAACAGTAAGGATTCGTTATACCAGATTTTGTTTATGCTTGATAAAATTATTGACGTATTAATTGGGGAAACAGTACATAAAGTCTTAGATAAATTAAAGTATAGTGAAATACGATTACAATTGTTAAATGAATTTGGTTTAAAACCAGATACACCACCAAATGATTTTGAGGGAGTTTATGTTTATACTTTAATTGAGTATGGTGTAGGGAAACAAAAAGTTATTTTACAGTTATTTAAAGAAACAGAAATTAAAGAAGAATTTAGGAGAGCATTTAGTCAAAATAGAAGTTTTAATATTCAAACATTAGATAGTTTTATTCAAAGTTCTCATATTGGCGATAAAATCAAAGATCAAAATATTGATTATCGCCGAGAATTGACTGAATTTGCCAGATTATTTATTGAAATTGCCAAACGAACTAGAACAGCAACGGAAACTTTACAAGACCATAAATTAGATAGTTTACAAAATAGTTTAACTCAAGTTCGGGAACAAATTAACCAACTTAGTTTACCAGAACTTCAAAAACAAATTGCCCAATTAGCACAAAGTCAACAGCAATTATTATCACCTGCGGAAATTATCAGAGAAACAGAATTAGCTAAACAATTAAAAAAATGGTTTGAAACACTGGGTTATAAATTTGAACAATACGAAGTTTTAGAAAAAGAATATTTTGAATGGATTATTAATATTCCCAAACGGCGAGGATATGACCGGATTTTAATTAGAGGAATCAACGCAGAAACAGGAATTAATGATATTAATGCCGTCAAAACAATCGTAGAAATTCAGAACGTTGATGAAGGTTGGATTGTCGCACCACGTCGAGTTAGTAAATTAGCTAGAAACGAAGTTAAAAAAGCTGAAAATAACCAGATTTTTTGTTATTCATTTGATGAATTAATTGAAGCTGATGCTGATTTTAGTGGTTATTTTGATTGGTTAGAAAGAGAAGTTAAAAGCAGAGGAATTGATCAATATTATGTTCCCTTAGCTTGTACTAAAGAAGAAATTAATCCCCAAACTAAACAGCGAATAGGCATTAGTCATTATGGTGAAGAAGATGGTTGGATTGAACGTTATATTAATGAATGGTTGGCTGACCCAGTAAAAGAACATTTATCTGTTTTAGGAGAATTTGGCACGGGTAAAACTTGGTTTGCTTTTCATTATGCTTGGTTAGCTTTACAAAAATATCGTCAAGCGAAAGCAGAAGGGTCACCTATTCCGCGAATTCCTTTAGTCATTCCTTTAAGAGATTATGCCAAAGCGGTGAGTATTGAATCTCTATTTTCTGAGTTCTTTTTTCGTAAACATAACATTGGTTTATCAGGATATTCTGCCTTTGAACAACTTAACCGCATGGGGAAATTATTATTAATTTTTGATGGCTTTGACGAAATGGCCGCACGGGTAGACCGTCAAGCAATGATTAATAATTTCTGGGAATTAGCAAAAGTTGTGGGAACAGCAGGAACAAAAGCAATTTTAACCTGTCGGACAGAACATTTCCCCGAAGCATTGGAAGGACGCAGCCTGTTAAATGCCGAATTACAAGCATCTACTTCTAATCTCACAGGAGAATCACCCCAATTTGAAGTTTTAGAATTAGAAAAATTTGATGATCAACAAATCAAACAGGTACTTAATTTTAAAGCCAAACCAGAAACCGTTGATATTATCATTAATAATGAAAAATTATTAGATTTGGCACGTCGTCCGGTAATGATTGATTTGATTATGGAAGCATTACCGGATATTGAAGCTGGTAAACCTGTGGATATTTCCCGTGTTTATCTCTATGCGGTGCGTCAGAAAATGGCACGGGATATTAAAGCTGACCGCACTTTTACCTCAATGGCAGATAAATTATATTTCCTGTGTGAATTATCCTGGGAAATGCTGTCAAATGATAAAATGAGTTTAAATTATAAAGAATTTCCTGATTTGATTCGTAGTTATTTTAGTGAAACGGTACAGGAACAAAAAGATTTAGATCATTGGCATTATGACATGATGGGGCAAACCATGTTAATTAGAAATGCTGATGGTGACTATTATCCTGCCCATCGATCATTATTAGAATTTTTTGTATCCTATAAATTGGGACGAGAATTAGGGATTTTAGCAGCAGATTTTCAGGAAGTTGTGGAGGTTCTTCCCTACGACCAAGGAACAACAGATTTAAGCCAAACTTTTGGGAAAACTCTCTTAGCCAAAGCCGTCTTAGATTTAATGTTTCCCATGTTGTCAACAACAGCAAATCAACGTTTATTAGCAGAGGTCAAAGCCACCAAAGGTAAAACTGAAACAATTGCAGGTTACTGTGGTAGTAATGCGGTACAGTTGTTATTAAAAGGGAGTCGGTTGGCTTTAGAAAAACAGGATTTGAGTGAGACAGTTATACCTGGTGTAAATTTTGGTTTGGCTAGTTTGTATAATGTCAACCTGACGGGAGCAAATTTAACAGATGCTTTTTTTGCTAAGGCATTAGGATCAGTTTATTCTGTTGCTTTTAGTCCAGATGGGAAATACCTTGCTACAGGAGATAGTGATGGTAGAGTTCAAATTTGGAATGCTGTAACAGGAAGGGAATTATTGACATTGGTAGGTCATAGCCATTTTGTTGTGTCATTAGCCTGGAGTGGAGATGGTCTGACCTTGGCTAGTGGTAGTTATGATACTACGGTGAAACTGTGGGATGTCCAGTCTGGGGACTGTGTGCGAACCCTAGAGGGTCATAGCGATTGGGTTTACTCAGTAGCCTGGAGTGGAGATAGTCAGACCTTGGCTAGTGGTAGTGGTGATAACACCGTGAAACTGTGGGATGTCCAGTCTGGGGACTGTGTGCGAACCCTAGAGGGTCATAGCAGTTGGGTTTGGTCAGTAGCCTGGAGTGGGCTGACCTTGGCTAGTGGTAGTCATGATACTACGGTGAAACTGTGGAATGTCCAGTCTGGGGAGTGTGTGCGAACCCTAGAGGGTCATAGCCATTGGGTTTGGTCAGTAGCCTGGAGTGGAGATGGTCACACCTTGGCTAGTGGTAGTGCTGATAAGACGGTGAAACTGTGGAATGTCCAGACTGGGGACTGTGTGCGAACCCTAGAGGGTCATCGCAGTGGGGTTAGGTCAGTAGCCTGGAGTGGAGATAGTCTGACCTTGGCTAGTGGTAGTGCTGATAAAACGGTGAAACTGTGGGATGTGCAGTCTGGGGACTGTATCGCTACCTTTGACCATAGGTTATATGCAGGGTTGAAGATTCAGGGGGTGAAAGGGTTAAGCCGGGCGGAAATATTGACTTTGAAGGCGTTGGGGGCTGTGGAGTAGGGGGTTTTATATTTTTTGATCATAAATTGGGTAGGGGTAAAGCACAATGCTAAACCCTGATCTAAATTAAAGATAATTAAAGATCGTAAATCAAACATTCCAACGCATCTGGATACATTTCGCAGTAGTCTTCTAAGGCTGTTTTGCGGTGTTTTGCTTGCTTTTGATGGGCTTTTTCTGCTTGCAATTCTTCGACAATATCCCATGCTACTGCACAATTAGCGGAATTATTGCCATTTTCTGTACAGGTTGTCCGCGCTTCTGTAATCGCTTCAAGAATTGCTTCTTCAATGGGTTTTTTACCATTGATAACTTCGTTTAGGGATACCATGATCATGTTACCTTTGTTGAGGAAAATAAAGGTTAATTAGGAATTTTAAGGATTGCTAATGAAGAGAATTACTCATAGTTGGTAAACTCTTTTTCAGAGTAACAATTCAAATAATTATTTTTAGTTAATTTATATACTTTTTGATTCTATGATGGGATAACCATGACATGATACGTCAGGAGTCAGAAGTTAGGAGTTAGAAAGAAGGAAGGGTTTAGCAATGCTTTACCCCTACAATCTTGTGTAATTTCAAAATTCACCAAAAGTACTGCCTAATTCTTGCTGTAAGCGATACAAAATAGTATTTTTATCAACTTGTGACAAAATTTCCTGAATGACGGTATTAGCGCCTAATTGTCCCCAAGTACAGCCTTTTTCTAGATATAACTGGGCGGCTTTACCGACTGTATAAGCACCATAACCGGCAATTCCACCTTGGGTAATGGCACTCCCGAAAAAAGTAGTAATATTAAAGGGATTATCACCACTAGCTATGGCTGCGGCACTTTTACCTAAACCTAATATAAAACTACTGCCAATTTCACTTAATAATAAACCACCAGAACTAAATAAAATTGTTTTTAATAATTCACTGGCTTCATAGCTAGTCATGGGTAAACCATACAATTTAGCTAATGCCCGAATTAAGGCTAAATCGGTAATTAAACCACCTATTATATCTAAGAAAGCAATAGGATTTAAACCAATGGCTAGGGCTTTATATTGGCTAAACCTCCAAATTATATCTTCTGCTTCTTTTTCGCGGATATGAACGGTTTTTTGAGCGATATTTTCTTCGGATTCTCTAGCTTGAATAAGTGCATTTAAAGCTAAAAGAGATCGTCCTTCTCGATTTAATATATTTAAGATTGTTTGCTTTAATTCATCTACTTGCGGTGGCGGTGTTTCCCATTCAGAAGTAACGCTTCCATCTGCATATTCTACTCTCACTTCCATTGGTGCAGGTTCAGCCGCTATCATCACAATTTCATCAGGTAATAATGGCTGATTTTGGATATTTCCTGCTCCTAATTGTTGCAGATTTTTATAAATTGCATTTTTATCTGTATCGGGATATAAATCAATTTTATTAAATACCAAAATTAAAGGTTTTTGTGCTTGACGTAATTCTAATAATCCTTGATATTCAGTTCTCGTAATATCCCCAGAAACCACAAACAAGATTAAATCAGCTTGACGCGCTACGTCTCGTGCCATTTGCGCCCGTGAATCGCCTTCAATTTCATCTAAACCGGGAGTATCAATTAATTCGACTAATACCTTATCTCCTGGTTTCCAAGGTACAGAACGCGGCCATTGAGTGACACCATTTAGGGGTCCGGTTTGCAGAATTTTTTCTCCCAATAAAGAATTTAATACTGCTGATTTTCCCCGACTGACTAAACCAAAAGCGGCAATTCTGATAACATTGGCATCTAATTTATTGAGTGTGGCATTTAAGGTTTCTATTTCTGGTTTTAGCAAACTTGCTAACTCTGGATTTGCTGCCATTTGTCCCGATTTACGGAGATATCCATACCAAGATAATGCTTGTCTGAGACTAGCACGGGCGCGATTTAAATGAGTTTCTTGTAGGTTACGATTCATAGGATTTTTGATTGTGGATTTTCAGATCCCCGACTTCTTAAAGAAGTCGGGGATCTAATTAATGCCGATAATTTGCGGTTCGGGTATTGGTTGTCCGTCTTCTAAATAAGATGAAATCAGCATTTCTAAAACTTCTTGGGCATTTTTCAAAGCCTCTTCATAAGTGTCTCCATGAGTACAAGGTTGCATAATATCTGTAAAATCTGGTAATGAGACTACATAACATTTATCTTCATTTGACCATTGAATAACAATTGTATATTTCAGTTCTCTAATTTTTTTGGGCATATCTAATATAATATCATTGTCCTAAATATGCTTCTAAAACTTTGGTATTATTTTGGATTTCTGTAGGGCTACCAACGGCTAGATTTTGTCCTTCAGCTAATACCCAAACTCGATCACATAAGGACATAATTACGTCCATGTTATGTTCAATAATCAAAAATGTCATACCGTCGTGACGATTCCACGCTAGAATGCGATCGCATATGTCATCAATTAATCTGGGATTTACGCCAGCAGCAGGTTCATCTAGCAATATTAACTTAGGATTAGTCATCAATGCCCGACCGATTTCTAAAAGTTTCCGCTGTCCCCCAGATAAACCACCGGCATAATCAGCGGCTTTTTTTTCTAAACCTACTGACTCTAATAAAAACATTGCCCGTTCTTTTAGTTGCTTTTCTTCCTTAGCAACAATGTGGGGTTGAAATTGTACTTGCCAAAAGTTCTCCCCGGTTTGTTTTTGCGCTCCCAAAAGCATATTTTCTAATACTGATAACTTCGATAAAACCCGGGCAACTTGAAAGGTTCTCACTAATCCCTGTTGGGCAATTTGGTATGGTTGTAATTGATGAATGGGTTCACCATCAAAAATCACTCTACCCTTATCGGGACGAATAAAATTAGAGAGTAAATTAAATAAAGTGGTTTTACCAGCCCCATTTGGACCAATTAACCCAGTAATGCTACCTTTGATTACTTCAATATTAGCTTCCTGAACTGCTTTAATGCCGCCAAAATTTTTAGAAAGTCCAGTTGCAGCTAAAAGAGGTAGTTGGGGTGATGCGATATTATTTACCATTATAATTTTCTTCTCAACTTCATTTTTAGGTTTTTTGTTGGTTTTTAATTATTGTTATGAAATAAAAATTGTCGGAGTTCATCAAATTTTATCCCTGGAAAACCTCAGCCACAGTTAACTTTAAATCACTAAATAGAGGCGAACAAATCATATCATCTCCCCTATAAACCTGCTCCTCATAAAAACCCTCCACCCATTCTAAAACCGTCACTTTTTGCCCAATTGGATCAACAATCCAATACTCAGTAATTCCCCGCGCTGCATACTCAGAACGCTTATAACGATAATCACGATTTTCCTGATTTGGACTCACTACCTCAACCACCAACAGAGGCGGCGGCATATCCATTAAAATCAGCGAGCGTGTAGCCCCCTGCATCACCTGAGCTAATTCTTCAGAAAACACCACCAAATCAGGAACACGCACCCCCACTTGGCGACTATTCACAGCAATTTCTGTTTTCATACTCAAGCGGTAATAGGGAATACCCAATTTAGAAAAATAGATTAATAAAAATGTAGCTATTCGCCGATTTAGCTCACTTTCTAAAGGCATAGGAATTAATTCTCCATTATCTAATTCATATAAATTATCCGTCCCATCGTCAAACTGAAGAAATTCTTCCAAAGTCATCTTGTTAGCAGTTGCAACTATCATGGCTATTCCTCCCATAAACGGCTTGTATCAACTATTTTAACATCACAAATGCCCAATTATTTACCAAGAGTCAGTTCCTCCTTTTTCCCTAAAATCCCTTGAGGTCGCCAAATCATCAATACCATTAAAAGTAACCCAATAAACATGATCCGAAACGCACCAATCCGTTCTACATCTAGGGGAACAATTTTGGGTAAAAATTCTCTAGTGAGGGCATCATAGGTAAAGAAAATGACTGCACCTAAAATAGTTCCCAGATTGTTGCCAGAACCACCTAAAATTACCATAATCCAGGCATCAAAGGTAAGTTGGGGTTGGAAGTTATCGGGGTAAATTGCGCCTAGTTGCCAAGCAAAAAATGCTCCAGCAATGCCCGCAATTGCCCCACCTAACATTAATGATTGTAGTTTATAGGAGAAAACGTTTTTGCCTAAGGCTTTGGGAATTTCTTCATCTTCACGAATAGATTTTAGCACTCTTCCCCAAGGCGATCGCACTAAAATTTCTAACCGCCAAAAGACAAAAGCTAAAATTAACAATATGAACAACATTAACCCGGCTTTGGGATTATAATTATAGAGTCCAATCACACCAGAAATATAAATTGCAACAGCTAATAACCCTAAAGCAATTCCGACTATTAACCGAGAGGTAAATTCTTGTTTAAGACTACTATTTCTAACTATACTATTACTTGCAGAAATTTGAGCAGTCCGTACCCAACGCCATAGGGAAAATAATGTAATTCCTGCTAATAAAGTTAATACTCCAATCATTACCAAACGGAAAAATAAATTGGGAGTTGTTGATAAAGGGATAACATAACTTTGCACACCGAAAGATCCCGATATCCACGTATTACCTACAGGTAAATCCTGATTATTGACTATTAATCGAATTAATTCACCTGTACCAATGGTGACAATTGAAAGATAATCTTCGCGTAACCGCAAAGTTGCAAAGCCAATTACTAAACCTAGCATTGCGGCAACAATTGCCCCAATTCCCGCCGATAGCAGTAATGGTACGCCCTTGAGACTTAATAAAACCGTCGTATACGCACCCAAAGTCATAAAAGCAATATGACCAAAGTTAATTAAACCGGTAAAACCCCATTGGAGATTGAGTCCTAGTCCGAACAGGGCGAAGGTGGCGGTAGAAATAGCGAGAAAAATCAGGTATTCGATCATAAGCTGTCACGCATTTAAATTACTGGTTGGGAACAGGGAACAGAGAAGAGTTTGATGGCTTATTTTCTAACTTCACTAAATCAAATTTAGATGCGTTATAGCTTAATTTAGTTAGTTGTCAGTAATAATTATTTATTTGCTGCCCTGCTTCTTAGTGCCATAAATTGTAGTGTATTTTGAATCTTTTTTAGTGGACTTCAAAAGTTTAGAACCCACGTGCTATGAACGGGTGTATAATTTTGTCCTTATTGAATTAGCGGAAAAGTTACAATTCCATTACCTGCCAGAATTACGACAGTTGGACGAGGAGGGGATTTTCTTCCGCTTTAGATAATTATTTGATAGGTGTATAGAAATTAGGGGAGAAATAGTTAGGTTTCTGCGTGTTGTGCCAATGCCGGATGTTTAGGTAACGGGACACTTTAATTTGAGGTAAACATCAGATTGTTGCCAAGGGTCAGGTTGATAAAAGAAATTAGGTTTTAGCTCAATATTTTCATAAGTGCGATGAAAAACTGGAGTTGCAGACCCAGACATCGGAGGCACAATCCAAGACCAGTCTGCATAAGCACATCTTTTATTTAATTTTTCTTTATTTTCAAACTGGATAAAATGACGACTTTCTGTATGATGATCAACGATAGTTACGCCAGCTTTTTGAAATGAGTAAAGAACAGCGACATTTAATTCTACTAAAGCACGATCTCGCCATAATGTGTAGCTAGATCGAGGATTCAAACCTAATTTTTGTGCGACGATAAATAACAAGTTATAACGAGATTCATCTCCAAAATTACGAGATCCAATTTCAGTTCCCATATACCAACCATTAAAGGGAGCAGATGTATATTTAAGTCCACCAATATCTAACATCATATTGCTAATTAATGGTACTGCGTGCCACCTCAAACCCAATTCAGCAAACCAAGGATATTCAGGATGTTGAATTGATACTTCAAGAACTACATCAGGAGGTAACTCGAATAAATGAGGTTGCTGGTTAGGCATTTGAATGACAATTGGTAAAATATCAAAAGGAGTGCCTTTACTTCCTTTCCATCCCATTTGATGAACAATTTTTGTGAACTCTACATATTTTGGATCACCAATAATAGAACCATCAGATTGTTTATAACCTGCATAGCGAATAAGTTGTTCATTCCAGATTCGGATTCCTGGTTGATTGGGTTCTTGCGGTGCAAAAACAGTGATCAAAGGTTTAATTCGACCTTCATTAGTAGCCAACCTTAAATGTTCTACTAAAGCATCAAATATTTCATCTGGTTTATTTAAACTGCGGTAATCACTAACTGCCAATAAATCCCAATAGTTACGACCTATACATCTAGTGCTATTACGCCATGCCAATTTAGCACCATAAGCTAACTCATCATAAGTTTGCCAATATGTTCCTGTTGCTTTTATTTCATTTTTTATATCTGTGAATCTTTGAGTTTCAGATAAATATAACTGACATTCTTTTTGTAATAAAAATAAGAACTCTTGAACTTCACAAATTATTTGATCTGTTTGGTTACTTTTAGTTTTTGATGGATGGGATTTTAAGTTGATTTTTGGGAATTTAATATTTATTTTTTTAATTAAAGATAGCAAGTATTTTACTGTGTCTTTTTTGAAGCCTATCAACAAAAATAATATCTTATTTAGCATTTTATTAATCCTTAATCTTAGAGGATGTTTGAAAAGTATCAGAATTAATCGAGATCCCCCCAACCCCCCTTACAAAGGGGGGCTAAATTCCTCAAAGTCCCCCTTTTTAAGGGGGATTTAGGGGGATCTGCGGGTGTCAGATCCCACACGAGAAAGTTTTCAAACATCCTCTTAGATAAAAGTCGGGGGACTATTACAAAACAGCGGACACAGTGCTAATACGGTTAGATATTAGCACTGTGTTAGAGAATGAGTTAAGTGATTAAAGCTTTTAAGATTCACGTAGTTCACGTAGTGAAGAGTTGAACTGAAGCACAAAATTCCGAACTTCTTAGAGAAATCAGGGATCTGAATAATTACTGATGATATATTATATAGCACATTTTCCCTATGTTTCGGCAGATGATTACAAACTGTATAAGACAAAGCAGGGATCGCCAAAACCATACATTAAACTGGAGTTTGATCAATATATTTGAGAATTCCCTCTTATGGATGCTCAGGCACTTTGGCAACGATACCAAGATTGGTTATATTTACACGAGGGATTAGGACTGTATTTAGATATCAGTCGAATGCGTTTTGATGATGGGTTTGTGGCATCGTTACAACCTAAGTTCGAGAAAGCGTTTGCGGATATGGCAGAATTGGAAAAAGGGGCGATCGCCAATCCCGACGAAAACCGCATGGTAGGACATTACTGGTTGCGGAATCCAGATTTAGCCCCCACCCCCGAACTCACCCAAGAAATAGTTCAAACCTTAGAACAAATCGAAGCATTTGCCGACCAGGTACACACCGGGGCAATTCATCCCCCCAAGGAATGCCGCTTTACAGATATCATTTCCATTGGTATTGGTGGTTCAGCCTTGGGTCCACAATTTGTCACCCAAGCCCTATCCCCCGACCTACCACCCCTACAAATTCACTTTATAGACAATTCCGACCCCACCGGAATTGACCGGGTTCTTGCCCAACTTGGCGATAAACTAGCCACCACTTTGGTATTAGTCATTTCCAAATCTGGAGGCACACCCGAACCTCGCAACGGCATGATTGAGGTTAAACAAGCCTACACAGCCAAAAAATTAGACTTTGCTAAATATGCAGTTGCGATTACCGGACAAGATAGCAACCTGGATCAAGTCGCCAAAGCTGAAAATTGGTTAGCCCGGTTTTCCATGTACGATTGGGTAGGTGGACGTACCTCAGAAATGTCCGCTGTAGGGCTAGTACCTGCGGCATTACAGGGCATTGATATCCGTGCCATGCTGGATGGTGCAAAAGAAATGGATGATGCCACCCGCGTCCCCAATCTCAAAAACAACCCAGCCGCTTTATTAGCCCTTGCTTGGTATTTCTCAGGAAATGGCAAAGGTGAAAAAGATATGGTAGTCCTCCCGTACAAAGACAGCCTGTTGCTATTTAGCCGCTATTTGCAACAACTGATCATGGAATCCTTGGGTAAAGAAAAAGATTTAGATGGGAAGACTGTATTTCAAGGGATTGCAGTTTATGGTAACAAAGGTTCTACCGACCAACACGCCTATGTGCAACAGTTGCGCGAAGGTGTCCCCAATTTCTTTGCTACCTTAATTGAAGTTTTGGAAGATCGTCAAGGAAAATCCGTAGAAGTTGATCCTGGAGTCACTTCCGGTGATTATCTTTGTGGTTTCTTGTTAGGAACTCGTCAAGCATTGTATGAGAATCACCGCGATTCGATTACAGTCACTATTCCTCAAGTTAATGCTCGCACAGTTGGCGCGTTAATTGCATTGTATGAACGGGCTGTGAGTTTATATGCCAGTTTAATAAATGTCAATGCTTATCACCAACCAGGTGTGGAAGCTGGTAAAAAAGCCGCTGCTGTGATTCTGGATTTACAAAACCGAGTCTTAGAAGTGTTAAAAACTCAGAAAAAAGCACTTTCTATTTCTGAACTTGCAGATATGTCCGGCGCTGCTGAGGAAGTGGAAGCAATTTACAAAATTCTCCGTCATTTACACACCAATAATCGGGGTGTGGTGTTAACTGGTGATTTAGCTAAACCTGGAAGTTTAACTGTTTCTCTCGGTTAAAAATTTAGATCCCCTTAATTTAGATCCCCGACTTCTTTAAGAAGTCGGGGATCTTGTTTTGTGGCTATAAATTATCAAAAATATTAAAAGTATCATTAGATAGAGATAAAAAAATAACATATTAGGTAAATATGATAGATACGCTAATAACTTATTTAAGCCAGAAAAAAGAATTTTTAATAAATTCAGTAAATTCAGGAGATTAAATTATGTCCAATATTGTAAAAATATCCAAAGAAGATATTATTTATCACCTCAAAATATCTTGTCAAATCCCTAGTTTGTTAGAAGCGATCGCCACCAGAACAATTATTACAGAAACTGCTAAAAAAGAAAATATTACCATCGAAATAGCAGAATTACAACAATCCGCAGATAGTTTACGATTAGTTAATAATCTACTTAAAGCAGAGGACACATGGCAATGGTTACAAAAACATTATCTTTCCTTAGATAACTTTGAAGAAGTAGCAAATCTCAATCTCCTATCAGCAAAATTAGCTCATCATTTATTCGCTGAAAAAGTTGAACCATTCTTTTATGCTCACCAACTTGATTACAGCGGAGCAGTTACCTATGAAGTCATATTAGATGATGAAGATCTAGCTTTAGAAATATTTTATGCTCTTCAAGAAGGAGAAATTAGTTTTCAAGAAGTGGCTCGTCAATATATCGAAAATCCCGAAATTCGTCGCGCTGGAGGATATCAAGGTATCCGCAAACGTAGTGATTTTAGACCAGAAATTGCTGCCGCAGTTTTTGCAGCTAATCCCCCAGAAATTATTAAACCAGTCATTACACCCAAAGGAGTCCATATCATTATAGTTGAAGAAATTATTGCCCCCGAATTGAATGAACAAATGCGCGTAGCAATTCTCGGAGATTTATTTACCAATTGGTTAAAAGAGCAAATTAATAAATTAGAAATTGTTGCCACATTAGGAGATGAAATAAATTCTCCTGTTTCTTCCATAGAAATGTTTAGTGAAGCTAGTTAAAATTGAAAATAGTTAGATCCCCGACTTCTTAAAGAAGTCGGGGATCTGAGTGAGTATCATCCATCTAAAGTAGTATAAATATCTTTTGAATCGGGATTAAGATAAGGATATTGTAAATTAATTTTGTGTAAAGTAAATTGTTCCAAAATAGCTGTCATTCGACTTTCAGGATGATTATTCCCCCCTTGCCAAGCAGCAATTAAACCATTAGCAATCATTTGACAACGATTAGTCCCAAAACTTTCTTTTTCTGCCAACTTATTGGTTGGTTCTTCAGCACAACCTAATCCTGGTGCTAGTTGCTTAGTAAACAACGGTACTTGTGGAAAAAAACTATCTTGATTTTCTGAATATACCTGTTGTAACATAGGATAAATTGTTTTATATTGATGTTTATTAAAGTAAAGAACTGCCGAATCATAACGTCTATATTCATCAGGATTATATAGAGCTTTAAAGGAGAAAGCAATGTGCATATTATTGAGTTCTCTAGTCACATTATCCATCACTGATACCGCCCCATCAGGTGATACATTAAAGTAGATTCTAACAATATCTTGATTATCTTGAGTACCTAGATTAGATACTGCCATATAAAATCCATTTTGGACTAGATTTTTAGGCATTTTAATTGCCACCAAATCACCAACATTAGCTGATTTATCAATTTCTGATAAATATAAATCCCGCTCAATATGCAAAGTCAACCCATTTTTTTGGACTGCTAAACAACCATCTTCTTCTTCATTAACTACTAACCAATTTTTACTCCAATAACCTCCACCTGTATTACTCGTATGGAGTCTTTCATAAAACGCCAAATCCATGCCAAATAAGCTATTATTACTGAGGTTATTTATTTGATTGTCATCACCAAGAGAATCATGCCAAGAACCATTGTAATAAGCACTATAGAGAAAATTACGTAAGTGAATACGCAAATGCTTCTCTTGAATATCTAAGGATAGATTTTTAAACCGAGCGATTACTGATTCTGGCAATTCTAATAATTTGTAATCTGGATGCTTAATAGAATAAAATGATTTAATTTCCAGATTATCAACAATATTTTGCAGTGCTGTTTGTAATTCTTTTGGTAATTGGAAAAGTTGACTATTTATAGAATCTAATACTTGCATACAAGCTTTCCTTTTCTAAACGAGAGATAAATTTTTAGTAGTTATTGTTGACAATTCCATCCCCAAAATTGTGGGAATAGATGCTTGAGGACGACATAATAAACTTTTAGCAACTTGGAGCATACAAATACCTGAATTATCAAAGGTTTTTTCATGTTGAAGTCTAGCTTGAATAGCTCTAATTAAAGCTAAACCACTAAACTGCATCACTAATTGTAAGAAATCTGGACGCAATTCTAAAATCTCTGGAAAAGTAGTTAAATAAGCAGTAACTAATGTTGATAAAGAAGGTTGAATCATTGATAAGGGAATCGCAGCTAAACGCAAACATTCCTCAATTGGTATGGTTTTACTAGAGACTATGCTATATAACCAAACTTGCAGATAACTAGCAATTATTGTGCCTAAATCATTAGCAGGATCTCCCCAATTACCTTTTTCCCAATCAATTAGTCGGATGATATTTTTATTTTCAGGTAATTTATCTTCTATTTCTATTTCCCAGTTCAAAGATACAAGAATATTATTAAGTTTGAGATCATTATGGGTGAGACAAGCAGGAGTAAAAGCCTGATTTAATTGTGTAATTGCTTTTCCTAAATTATCGTAACGTTGATAGAGAGTAAAAAACTTTAAACCATCAGCCGGAAGTTGACCAAATATTTCTGGTGTAATTCTATCTAATCCTTTGTTAATATTTTGAGATTTTAAAGAATTTTCAAAGAACTTTTGATAGTTATTATTGTCTATTGTCATGCGATGAATAGCTGCAATAGTTGTGCCAACTACCTGAGCAATTTCCTCCGGAAATTCCTGATCTTTGGCGTAAAATTCAGCTAAGTCTTGATATTGATTTAGATAGTTAAAAACAATGATAGAGTTTTCTAAATCAAAATGAATTGCTTCTGACAAAGATGCTCGTAAATGAGTTATTTCTGGGAATTTTTGCCAAAAATCATGAACTCTCCACTCATCTATAAATTCACCTAAAGTTTTACCATTTCGATCATAACGCTCTTGTTTTACTAATAGTTGACGACCATCTGATAAAGTGATTAATAGGTTAAAGTTTTTAGCAGATTTTAATTCGATTTTACTTAGGGACTCCTCTTGTGGCTGACAAATTTTGTTTTCAACAAGGTAATTGAAAACATTTGCAAAACTAATTATGAATGGCATGATTTCAAATGATAATAATATATGTGTGTGAAATTGCTATTGCTGAGTTAATTTCAGTTTTAGTAAAATGATTAACTTGATAGGTTGGAAATTATTTATTTTCTAAATGTCTTCGTTAATAGTGAAATGGCATCTATAGCATAAATTACTAAGACAAATTCTAGAGCCTTAACGCCATAATTAAGTATTTGACTAGCATTATTATATTCACCTCCAAATACAGATACTGCGTCTAAATTACTTAAATTAATAATAAACTTTTTTTCATCAGTATTCTCTAGATTAGAAATCCTAATGTTTGCCATTTCTTACCTCTAGAAAGATTCGATTTTTGTGTACTGCAATTTTATTAACTATCCAGAATTATTAGTAATCAATCTCATGCAAATAACATAGATTAGTTTTTACTTTTACTCCTGGATAGTTATATCGGCTTTGTAGTTAACTACAAAGCCAAGTAATTAGTGTCCGTAGTGAGAATCATTGCTGAAGGATTTAGCGATATGCTTAATACTAGCAATCGCATAGCCATCAACTAAGAATTCTAGATATTTAACACCAAAGTCACCATAAGCACTAAAACCGCTGAAATCGCCACCACCACCATTGATTGATACGGAAGCTGCATCATTCAATTCATTAAGATAGCTTTCAGAATCTGCAAATAATTCAGAACCAGTTGTATTTAGTTGAGAAAGGGTAATAGTTGCCATAATTTCCTCCAAGAAGATTTGTTTTTGTAAGTTAGAATTTGTGAGTCGGTTAAGTTGGTGTTTCCTTAACCGTTACTCCTATTTTTATTCATAAAAAATAGAAAAATCAAGGCTTTGAACCTAGTAAAAAAGACACAAATATCTGAATTCTGTCTTTTATAAAAACTGCAAACTATGGAATTAACCTCCATAAAAAATCGTGTATCTTCAGGTTAATAAATCTGAAAACACACGAAAATAAGTAAAATATTGAATTTTTTCACAGCAGATATTAAAAATCGAATTTGCTTCTTAGACTATCTGTTGTATCTTTGAGGCTGATTTTCCACCTTTCCATACTACTGTCTAGTTCTTTGAATACTGTTGAAAGATCAGTTGTATTGGTTATATTGGTTGTTGGCGGATTTATTCTGTCTTTTCTCATCACGTAACCACCTTTAAGAGTCTTCATTTCCCAAGGTGTTAGTTGATCCAGAATCGGTTCTGCAAGCCTAATTTCTAATTCAGAAATTGTAATTCTCATTGTTGATTCACCTCCTTGAATGCTCCATTTATATGGAATCAGGCTATAAATTTATCCTGCTCTTATATTCTGGAATAGTATCTGACAAAATAAATGATTTGAAACTAATTTATTAGACAGAATCAAGGGTATTTTGTCTATCAAAACAAAAAAAGCAAAGGAAGTTTCATAAAAGTAACTTCCCTTGCCTTAGATGAATTAAAAACTATCTACCTCTATCAAAAGGTGGAAGTTTCTTTCTAGCTTTAGTAATTAACCAACAAATGCTAACCGAGGTGCAACCGCAGCAGGACGTTCTACACCTTTGAGGTAAGCAAGAACGGTATCAGCATCAGATACTTCAAAAGGATCACTACCACAGTTATCTTCAAAACCTGGTTCAATGAACATTTTTTCAATTTCGCCGTTATTAACAACCATTGCATAACGCCAAGAACGCATTCCAAAACCGATGTTAGATTTATCAACTAACATTCCCATTTTGCGGCTAAATTCTCCACTACCATCTGGTAACAAGAAAACATTTTTAGCGCCTTGTTGTTTGCCCCATTGGAACATTACAAATGCGTCATTAACTGACAAACAAATGATTTGATCAACACCTTGCGCTTTGAATTCTTCAAACAGTTCTTCATAGCGAGGCAAATGAGTAGAAGAACAGGTAGGAGTGAAAGCACCAGGAAGCGCAAATAATACTACTTTCTTACCGGCAAAAATTTCTTGTGTGGTGACATCTTTCCAAGTGTAAGGATTTGGTCCACCGATAGATTCATCCCGCACACGAGTCTTGAATACTACATTTGGAACGTGAGTAATAGCAGTCATAAATACCTCTTTTTTAGATGGAAGATTTTAACTCGTGTTGCTGCTTTTGCTTAGAGCATCAGTAGCTTATCTCATAAATCAGAATAATTCTGATTTAGGAATTAGTCAATAGTCATAAATACTTATTTTATAATGTATTTATTAAAAAATATTAGTTCTTAAAAATGAACGTTATAATAAGAGATTATATTTTTATATAGCTAAGTAAATCTTATGCAGCAAAAAGCTAATGATATTGTCAAAACCTTGAAAACTAGAGGGTTGCGAGTCACACCCCAGAGATTTGGCGTTTATGCCAACCTATTAGCCAGACGAGATCACCCGACGGTTGATCAAATTATGAGAGACTTGAATCATGAAGCACCCACTTCTTCTCAGGCAACCGTATATGCGGCACTTCAGGCACTGCGAGAGGTGGGTTTGGTGCGAGAAGTGCTATTAGAGGAGGGTGTCTCCCGTTATGATGCTAACGTTGCCCCCCACCATCATTTTCGCTGTAACTGCTGTGGTGCAATTGAAGATATCAACTGGAATACTTTCCCCGATATTGATGTCAGTCAATTGCGACAGGGGTTAAAAGTGGAACGGTATGAAGTGACAGTTGAGGGAGTGTGCGATGTTTGCAGCACCCATGTTTGATATAATAATTAACTAGAATTGCATAGGAGTAGACAATGTACGACAGCGATAAACGGAAACTCTTATCAGCATTGTGTCATGGAGCAATTTTTTTTAGTACCACAATTGTCTCCGTTGGCTTACCCATAGCCATACTATTTGTATCAGATGATCCTGTTGTCAAAGAGAATGCCAAAGAATCTATCAATTTCCATTTTAACGTTTGGTTATATGGAGCAATTCTGGGAGCATTGTTTTTTCTGTTTGGTTGGTTGATTTTACCATTATTCATCTTGTTTCCACTCGCAGGTTTAGGTTATATCCTCCACTGGGGATTGACAATTTGGGCGCTAATTGGCGTTTTTAGTGATCCTAATCAACCTTGCCGTTATCCGTTTATTTTTCGAGTTTTTTAGCTCATATCAGGAAAGACATGGTAGGTTAATTAATCATAGACCTTTGATTAAACAACTTACCAAAATTAATTCCATGATTTTTTAAGATTGTTTTTTGCAAATTTGTTATAAGCAAATGTCTATCAAGTTGTAAAATATAAAATTGCCCCACAGCTTCATCAACAGTAGGGCAAAAGACAGTTACGCACTGCTTGTAGTTTGTCTGAATAGAGCAAGTTGAAAACTTGCTTTTGTGACGCTTTATTCTATGTCCATTGTATTATTTTGTCTGCACAAAATTTATGTTTCCTATACATCGCCCTCGTCGTCTGCGTAGCCATACCCAATTGCGTCGGATGGTACGTGAAACCGTTTTAACTACTAACGATTTGATTTATCCATTGTTTGCAGTACCAGGAGAAGGTATTGCCAAGGAAGTCAAATCTATGCCCGGTGTCTATCAACTTTCAGTAGATAAGATTGTTGAAGAAGCTAAGGAAGTTTATGATTTAGGAATTCCGGCAATTATCTTATTTGGAATTCCGGCAGATAAAGACATAGATGCTACCGGGGCGTGGCATGATTGTGGTATTGTTCAAAAAGCAGCAACCGCAGTTAAAAATGCTGTTCCTGATTTAATTGTTATGGCTGATACTTGTTTATGTGAATATACAAGTCATGGTCATTGTGGTTATTTACAAGTTGGTGATTTAACTGGAAGGGTTTTAAATGATCCAACTTTGGAATTATTAAAGAAAACCGCAGTTTCTCAAGCTCAAGCTGGTGCAGATATTATCGCACCTTCGGGGATGATGGATGGTTTTGTGCAAGCTATTCGCGCAGGTTTGGATGAGGCGGGATTTGAAGATATTCCCATTATGTCCTATGCTGCTAAATATGCTTCGGCTTATTATGGGCCATTTAGAGATGCGGCGGACTCAACACCACAATTCGGGGATAGACGCACTTACCAAATGGACCCCGGTAACGCTAGGGAAGCACTGAAAGAAATTGAGTTGGATATTGCTGAAGGTGCTGATATGCTCATGGTAAAACCAGCTTTAGCATATATGGATATTATTTGGCGCGTCAAGGAAGCTACTAATTTACCTGTGGCGGCTTACAATGTTTCTGGTGAGTATGCGATGGTGAAGGCTGCGGCTTTAAATGGTTGGATTGATGAGCAGCGCGTTGTTATGGAAACTCTGACTGGCTTTAAACGGGCTGGTGCTGATTTGATTTTGACTTACCACGCTAAGGATGCGGCTCGGTGGTTGTAAGTTAGGATATTATCTCACCCTCCAGGCGCAAAGAGTGTTTTTGTGTTTGGGCGTGAGATTTTTTGGTATATTTTAAACTAAACCCTTACTTTACAGCACATTCCATCTGCGTGAGTTACAGCATTAGCGAGCAAGATGCTCGCACTAAGGATTTTATTAATGACCCTAAAGGTGAAATTGTACGGTTATTGACGTGCGATAAAAGTATAACTGCTTCGGCTTTGGTTGCTATTGTTTGGTAGTTTGTAAATGAAGTCTATTTTAGCGATTCCTAGGTCGCGCACTGCTTGCAGCAGCGCAACGCTTACGCACATCCCTAAACCCCTAAACAGCGATTACTAGGTCGCGTTTCGCTATTGCTATCTCACACATCCCAAAACAGCTATATCTTCCCTTGACAAAATATTTTCATACAATTAACATGAAATTATCAAATAATTTGTTGAAATTATCATGTTTAGCCTAAGCGATATTCACCCCTTATCAGAATTTCAGCGTGGAGCAAAGATGTTTCTGGATAAGTTAAAAGAAACTAAATCTCCCATTGTGCTGACTGTGAATGGTAAAGCTGCTGCTGTGGTTCAAGATGCTGAAAGTTATCAAAAACTTATTGATAGACTGGAATTACTGGAATCTGTTGCTAAGATCCGTCAAAGTATAAATGAGTTTAAGCAAGGTGAGGGTATGCCCTTAAATCAAGCATTTGCAGAATTTAAGGAAAAATATGGCATACCGGATTGAGATTTCACCTAGTGCTATTGCTGATATTGAGAGTATTTTCCTGTGGATAAAAGAGGAGTCACAGGAACGAGCTTTTCGTTGGGTGCGGGGATGTTATGAAATTATGCTGACGTTGGAAAATTTTCCCCAACGTTGTTCTTTAGCTATAGAAAGTAGGTATATGGGAATTGATGTTCGACAACTTCTTTACCAAAAACAATTTTTGATTTTATTTACGGTTCAAAACCTTGGGGAAGAGGAAGGAGAGGAAGGAGTTGTATATATTCATCGTGTTCGTCATGGTTCTCAGCAGAGATTGGAAAATATACAGGATTTATTAGGAGATGAGTTATAAAATTTGAGACTCAAAAGCGATTCCTAGGTCGCGCTTCGCTATCGCACTCCTACACATCCCCAAAACAGCGTATAGTTAAATTAGGCTTAAAACTATAAATAAGCAAAAAATGTATGTCTAACTATCAAGAATTGTTACAACAGGCTAAAAATCTGACTCCAGAAGAACAACTTAAATTAGTCGAAAATTTATCTATCTTAATTCGTCAACAATTGAAAATGACATCAAAACCAAAACGTAGTATTTTAGAATTGCGTGGTTTAGGTAAGGAAATTTGGGGAAATATTGACGCTCAGAAATATGTTAATCAGGAGCGTGATTCATGGAATGGTTAAATAAATTACAGGGTAAAATTATAGGTTTAGATACTGCACCGCTAATTTATTTTATAGAAGAAAATCCTATTTATTTAGAAGTTACAGATACTTTTTTTACAGCCATGTATAGAGGTGATTTTAGTGTTGTTACGTCAGTTTTAACTATATCAGAAGTATTAGTTTATCCTTTACGTGCAGGAAATACAATATTGGCTCAACAATATCGTGATATTCTCTTCAATTCTCAAGGTTTAACAACTATTGAAGTTTTACCAGATATTGCTGAAAATGCAGCCAAATTAAGAGCAGATTACAATTTAAGAACACCGGATGCTATTCAAATGGCCACTGCTATTTATGGTGGTGCGTCTTTTTTCTTAACAAATGATATTCGTTTACCTTCTTTACCAGGGTTAACGGTTTTGGTTTTAAATCAGTTGATGAGTTGAGTGTTTTTGAATACAGCGATTCCTAGATCGCGCTTCGCTATCGCAATATTTTCTCTTAACTGGTATAATCATTCCTATAGTTCACTGTTTAAAGAAACTATGCAAATTAAAGAAATGACGGCGGAACAGTTACAAAACCTAATCCGTACTACTGTAGATGAAATGCTAGATGAATACTTCGGTGATCCTGATGAGGATAAGGAAATTAAAGAATCATTCAAGCAAAGTTTATTGGAAATCCGGCGTAAACGTCAAGAAGGAAGACCTACTATTCCTCTAGCCGAAGTTTATAAAAGGTACGGGATAGAACGTTAAATGAGTTATTCTGTAAGTTTTGAATCAGAGTCTATCACTGATTTAGATAATTTAGATCAGGTTGTGCGTCTGCGGATTCTGAATAAAATTCAATGGTTAAGTGTCAATTTTGAGCAGATAACTCCTCTATCTCTTACAGGTCAATGGTCAGGTTTTTATAAGTTAAGAGTGGGTGATTATCGAGTTATTTATGAGTTAGATATAGAAGAACAATTAATCATTATCATTAGAATTGGTCATCGTAGAGAAATTTATTAGATCAACATCCCCAAAAAGCGAACTGCTTGCAGCAGCGCAACGCTTACGCACACTGTCAAAATATAAAATTATGATATAATTCAGTGGTACTATTAAGCAAAAAAATGTATGTCTAATTATCAAGAATTGCTACAGCAAGCTAAAAATTTAACTGCTGAAGAACAACTTAAATTAGTAGCTGAATTAATATCAGTGGTTCGTAATCGCGTTATAGATAAATCAAAAAAGCGTAGTATCCTAGATTTAGAAGGTTTAGGTAAGGAAATTTGGCAAGGTATTGATGCTCAAGAATATGTTAATCAGGAACGTGGAAAATGCAATGGATAGAACAATTACAGGGACAAACTGTGGCTTTAGATACTGCACCTTTTGAATTTATCCAAACATTAAAACTAACAGAATATTTTTTAAAAGAGGTTTTACTACTATAGCCTGGATAACCTTCTTCTAGCTTTTTAACAGAAGTTAAAGGTGGAATTTTTGCATGATTTTGAGACCATTTAATTACTGTTTTTATACTTTGTTCTGGCAGTGCATAAGCTGGTAAGATTTTACAATTTAGCACAGCTAAACTTAAACTAAATGTTAATGCTAAGTAATGTTTTGATTTCATAATTATAGACACTATCTACATCTTAAAAATTTACTCTTGTTCTACGTGATAAACTACCAAATCATCCCCAAATTCAAAACAAAACCCTTTAAAACATCTTCCCCCGAAACCGTAACAGGAGAATCCAAAACCTCAACCTCTTTTCCTGGTCTATAAATCTCCACTTGACGAGATTTACGATTAATTAATATACCCAAACCCACTCCATTATCTATATATTCCCTCATCTTTTCCTGTGTAGTTTTCAAACTATCACTAGGAGAAAGTAACTCAATTACAAAATCAGGACAAATCGGGGGGAACTTTTGTTTTTCCTCATCAGTTAAAGCATCCCATCTTTCCAACTTTATCCAACAAGCATCAGGAGAACGATCTGCACCATTAGGTAACTTAAAACAAGTGGAAGAATCAAAAGCTATCCCAGTACCATCAACATCAGTCCAATTCATTACTTGTTGAGTAATTCTCGCATTTTTATTTCCCGTTTCTCCTCCCGTTGGTGGCATAATAATTAATTCCCCATTTGCAGTTCTTTCAAATCTCAATTCCCGGTTATTTTGACATAGCTGAAAAAACTGATCATCAGTCATATCTATCACTGATTTTAAACTCACAGTTAAAGCATTCATAGCCATATCCCACAATTACAAAAATTATCACTTTACTCAAATCATAAACCAATCTCTCTCTTTCTCCGCGCCTCTGCGCCTCTGCGTGCAAAAAAATCAAAAATAGGCAGGTTTTATACCTGCCTATATAACCCACATTCCGCACCCTCAATCCGATTTTCCACCTCCTGATACAACTCACGTAACCGGTCTAAATTCTCCTCGCTAGTCTCCCAATAACCGCGTCCATTCATTTCCAACAAAGTAGAAACAATCTTGCGGAAAGAATTAGGTTAGTTTTCGCTATCGCATTTATTTATGATTTTGTACCTTCCAATAATTTGTTAGACCTTAGTTTTGGTTGTAGTGTAACAACTTTATGTCCGCTTGAATTTTGCTTTTTTTGTAAGTCCAAAAATATGGCACGCAAATCATAGTTAAAGGACTTAGCGTAGGCTTCTCGAACGTGATGAATTTCTTCTACAATTTCATCTTCCCACATAATTTATCGCTCCATTAATTCGTAAGGTGTACAAATAGTTGGCATTTCATAGCCAAAGTCTAAACTGACTTGAGCCAATTTTTTCTGAATTTGTGCGTTAGCAATATGTTTACAATTCCATGTTAACAGATAATCGATACCATGAATTGTAGCTAGTGCAATATGTATTGCATCTGTGGCAGCTTTAGAAGGTAGGTTACTTTTATTAATAAATTGTTCTGCAAGATTTATAACAGTTTCGTTTATTGATAAAAGTTCAAAGTTTTCCAGCAATTCTAGCCGTTTATTAGCTATTTCTATATCTCCTGCGGCAACTTCATCTAAAACAGCTTGAGAAATGTTTTAACACCTAAAAAGTTTCTTCTGTGGTTTGGAACTACTGCCCGTTATACAGTTTATTATAAAACAGTAAGTTGGCTAACCATTGATTTCTAGTAATTCCATCAGGATGATGATTATCAAATATCATTTCTACTCCATCTATTATAATCATAATCCCTTGATGACGACCATTAATAGAGATTGCATCCCCAGAAACACTTTCATCATAGATATAACTATCGCGTCCTATTCCTGAACCTGTATAAAGTTTTAGCCGCTTTCCCGAAATTCTCTGTGATACCAAGTTTGGATAGCTTGAGCGCATTCAACACATTCCAGATTCTTATATTTGGCAATAATTTCTTTAACTTTGTAGATTTGCTTAATACTAACTGGAATCAAGTTTTCTCCTAAAGAGTCAAAGATAAGTGGTTATTTTATCACTAAAGCGATCGCTGCGGAGCATTTCGCTACACCCACAAAAAGCGAACTACTTGCAGCAGCACAACGCTTACGCACTCACACACATCCACAGCAGTGAACTGCTTGCAACAGCGCAACGCTTACGCACTCCCACATCCCAAAAAGCGATTCCTACGGAGCGCAACGCTTACGCACTCCCACATCCACAACAGCGATTCCTACGGAGCGCAACGCTTACGCACTCCCCACATTCCCAAAAGCGATCGCACTCCCAACATCCCAAAAGCGATGACTATCATACAAACTCCTCCGTGTATCAAGAAAGTGAAAGAAAGGTGCTATGCTGGAAAAACGTCAAAAATAAAAACTTAAATTGTATGAAACAGAAAGTTAAACAAACTCATCAAAATGTTGCACAACTTTCTCTGGTATTAGATTACAAAGATGCACTACACCAAATCCGTAACTATTTAGCAGGCCAAATGATAGGCGCTACCCGTGATGAAACTTTACTAGAGGAAGTTATTAAGTGTTTATTTTGCAAGATTTATCTAAAAAAACACCAAAATATAGTAATTAACCCCGATACTAGATTAAGTATTCAACAACAATATCAAAAAACTTTTAGCGAAATTCAGATTCTATTACCTAACTTATTTAATTCTCAAGATAAATTACAGCTAGATAAAAATAGTTTAGAATTTGTTGATCAAAAATTAGAAATACTTGATATTCATCAATGGAGTTATGATCCTTTCGGAGATGCTTATGAAGTTTTTACTAGCTCTATTGTTAAGGGAAAAGAAGGACAGTTTTTTACCCCTCAAAATGCTATTGATTTATTAGTTGAATTAATTAATCCACAACCCGGTGAAACAATTATAGATCCTGCTTGTGGTGCTGGAGGTTTTTTAAACTCAGCAGCACGTCATCTTATTAATTTAGGAATTACATCTGAAGAGGTAAATCAATATGTTTTTGGTATAGATAAAGATAATTATTTAGTTCGGCTTGCCTCAGCTAGATTATCATTATTTACTAAAACATCAGCTAATATATTTTGTGGTGATTCTTTGGCTTGGGATGTAGATAAATCATTACAGGATAAACTTGGTACTTTTGATATTGTTTTAGCAAATCCACCTTTTGGGACTCGAATTGTTGCCGCTTCTAGTAACACTCAAAGAACTTTTGAATTAGGTTATAAATGGCATTTAGATAAAAAATCAGATAATTTTATTAAATCCAATGAACTGCAATCCTCTGTACCTCCACAAGTATTATTTATTGAAAGATGTCTTTCTTTAGTTAAACCTGGAGGACGTTTAGGTATAGTAGTTCCAGAAAGTCTAATTTCTAGTAAAACTTATCGCTATGTTATTAATTATATTGAAGAAAAAGCAGATATCAAAGCGGTTATAGGAATGCCAGAAGAATTATTTAAGGTTTCAGGAAAAAGTGGTACTCATACAAAAACTTGTTTATTAGTCTTACATAAGAAAAAAGAAGCAAATATACAGCAGAAGAATAATATTTTTATGGCTGATGCTAAATTATGTGGACATGATAGCAGAGGACGGAAAAATAGTAGGGACGATCTGCCAACTATTGCCTTAAATTATCATAAATATAGACAGAATAATCTAGTTAATTCTAGTTTAGGGTACGAGGTAGAATTTAGTAAAATTACAGATTACATTCTTGCCCCTCGTTATTATAACCCAGAAATAATTAATGAATTGCAAAGATTGCATAATACCCATGATTTGATTCCCATATCTGAATTAATCTCTCAGGGTTTACTAGATGTAACAACAGGTGATGAAGTAGGTAAAGAAAATTATGGAACTGGTGATATTCCATTTGTAAGAACTTCAGATATTTCTAACTGGGAAATAAAAAGAAATCCTAAACATTGTTTAAGTGAAGAAATTTATCGTTCTCTTGCTGCTAAACAAGATGTCAGAGAAGGTGATATTCTCATGGTTAGAGACGGAACATATTTAGTAGGACACTGTGCTTATATTACGAAATATGATAAGAGAATAGTATTTCAAAGTCACATTTATAAATTGAGAATAAAAGATAATTCTAAATTATCTGCATATTTATTAATAGCAGCTTTAAGTTCCGAACCTGTAATTATGCAGATCAAGGCTAAAAGATTCACTCAAGATATTATTGATTCATTGGGTGATAGACTAGGTGAAATTATTTTACCTATTCCTAAAGACTGTGAATTAAAGGAAAAAATTACACAAATAGTAAAAAGATCCATAGATGATAGAATTGAAGCACGTGAACTCGCTAGACAAGCCTGTGTTGAATTAGTTAGTTAAAAGCGAAAATTTAGTATTTATAAAAGATTGTTGTCTTTATAGTTATTAAAAATCTTTTTTAATAAATTTCTAGTTTCATTTACTGAGCGATTTTGCTGGATTTCATTACCTTCTGAACTAATCCAGCAAATATTTTCTCCACTTTGTATTTGAAGATCAATTACACCTTTAGCTTTTCTAGGAACTATATGACCTACTTGAAACTTAGATTCCCCATGAGTACGATTTAATAATTCATTTTGAAAATCAGTAAACAACAAATTTTCCATTGTTATGGGACATTTGCAAGATTCGGGAATAATTTCCCCTTGTTCAATTATTTTTTCTTTTTCAAGACTCTGAATAATATCTACCGGAAATCCTTTAAATTCTAAAATTTGTGTAATTAATTTGTATTCTATTTCTTGACAATCTCGAACAAAAGCAAACTCTATAGACTCTGGATGTACTTCCCATCTTATTTCACGATTAGTTGGATAGTCTCCTGTTTGACTGCGATCTGTTAAATAGGCTTTAGTTCTTACTTTATTATAAATTTCTTTAAAGAGTTTATAATAATCTGGATTTTTAGTTCCATTTATTAAAAATTTTTCTAAATTAAAGATTTTCAATATCAATTGATGTCTACTGAAATTAATAACTTTTATATTATCAACTTTGTGAATACTATCATCATTTATTTTGTGTTGATAGTCAATCCAATAAAATTTTGTCCAATTTTGGAGTTGAATAAAATTTGTTGTATTTTCCTCTATTTCTAAAAAATTTACTAAATCACTTAATATTCTAATAAATATATCTACACAATTTTCATATTTACTGTATCGTGGATCTTCTAATTTCAAATGTTCAGACCATCTTCTAGTGTAATTAGCAGACCCTCCTTTTTCTCTGACAATTTGAATAAAAAAAGAAAATCTGAATATATCAGTTAAACTGCTAAATATCTGTTGTTCTGTTAAAAATTTCTCAAGTTGCAAACATCTTTTATCTATCTCAGGTTCTTGTTGTAAGATAGGCAAAACTTTGTTACAGAGTGAAATAAGTTTAAACTGTTTTTTCTTAATGCTTGTGTCTAATTTACTTTGTTCCTTGCTCAAATCAATTGCTTTTAGTTCTTCGTCCAGAATAATCTTTACTTGCTCAATAATACTATTCATTGTTTTCAATATTATATTCTGAGAAAAGATCAGAAATAGAAATACCTAAAGCTTTAGCCAGCTTTTCTATATTTTTTAAGGAAGGGTTACGAGTACCTGATTCAATCCCCGAAATATAGTTACGATGAAGACCAGCTTTTTCAGCAAGCTGTTCTTGCGACAAATCTAGTTCTCGCCGTCTTCTCCGAATTGCTTTTCCAAAACGGTATTCAATTTCGTCTTTTATTTTTTCCACATCAACATCTTTAAATACTCAGCAGGGAAAGTCTATACATTATTAGTGGAGTTTTGCACACTATAAGTTTATGTAGTATAATTTTTTATAAAAAAAAGGAGCTATCTAAGCTCCTTTCTATTAGTGATAATTTTTTAAGTCTGAGTGATAGATTCTACTCAATTCCCTCAATCCGGTTTTCTACCTCCTGATACAACTCACGTAACCGATCCAAATTCTCCTCGCTAGTTTCCCAATAACCGCGTCCATTCATTTCCAACAAAGTAGAAACAATCTTGCGGAAAGAATGAGGATTGAGATTCATGAGACGCTTTTGCATTTCCTCATCTTTGATGAAAGTTTCGTTCGTGTCCTCATAAATCCAGTTATCCACAGCGCCAGCAGTCGCACTCCAACCAGTAGTATTTACCAACCGCTTAGAAAGTTCGCGCACACCTTCGTAACCGTGAGATAACATCCCCTCATACCATTTGGGGTTTAACAACTTCGTCCGCGCATCTAAACGCACAGTTTCTGATAAAGTTCTCACCTGTGCATTCGCTGTAGTTGTATCTGCAATGTAAGAAGATGGTTTCTTACCATCTGCACGCAGACTTGCTACTAACTTAGTCGGATCTGAGTCAAAATAGTGGGAAACATCTGTTAAACTGATTTCCGAAGAATCGAGATTCTGGAAAGTTGCATCAGCAGTTTTCAAAGTAGTTTCAAAAATCTCCCGCGACTCATCCATAACCCCAGGATTATCAGAATTGAAAGAGAAAGATTTCCGTTTCAAATACATTTCCTGTAACTCAGCTTCACTATCCCAAGTGCTATTCTCCACCGCTAAGTTAATATTAGAAGAATAAGAACCAGAAGCATTAGAGAAAACGCGAGTTGCAGCTTGACGCAGATTTATGCCCATGTCCTCCGCTTGTTTCAAAGCGTGCTTGCGGACAAAATTCATTTCCAAAGGTTCATCAGCTTCCGCAGCCATTTTTACACCTTGGTCTAGCAAATTCATTTGGTTAATGAACAAGTCGCGGAATACACCAGAACAGTTAATTACAACATCAATTCTAGGACGACCCAACTCTGATAAAGGTATCAATTCCAACTTATTCACCCGTCCCAAAGCATCGGGTACTGGACGCACACCAATCATCCACATAATTTGGGCGAGGGATTCGCCGTAGGTTTTGATGTTATCTGTACCCCAGAGGACACAGGCGATGGTTTCTGGCCAGTTTCCTTCATTTTCTGACTTGTTGCGTTCTAATAACCGATCCACGACGATTTTCGCAGATTGAACTGCGGCAGAAGTGGGGATAGATTGGGGATCTAAAGCGTGAATATTTTTACCTGTGGGTAATACGTCAGGATTACGGATAGGATCTCCACCGGGACCAGGGAGAATATATTCACCGGCTAAACCTTGGAGAAGTCCACCCAGTTCGTTATCTGCACAAACTTGTTTTAAGCAGAATTCCAAATATTCAAACAGGGGTTTTAACGCAGAGGTATCAACTTTGGTGTAACCTGATTGATGCAGTGATTCTACCCAAGGTTCTTTTCTCCCCATATTGAAGAAATTCAACTTGGAAACCGCGATAACTCGACCTTCTGCGTCAATTTGTTCTTGAACTAATGCCGTTACAGCCGCACGGGTAGCGAGGGTGATATCTTGTAATAATTGCACATCTGCCAAAATTCCGGCATCATTGTTTCTGTAGATATCCTCAATGGTGCGTCCCAGACTTCTGGCAATAATTCCCGGTAAACCTTGAATTTCTTCCTCTTGTCGATCTAAACTGGCAATATTGACCAGAGTGGCGATCGCTTCTTCGGCACTAGGAGGCTTACCAATCACGTGCAGTCCACAAGGTAACAAGCGCGATTCAATCTCCATCAACCGCCGATAAACGCTACCAACAATGTTATCCCGTTCTTCCGAGGACATATCCTTAGAATCGGTTTCTGGTAACTCAATATCCTTGTCTAAGTTGACAATGCGGCATTTATCCATGATGGAATTGACAATGGAAACGCCCCGGCCAGTGTCTTTTAAAGTTTGGTAAGAAGCAATTAACTCACTGAGTTCCTTCAAACCTTTGTATAAACCAGCATTTTCCGCAGGTGGTGTCAGGTAAGAAATAGTTTCCGCATAACTCCGACGTTTGGCAATTGTGGCTTCACTGGGGTTATTGGCTGCGTAATAATACAGGTTAGGAATTGAGCCAATTAGTTGATCTGGGTAACAATCACCAGACATTCCCATTTGCTTACCAGGCATGAATTCCAAAGAGCCATGTGTCCCAAAGTGTAACACAGCATCAGCGCCCCAAATCCGTTCTAGATAGGTGTAATATGCTGCAAAACCGTGATGGGGACTTGCGGAACGGGAGAATAACAACCGCATGGGGTCGCCTTCATAACCAAATGTTGGCTGAACACCAATGAAGACGTTACCAAATTGTTTCCCATAAATCAAGAGATTTTGTCCGTCGCTGTTGAGGTTTCCGGGAGGTGGTCCCCAGTTTTCTTCTAAACGTTGGGAGTAGGGTGTCAGTGCTTCATATTCTGGCACAGACATTTTGTAAGCAACGTTGAGTTCAGGACTGTTGTATTGTGCTTGTGCGTCGTGGATGACTTGTTCTAACAACTCTTGGGGAGTTTCGGGAATGTCTTGTACATCGTAACCGTTGTTTTTCAGTCCTTTCATGACTTCATGGATAGAACCGAATACATCTAAATATGCGGCTGTACCCACGTTACCTTTGTCGGGAGGGAAGCTGAAAACAGTGATAGCAACTTTTTTGATTAATTTAGGTTTGCGGCGCAGAGTTGCCCATTTTAAGGCGCGTTGGGCGACTATTTCTACCCGGTCTTGGAGGGCGATCGCTCTCCCGGTTGCCCCATCTTTACCTGATAAGATAATCGGCTCAATTGCCCCGTCTAGTTCAGGTATAGCAATCTGTAAAGCCACTTGAATGGGATGTAACCCCAAATCGCTATCTAGCCATTCTTCGGTGGTTTGGAAGACCAAAGGCAAGGCTACCATGTAGGGACGATTGAGGCGTTTTAAGGCTTCAATAGCTTTAGGATGGTCTTGTCTAGCCGGTCCACCCACTAAAGCGAAACCAGTTAAAGAGACTACTGCATCTACTAATTGTAATTTAGTTACTGGTTCATAGAAGTAAGCTTCTATTGGTTTAGAGAAATCCAAACCACCAGCAAACACAGGCAGAACTTTTGCACCTAATGATTCTAATTCCTGGACAATTGCCACATAATGGGCATCATCACCGGTCACTAGGTGAGTCCGTTGTAAAACCAAACCTACACAGGGTGCAAGGGGGTCTTTCAGGTTACTAGAAATGTCCTTGCGGGCAGAATACCAGTTAAGATATTCTCGCACATCCTCAAACATGGTTGGTGCTAAAGGATGCCAAATTCCCATGTCGGGATAAACAACTGGCGCTTCATACTTAGCAGCAGCAAAGCTTTCTTTTTCTACGCCTTTCAATACGTATTTATCAGCCAGCATCAGTAAAAAGTTTTCCAGGTTTTCCGCTGAACCACCTAGCCAATACTGAAAACTGAGCATGAAGTTTCTCGCGTCTTGTGCTTTTTCCATGGGGAGGAATTTCAGCACTTGGGGGAGAGTCCGCAATAACTTCAACATTCCGTCTTGGAAACCAGCGCCAGATTTCTCTTTGCGCTTTTTCATGAAGTTAGCGATTACGCTTTTGGATTGTCCTAACTGCGCCAAAGAGAAGCTACCCATTTTATTGAGGCGCATAACTTCGGGCATGGAGGGGAAGACAACGGATACATCTAGGTTATCACGATGGGGTTCAACTGCGGCCACTACTTTCTGTGCTAAGTCTTCTATAAAAATTAGAGAAGCAATGAATATATTAGCACTGGCTATATCGCGTTGAAATTCTCCATAATTTTCAGACCCGCGTAGTTCTTCAATCAAGTATCCACTGATTTCTATTGCTATGCTGGGATGATTAGCGTTAATTTCCCGTACCGCTTGGGACAAGGAACTCTGGTACTGGGACTCCAGCACGACATAGACAACCTTGATTAACTTACGTCCCCGTAAATCGTCAGGTGCAATATGTCGAATCGTGGACTTGACTTGGGTAAACATTCAAATAAGCTCCTTTAAGGCGTATTTCTGCGAAGTTCATGGCGGTTAATCTGGCCGTTTGTAACTTCAATTATCTTCCACAATAAGAGTTTTTTAGCAGAAAACTCCGATTCTGTGGGGGTTTTGTCCTATATCTGACACAAAATGATATAGAAAACAATACATTTATTAATGAATCTTAACAAAGAATACAGGTTCTCTCACCTGGTTTTAAATTTTGTTTACATAGCTAAATAATTACTTAGTTATAAACTAATGGAATTATTCAGCAAATTTAACATTCTATAGTTCTATTTGACACCAAAAACTCCAAGATGATGACAAAATAAAGCTATTAATTGGTAACTAATAATATAGAATAGGATATGAGATAGTTAAAATTTCTCCCTGAACATTCAATGAGGATATGACAATGAATGCTTTAACTGTCAATTTGAAATCATTAATAGAAATGACTGATGAGCAGTTTTTTCAGTTATGTCAAAACAACCGCGAATTGAGATTTGAAAGAAATGCAAATGGAGAGTTAATAATTATGCCACCAACGGGAGGAGAAACGGGAAATCGTAATGCGGGTATTACTGCTCAAGTTTGGATTTGGAATGAGCAAAATAACGAGGGTATAGTTTTTGATTCTTCTACTTGTTTTAAATTACCAAATGGTGCAGATCGTTCTCCTGATGCTTCTTGGATCAAGTTAGAAAGGTGGGATGCTTTAACTGATGAGGAAAAACAAAAGTTTCCTCCTATTTGTCCTGATTTTGTGATTGAGTTACTTTCTCCTAGTGATAGTTTGAAGACTACACAGGAAAAGATGCAGGAATATATAGATAATGGTGTGCGTTTAGGTATATTAATTAATCGTAAATCTCGTCAAGTGGAGATTTATAGACCAGGGAAGGAGGTTGAGGTTTTGGATTCTCCTGCTACGGTTTCGGGGGAAGATGTTTTAAAGGGGTTTGTTTTGAATTTGGGGATGATTTGGTAGAATCATACAGTTATGAAGTTGTTATTTTGGTATATATACAATTAACAATGTCTTTCATATACACTAAATTTTCAGATTCTTCATCTGCTATTTCTATCTCAAATTATTCTTCCAAAGCCGTAAATAATTCCATTGCTTCGACACTATCACCCGAATAAGTCTCCCATACTTGTTTATAGGTATGAAACTTGTCCCATTCTGGCCATGAAACCTTAGTAAAATTACTAAGACCTCCTTGATATAATGTGGTTGTAAATATTTGAGTTTCAATAATTTTCATAAATAGTTCATTATTGAAAACTTCCTCATCATCTAATTTATCGTTTTCATCTTTATGAGAATAAGGATAAGAAAAGTAATGTTCACAACATAGTTTATGAACTCTGATAAAAACGTCTAATTTAATTTTATCAAAATTTAACTCTTTTGGTAAACTGTCAATAAAATTAGTAATTTCACGTTCTTTTTTTAATCTAATTTTTTCCTGATAAGCTTTTTCTTCTTCGGCTTTAATTCTGGTTATTTCTTGATAAGCCTTTTCCTGTTCAGCTTTAATTTTCATCATTTTCTGATAAGTAATCATTTCTTGATGAGCTTTTTCTTCATCTTTTTTAAGTTGCTCTTTCATATCTTTAATTCTCTGATCAACTACATCTCTAGCAAAAGACATAGTAACTTTATATCCACTTTGATTATAAATCGCACTGACTATATCCCAAACAAGTTCATCTTTATTAGCTTCAAGTCTTTGTAGATTTTCCTGAGATTTTTGTAAATTTTTATCTAAATATTTATTGATCGCAATTTTTAAAATATTGGACTCATAAACTTGTTCTGAATTATCCATAATAATTATTTTACCTCAAAAAATCAACAATATCTATTGTAAAACAACATAGTCAATAGTGATCGCTGTTTTGGGATATTGGGGTGCGATAGCGAAGCGCTCCGTAGGAATCGTTTAAAATTGGGGTTGTGAGCGATAGCGAAGCGCTCCGTAGGAATCGCTGTTTGGAGATGTTGGGAGTGCGATAGCGTAAGCGCTGCTGCAAGCAGTTCGTTTAAAATTGGGGTTGTGTGCGATAGCGAAGCGCGACCTAGGAATCGCTGTTTGGGGATGTTGTGAGAGCGATTATGATTTTTTGTCAGAATCAGGATAACCAGGATTAAAGGATTTACAGGCTGTTATTTAATAATTGTTGGTGAAAATTTGGGGATTATTTTGTTTATTCTGATATGGCTAACGCCACGCTACGCTATCAGACAATTACAACATTAACCACCAACAAACAAATGAGCAATTACATCCTGTACATCCTCAAATCCTGGACATCCTGATTCAGACAAAAAATCCGCGTTTATCTGCGTTCACCCCTGAATCAAGAAAAATAGGCGATCGCTATTTAGGGATGTGGGGTGCGATTGTTTAAAATTAGGGGGTTGTGTGCGATAGCGAAGCACGACCTAAGAATCGCTGTTTGGTAATGAGTATTAAAAAATTAATTTATTGAACGATATAATATAAATAAGAATTAGATTTTTCCAAAGCACAAACAGAGTAAACATCATGCAAGAACAATTAACCGACTATCAACAAGAACTAACAGAACGCATTTCTCATGTTGTAGATAAACTATTTCGAGGTAGTAGTTTCTACATGGTGAAATTAGATCAATATGAAATGACCGCAACGTTAATAAAATTATTTAGCAGATTTTCCCCAGAAGAAATGAGAGCAATTAAAGAACATGATTTAACTAGAAGAATTAGTAAAATATTAACATTAGAAGCTGTTGCTGGGACATTAAATGATTTAACACCAGAAGAAATAGCGATTTTTGATGCAGCAGTAGCGAGAAAATAAAACCATGAATTTTTTACTTGATTCAAATATCGTTAGCTATGCGTTAAAGAAAAATATAACTATAAATAATAAATTGAAAGAGTTAAGCTTTCTCGGTGCAGAAATATTTATTAGTTGTATAACCTACTATGAAATTAAAAGAGGTTTGATATCTCTCAATGCTACTAAACAATTAGTAGATTTTCATGGATTTTGTAATGATTATCCTGTATTATTGTTAGAGGATGTTTGAAATTATTGAAAAATCCTGTGAAATTCATGCAAAATTAAAATCCAAAGGTACTCCTATCCAAGATGCTGACATTTTAATAGCAGCTACAGCAATTGTCCGGGATTTAATTCTCGTTTCTAATGATTCTGATTTATTAAGAATTGAAGAACTTAAATTAGAAAATTGGTTATGATAAAAATTCAGGAATAAGTTGGGAGAGCGATAGCGTTCGCGGAGCGTCCCGGAGGGAACTAGCGCTGCTGCAAGCAGTTCGTTTAAAATTGGGATGTTGGGGTGCGATCGCCATTTAGGAATAAGTTGGGAGTGCGATAGCGTAAGCGCTGCTGCAAGCAGTTCGTTTAAAATTGGGGTTGTGTGCGATAGCGAAGCGCGACCTAGGAATCGCTATTTGGGGATGTTGGGGTGCGATCGTTTACAGCGCGACCAAGGAATCACCAATTTTGTAGTGCCAGGATACTACGAAGAACCGTTTGCTATGATTGAGATTAATTCTACAAATATTATAGTAACTATGAAGTGGCGAGTCATACTTGAACCTGATCCAGAAACAAGCGAATGGGCAATTTGGTGTCCAGAACTCCCTGGATGCACCTCTGCTGGTGTTACACAAGAAGAAGCCCTTAATAATATAAGAGAAGCGATCGAGCTTTATTTACAGCCCGATACTATTCAACTTCTTCCTGGAGCAGTAATCCGTGAGGTTATGCTCGGATGACTCGACTCAGGAGAATGAAGGCTGATGATGTTGAACGCATATTACGTAAACATGGCTTTGAACTGATATCTCAGAAAGGTAGTCATAGAAAATGGCGTAGTCAAGCTCAAGACACCCAAGTTATTGTGCCTTTTCATCAAGGTAGAGACTTGCCCACTGGAACATTACGTAACATTATGGTTACAGCTATGATCCCAGAGGAAGAGTGGAAATCTCCTTAGAAGTCAACCAGAGGGGGCAATAGTGCAAGCTCTAACTTGTCAGTTCGCTGTTTAGGATGTTGGTTGGGAGTGCGTAAGCGTTGCGCTGCTGCAAGCAGTTCGTTTAAAATTAGGAGTAGTTGTAAGCGATAGCGAAGCGCTCCGTAGGAATCGCTGTTTGGGAGAGCGTAAGCGTTGCGCTGCTGCAAGCAGTTCGTTTAAAATTAGGGTGGTTGTGTGCGATAGGAAGCGCGACCTAGGAATCGTCTGAATAATCTATAACTTGTGGCATAATCATAATGTAAATTTTAGGAATAGAAATTTAAAATTTAGTATAATAATGAATAAGTTGGAATTTACTTGGGATTCACAAAAAGCCGAGAGTAATATTCAAAAACATGGGATTTCTTTTGAAGAAGCAAAATCTGCCTTTATTGATGATAATGCTCGTTTAATTTATGATCCCGATCATTCTCAAGATGAAGATAGATTTATTTTATTAGGAATCAGTGTTTATTATCGCCTTTTAGTTGTTTGTCATTGTTATCGAGAAAATGATGCAATAATTCGGATTATTTCAGCCAGAAAAGCAAATAAACTAGAACACAAACAATATCAGGAGTTCCTATGAGAGAAAATTATGATTTTTCTAAATCCGTTAAAAATCCCTATTCTAAACAATTAAAAGAACAAGTTACAATTGATTTAGAAAAGGATATAATTCAATACTTTGAAGAAATAGCTCAAGAAACAGGTATTTCTTATTTGAATTTAATTAATCTTTATTTGCGTGAATGTATGGAAAATAAACGTAGGTTATCGTTGATAGAAAGCAACAATTAAATCTGTATAGTGCGATCGCTGTTTGGGGATGTTGGGGTGCGTAAGCGTTGCGCTGCTGCAAGCAGTTTGTTTAAAATTAAGGGGTTGTGAGCGATAGCGAACGCATTGCGTCCCGGAGGGAACTAGCGCGACCTAGGAATCTTTTAGAGTAATTTTTCATACATTAATTTACCTGTATTTACGTTTAGCTACTGGTAATTTTTAGATACATAGCCATGTGATTATGTATCTACAGCAGCTTGATCTAAAGATTAGTTTCCACCAAATTATGATCTAAGATTAAACCACCTTGCTCTGTAATTCTTTTCGCTGCATCTAAAAGATACTCATAATAGGTATGAGCAATAATGGATAATTGCTTACCAGCAGGATAAACCATATACCAAGTGCGTTTAATGGGAAAGTGCTGGACATCTAAAATGCTAAATTCCGCAATGTCCGTGAGTAAAGTATGACGAGATAATACGGATATACCTAGACCACCAGCGATCGCTTGCTTAATCGCTTCATTACTCCCCAATTCCAACTTCACCTTCACTTTTACCCCATGTTCCTCAAATAGACTTTGGACAGCGCTGCGAGTTCCTGAACCCGGTTCACGCATAATAAACAGTTCATCACCTAAACGTTCAATAGGAATATTTTTTTCCTTCGCTAAGGGATGATTAGCTGGTGCAAAAACTACTAAAGGATTTTCTAAAAATGGCTGAAAACTGACATCGAAATGATCGGGAATCTGACTCATAATATACAAGTCATCTAAATTACTCATCATCCGATCTAAAATCAGTTCATGATTTGTGACTTGGAGAGAAATATCAATCCCAGGGTAAAGCTGACAAAAAGGCCCCAACAATCTGGGAATAATATACTTTGCTGTGGTAATTGCTGCCAGCCTTAATTGTCCTTGCTTTAGTCCTTTTAAATCTGCAATCGTCATTTGAAACTTGTCCATAGTCTCAAAAATTTGCCGACAAGTAGCAAATAATTCCCGTCCTGCTTGTGTCAAATATAAACGCTTTCCTACCTGTTCAAATAATGGCAAACCTACGGATTTCGTCAACTGTTTAATTTGCATGGATATGGTAGGTTGAGTCAAAAACAACTCTTCCGCAGCGCGTGTAAAACTACCATGCCGGGCAGCAGCCTCGAACACCTTCAACTGGTGCAATGTCGCTTGGTTCAAGCCGATTCTCCTCTGATAACAATTTTTATATATAATAATATAGTATTCTGTAACACTAATAAAATTTTGAGTGTTATTTATACAAAGTTCTCAAGTCCAATCTTAAATCTCTCACATAAAAACAAAAATCTATAACTGAAGATTATCCAGAAATTTTCTGTCTTTGGGCTTCATATAACATTAAAGCAGCAGTGATTCCTACATTCAAGGATTCCACCCCAGGATTAAGAGGAATTTTTACTTGAATATCTGCCAACGCGGCTAAATCCGCTGATAATCCTGCCCCTTCGTTACCCAATAATATTAAACTAGGTTTACACCAATCTACCTGCCAATAAGTTAAATCGGCATGAGGTAAGGTAGCTACTACCTGCATTCCTGCTTGCTGACTTTGTTGAACTGTGGCTTTCAAATCTCCACTTACAGCCATATTCAAACGAAACCATTGCCCAGCAGAAGCGCGTAAAACCTTGGGATTATCTAAGTCTACACTATCTTCACTTAACCACAAACCTGATGCACTTGCCGCTGCGGCTGTGCGAATCATCGTCCCCAAATTACCAGGATCTTGGACAGTTTCCAAAGCCAGAACTAAACCAGTAAACGGAATTTGTCTTGCTTGTGCTTCTCGTTGAGCTATCGCCACTATACCATCAGGATTGACAGTTGTTGCCATTGCTGCTAAAACTTCTGGACTAACAATTTCAACACGATAGCATTGACCACAAATAATTTCCCACAATTGGGGATGTGTTTCCTGCCATTGAGGAGTGCAACATACCGCATCTAAAGGATAGCTAACCGCACAAGCTTCTTCTAATAAATGCGTTCCTTCCAATAAAAAAAGCTGTTGCTTATTTCTCTCCTTGGTGGAGTGCAACTTGCGGATTTGTTTAACTAGGGAATTTTGTAAACTTGTTAACACAATCTTAGATTTGAAATTTCGGATTTGAGATCAATCCAAAATTGATATACTGATATGCGGAACCCGGGACTTGAACCCGGAAGCCCGTGAAGGCACTAGAACCTGAATCTAGCGCGTCTGCCAATTCCGCCAGTTCCGCTGGAATTGAATCTTATTTACGATTTATCATTATGTCCTAATCATTTTCATTTGTCAAGAAAAAATTTGCCAGAATAGACATCTAGCTAATCCCGATTTTTCCAATCAAACTGGCATACCGCATGATAGAATCTAACGACTTTATGGCATTTGACAACTTCAAGAAAAATCTTCCCGCTTTTAGCTAGATGATTGTCGAGATAGAATCAAAACCAACATCAAACCTTTATAATTACTTACTTTTGGAGGTAGGCTTATTAATTCTTCTAGCAGCTTACCAGATGCCAAATCTTCACTAGAAGCAGACTCCTCAGTCTTGCAAATCAGTGGAGGGCATTCTTTGGGCGGTCATGTAAACATTAGCGGGGCTAAGAATTCCGCACTGGTAATCATGGCGGGAACGTTCCTCTGTTCTGGCGATTGTCGCATTCGCAACGTTCCTTTATTGGCGGATGTAGCGCGAATGGGACAAGTTCTATCAGCTTTAGGATTACGTTTAAATAGAGAAGGGGACATTTTAGATGTTGATGCGCGGGAAATTACCACATCTAAAGCCCCTTATGAACTCGTTACCCAACTGCGAGCCAGTTTTTTTGCCATTGGTCCAATTTTAGCCCGACTAGGAGTTGCACAAATGCCCTTGCCGGGTGGTTGTGCCATAGGGGCTAGACCGGTAGATTTGCACGTCAGAGGACTGCAAGCAATGGGCGCAGAGGTGCAAATTGAACATGGTATTTGTAATGCTCATGTTCCCGGAAATAATGGTAGGTTAAGAGGCGCGAAAATCTACTTAGATACTCCCAGTGTCGGTGCGACGGAAACCTTGATGATGGCTGCTACTCTAGCAGATGGAGAAACCATCCTTGATAATGCTGCCAGAGAGCCAGAAGTAGTTGATTTAGCTAACTTCTGCAACTCAATGGGAGCAAAAATTCAAGGTGCGGGAACAAGTACAATTACTATAGTTGGCGTACCTAAATTACACTCAACCGACTATACTATTATTCCTGATCGCATTGAAGCAGGGACTTTGTTAATCGCTGGAGCAATTACCCGCTCTGAAATTATTCTATCCCCAATTGTACCGGATCATTTAATCCCAGTTATTGCTAAATTGCAAGAGATTGGCGTGTCAATTATTGAGGAAGGAAAAGATTGCTTACGGATTTTACCAGCGAAAACTCTCAAGGCTATAAATATTGATACCTTGCCTCATCCTGGGTTTCCCACGGATATGCAAGCACCTTTTATGGCTTTACTAGCTGTAGCAGAAGGTGACAGTATCATTAATGAATCAGTCTTTGAAAATCGCTTGCGTCATGCTTCCGAATTGAATCGTTTGGGTGCAGATATCCGTGTTAAAGGTAATACTGCTTTTGTGCGGGGAGTGCCAATGTTATCAGGCGCACCAGTTATAGGTACAGATTTAAGAGCTTCCGCAGCCTTAGTTATCGCCGGATTAGCAGCATCTGGAACAACAACAGTGCAAGGATTACACCATTTAGATCGGGGTTATGATCGTCTGGATCTGAAGTTGCAGCAATTAGGAGCAAAAATTATTCGTGTAAATGAAGCGTCAAAAGATGCAGATTTACTTGTTAATAACATTAATCCCCCAGCCTCAGTTTCTATCTAAGGTTTGAGTATTTTGTTGTTGTAAACTTAATGGCGATCGCTCTCCGTATTGTGCGAAGTGCGATCGCTTTTGGCTATTGATTAAATTTGACAAAGTTGCTAAAATCCTGGACATCCTGATCCGGCTTGCACCACGCTAGGCTATCAGACAATTTCACCATCTATTTTCCCCTTTCCCGATGATTAGCAGCTTGTAATAATAAAGATTCAGCAAAAGAAATTGCCTCATTTGCCGATTTACCACCAGCTAACTGAGCTAATTCTTCCCGACGAGTAGTTAAATTATCCAAACTTGTCACCCTCACCACAGTCCGCTGTTCATCATTACTATTTCTGGCTTTATTAATAACTAATTTATCAACGCGAAAATGACGATCTGCCATTGCGGCAACTAGAGGCTGATGAGTTACACATAATACTTGATGTCCTTGACTAAGTTGGTGCAATTTTTCCGCTATAGCTTGGGCAACTCTACCAGAAACTCCCACATCAATTTCATCAAATATCATTGTTCCCACTTCATTTCCTTGATGGAAACAAGCTTTTAAAGCTAGTAAAAAACGGCTCATTTCTCCACCAGAAGCAATTTCTGTTAATGGTTGAATAGGTTCACCGGGGTTAGGACTAAACATAAAAGTAATTTTATCTGCACCTGTAGCTGCGGGAGAAATGGGGACAATTTCTACTTTGAATTTCACCTTATCCATCGCTAACGGCTTGAGTTCAGCTAATAACCGAGATTCTAAATTAGCCGCAGTTTGCCGCCGTAATTGGCTTAATTGGTGACTAATTTGTTGGAGTTCTTGTAAAGATAATTGTTCTTGTTGTTCTAAAGTTTCGATAGATTGTTCACTATTATTTAATTCAGCTAATTCAGTTTGAATACGTTCATAATAAGAAATAGCTTCCGTCAGAGTCGGTCCATATTTGCGACAGATTTGTTTTAATTCCCGTATCCGTTCATCCACCTCTTCCAACCGTTGCGGATCTGCTTCTAACCCTTCTCCATAAATACTAATTTGTCTCCCCACTTCCATTACCGCTGCAACGGCATCTCGCACCAATTCCAACAAAGATTGTAATTGAGAATCATACTCCACCATGTGAGTTAATGTCATCTCTCCATCGGCTAATAAATCAGCAGCAGTCCGAGTTTCCTGATCATCTTGATACAAAGCCTGATAAACTTTGTAACTCATTTGTTGTAAATCCACAACATGATTCAGGCGTTCCCGTTCTTGATTTAATTGTTCCATTTCCTGGGCATCATCAAGATTAGCAGCGCCCAATTCTTGGACTTGATATGTTAATAAATCCAATTGTTGCAGCCGTTCCCGTTCCGATGTCCGGCGTTTTTCCAGCGCTTGCCGGGCTTGTTGATATACAATGAAAGCAGCAGCGACATTTTGGCGTTTGTGCAACAAAGCATCACCACCATATAAATCTAACCAATCTCGAACTTGGGCAGATTGTCCCACTTGTACCGTTTGCCCTTGTGCCGTAATTTCTACCAAGTTATCCCGTAATCCTGCCATTAAGGGGCGATTCACCAGTACCCCATTCACCCGTGACCGACTGCGGATATTACTGGTAGTAGTGGCAATTTCTCGACTAATGATCACAGCATGATCATCGGTTAAATCAATTTCTTGTTCACTCAACCAAGCTGCTAGGGGCGGAGTAACGCTAAAAGTCGCCTCCACTATAGCGCGATTTGTGCCAGTTCTAATCACCCGACTAGAGACTTTACCACCTAAAACCGCATCAATAGCATCTAATATAATTGATTTTCCTGCGCCGGTTTCTCCCGTCAACACATTCAAACCCGCACCAAAATCCAATTCCAAATGATCAATTAAGGCGAAATTTTCAATTCTTAAATATAGCAGCATTTAAATAATCCTTACTATTGCAGATTTACCCGGTTTCAAATTATGTTTCGCGCAAAGGCACAAAGAAGCAAAGGCGCAAAGGTGAAGATTTTTAATTTTCCTTTTTTTTACTTCAATATGGCTATCAGCAACGCTCAAAACTTAGAGGTGTAAGGGTTTAGTTCAGGCTTTACCCTACCTGTAGAATCAAACTTAGGCTATGGGAAACATAGTAATGGTTGTATCTCCACTCCCAGCCGCTAATATTTTACCATCTGGACTAAAAGCAATTGAGTAAATTACAGAATCGGTACATTTTACGCTGGAAATTTCTTCTCCACTAGCGACTGACCATAATTTCACTGTTTTATCTTTACTAGCGCTCGCTAAAATTTGTCCATTGGGACTATATGCAACGGAACAAATATGATCAGAATGTCCTGATAAGGTTTTAATTTCTTGACTAGTTTCTAGATTCCAAAGTTTAATAGTTTTGTCTTGACTACCACTAATTAAAGTTTTTCCGTCGGGACTAAATGCTAGAGAAGTAATCCCTCCAAACCAATCAGAATGTCCTGTTAATGTTTTCACTTTATTTTCAGCTAATTGTAAAATCTTGATAGTTTTATCATTACCACCTGCACTACTAGCTAATAGTTTACCGTCGGGACTAAAAGTTACAGATAAAACATCATCGGTATGACTTTTGAAAGAGTAAACTTCTTTTCCTGTTTCTAATGACCACAGTTTAACTGTTTTGTCTTTACTTCCACTTGCTAAAATTTTTCCCCAGGGACTAAATGCGACAGCATTAACTCTTTCTGCGTGTCCTGTAAAAGTGAAAATTTCTATTCCTAGATTTACATCCCACAATTTAATAGTTTTATCATCACTGCCACTTACTAAAAATTTACCATCTGGACTAAAACCTAGGGAATTAATCCCTCTAGACCAAGAATATTCCCCATGTCCTGCAAAGGTGCGATGTTGCTGAGTTGCTAAATCCCACAATTTAATTATTGTATCATCACTTCCACTTGCTAAAAATCTACCATCAGGACTAAAAGCGACAGAGAGAACTTTATGTTTATGTCCTTTGAGATTACTGAAAAATACTAATTTTCCTGTTTTGTCATCTGTTATAGATGTGGTAGGAATTACTTCTAGTGTTTCTTGATAATTATCTGATTCTTTTATACTTGATTCATTTGCTAACTGTGACGGGTTAAACCAAGGATTTAATTCCGTTAATACATCTAATGTTTTCAACGATTTGTTAATAGAATTGCTAATAGAATTTAAGTTATTAGTTGTGGAAATTTCTGCTTTTTCTTGACTTGCTGTTTCTGGTATTGGATTTGTTTGGGAATTTGATTTATTTTCTACCTGTAACGGTTGTACCAAAGCTGTGAATAAACTATCTAATTCTGTTAATCCATCTGTCAACCGTTGGTTAATAGAATCAAGGATATCATTATTTTTACAACTTTCACTTTCTTGCTTTTCTTTAATTTCACCTATCGCTTGTCTTTGTTCTAAAATTGTCTGATGTAATTTTTGTGTTGAATTATCAATTTCTGCAAATCGAGAATTAACAACTTCGATTTGTTGATGAATCTGAGTAAATTCCTGACTTTGATTTTCTTGATTATCCCGTAATTCTGCTAATTGCTGTTGACTGCTTTCATTACCATTTCTGATAGAAGTTTCAATTTCTGCAAATCGAGAACTAAAGACTTGTAGCTGTTGATTAATTTGTGATAATTCAGTTTGCAATTCTGCAATATTTCTCAAATATTCATCTTTATCAACAGTAGAACCTAAACTTTCTAAAGAAATATCTAATTGCTGTACCCGATTATTGATAACTTGCATTTGTTGATGAACTGCATTAAATTCTGTACTTAATTTTTGCATTGATATTTGAATTTTCTGGTCAACAATTTGACTAATTTCCTGTTTGTAAACTTCAAGTTTTCCCAAACGTTCATTAATTGCCATCTCAATTGTTTGGTCAATAATTTGGCTGAGTTGTTGTCTCCAAGCTTCGATTTGTTCCAAACGTTGATTAGAGGTATTCATGGTTTTTTCTACTTGGTGAAATTCTTCAGTAATATTTTGCAAACCTGTCTGTAATTGGTCTATTTGTGATTGTGATTGGGAATAATTAAACTTAGGACGATTGACTAAATTTAAAGCTACACTTAAACTCAGGGGAATAACTGCATAAACCACCTGTTGCGTCACTGTCGCTACTATTGTTCCCAATACTGATAACCCCAAACATACATACTCGCTAACTTCTAGCAACTGACGATTATTCATGTTAACTGGTATTACTTGTCAAGTCGTGATTACTATATCACAAAACATAGTCAATAAAATTCAGCAAATAAAACTTTATACTCTTTGCGCCTCTGCGTCTCTGCGTGCAAAAAATTCTTTCCTTCCGCAACGCTAATTTTTAGATATGAAAACTTCCAGATTGTATATCTTGACAATAGCATAAAATTTCCAGATGTCAATACCCTAGTAAAATCCTTAGCTTATTGATTACATGAGATTCTAAGTAGAGAAAAGACACAAGAGCCGCTATGAATTACCAAAAATGGTATTAAAATCCATTATCAGGAACAAGCGGAAGGTGGGTTTTATTAAGGTAGCATTAGTATTATAATGTATCAGTTACACTAAGACATAAGACCAAGTTCTCATTAAGAGGGAACTAGTAGTCTGTCAATCCAAAAATGACGGGTAAAGGCAAGCAGGGGGAGAAGAGGAGGGAAAAACAGAAGTTTTTTCCGATCATTCGTCAAAATAAATTTGACGAACTACTAGCGCGACCTAGGAATCGCTATTAATTTGGATAAAACCTATATACATCAATGGTTCTGGACATATAAAAGGGATATTTAATCACAAGGGGAGCGGTAGAACCAACTCTTCCAAACTTGGCACATTTACCCAACTTCCTGTTTCATGAGATTCATGGGATAAATCCATTAACAATTGCGAATAAACCCCTTCTTTTAAAGAAGGTGTAATTTCTTGATGATTAGTAATTCCTTTTACCCATTCATCAACAACACGAAGAAAAGCACAAATTCGCCCATCATGATAATGTTGAGGAAAGAGAAATTGTTGGGGAATTGCTATTTCTGTTAAAGATTCTCCCGGTTGAGAACCCCAAACCCGAAAACCATGAATATAGTCTTTTTGATTCTTGCTACCTAAAACTAATGTTCCCTTATCACCATAAACTTCTATCCAATGAGTTCTAGCTGCATGAACAACCGCACTAATAGCAACTTGGCAAGGTGTACCATTTGCCAATTCTAGAGATAATAAACAAGTATCATCAGTATCAACTGCTTGTAATTCTCCAGTTACTGGATTAACTCTTTCCGAAATAGCAGTAATTAAATGAGCGTTTAATTTGTGAACTGGACCAAATAACCAATTAATATAATCAAAAGCATGAGAACCTAAAGAACCTAAAGCACCACCACCTTTTTCTTGAGTAGAATACCAATTCCAAGGACGAGAAGTATCAGCGCGAGAAGAACCCAACCAATCAATTTTAATTAATCGGATATTCCCCACATAATTTTCAGCAAGAAGTTGAGCAAAAAATTGCCATTCTGGAACAAAGCGAAATTCAAAATCTACAGTGGCAATTACACCTTGATTTTTGGCTAATTGATATAATTCTTGAGATTCATTGACATTTAAAGTTATAGGTTTTTCTAACAAAAGATGTTTACCAGCTTGCAAAACCTGTTTAGCCATTTCATAGTGTAAAAATGGCGGTGTGGAAATGCTGACAGCTTCAACTGTCGGTAAAGCTAGAATTTCGGCTAAATTATCGCTTGCATAAGGGATATTATGAGTTTCTGCAATAGTTTTTGCTTTATTGACATCTCGATGATAAACAGCGACAATCTTAGTATTATGATGTGCTTGAAATGCGGGAATATGGACTTTTTGACCAAATCCCGTGCCAATAACTGCTACCCCAATCATGTTTAGTCTTTGCTAAGTTTACTTAAAAATAATTGTACCTTTGTGAAGATAGAAAATCAATTATTTAGTTTGATCAAATTTAATCACGAAAGCAATTGCAATACTCACCATCAAAATCAATACCATACTCAATGCTGAACCAAACCCCCAATTTTGACTAGCACCTAGAAACTGATTATAAACTAACCGCGCAGCAGTCATACTCGAAGTACCACCCAGTAATTCTGGGTCTATAAAATCTCCTAACCCAGTAATAAAAACTAGTAGCGAACCAGCCGCAATTCCTGGTAAAACTTGAGGTACAGTCACTTTCCAAAAGGTTTGCATGGGATTTGCACCCAAATCAGCAGCAGCTTCTAACAATTGTTTATCTAACTTTTCTAAGGAAGCATATAAAATTAATACCATGTAGGGTAACAGGCTGTAACTCATGCCAATTAATACCGCTAAGTTACTGTTCAAAATATTGATAGCGGGTAAACCAAAACTGGCTAATATACTATTTAATAATCCAGTGGGACGTAAAATTGTAATCCATGCGTAAGAACGCAATAAAGAAGAAGTCCATAAAGGTAAAACAAAAGCTAATACTAATAAAGTTTGCCACCGCTTCGGTGCTATTAAAGCAATCCAATAAGCAACGGGAAAACCTAAAATTAAAGTAATAATAGTAGTACCAAATGCCAAAAGAAGTGAGTTGAATATCACCTTTAAATAAATCGGTTCAAAAATGCGAAGATAGTTACCTAAACCGCTGGGATTTACTAAATCTCCTGGTCGAATATCCGGGACTAAACTTAACTCAAAAATTATTAATGTTGGCAAAACTAGCAACATTAATAACCAAATACCAGATGGTGCTAGTAAGCCCAAAGGAGATAACCAATTTTTCCCAGCAGGTTGTAATTTCTCTATTTTGTTCAGGTCGCTAGAAGATTCCATTTGCAAATTAGTGATTGTATAGCGGTATGCACTTGAATGAGATATTAATATTTACGGTAAAAGCCATAGGACAAAATATTTTCCTCCTTCTTTCTTTCCTCCTTTCCTCCTTCTTTCTTTCTTCTTTCTCCTGACTCCTGACTCCTGACTCCTGACTCCTTAAGTTAGTAATTGAGTCCAATAACGTTCATAAATCTCTTCAAATTTTCCTAAAGGTGTCAGACGTTCACATTTTGCTAAAAGTGATTGAGGAGGAAATAAATTAGTATTCTCTTGAATTGCTTTTGGTAACTGTTCAAATCCTGCCCGATTAGGAGTAGAAATATATAATCTTTCAGAAATTTTTGCTGCTACTTCTGGTTGCAAAATTAAATTAATCCAGGCATAAGCACCAGCTATATTAGGATTAGATTTGGGAATGACAATAGTATCAGTCCATAATGAAGAACCACTACGAGGAATTACAAATTTGAGTTTGGGATTTTCCTTGCAAATTTTGACGGCATCAGCAGAATAACACATAGCGACCGCTAAATCTCCCGCCAGAATTTTATTTTGCCAAGCATCTGTATCAAAAGCCGCAATAGCAGGTTTTAATATCTGCAATTTCTGATATGCTTGTTTAACCTCATTTTCATTTTGGGAATTATAGGAATAGCCCAACATCCGTAATGTTGCACCCATTACCTCTCGCACATCATTGAGTAAGGTAAATCGTTTATTTAGTTGATCTTGATTTTGCCAAAGATACTCCCAATCTTCTGGGGCATTTACCAGTTCTTCTGAATTATATAATAAACCCGTTGTTCCCCAATTAAAAGGAATACTATAACCATTATTTGGGTCATAAGTAGGATTATTAAACTGGGGAAATAAATTATCTAAGCCAATTAAACGGCTATGATCTATTTCTATTAATAACCCTTTTTCCGCCATCTTTTGTACCATATAGTCAGATGGGTAAATGATGCTATAAGTACCACCACCTCCAGCTTGCAACTTAGCCAACATCACATCATTGGATTCATATACATCTGCTATTACTTTCACACCTGTTTGGGTCGTGAAGGTAGTTATTAATTCTTTATCTGTATATTGAGTCCAGGTATAAATATATAGTTTGTCACTTTGATTAGAGCTAATATAGTTTGACCCCACATTAGCTAGTCGCCAACCACAACTACCTAAAGATAAGGTAGAAAATGCCGCCATCTTTTTGAGAAAATTCCGTCTGTTAGTCATCTAATTTACATCTTGACTAATAGCTAAACAGTCAAATTTTTCCCACCAAGCATAAATGGGTGTATTTCTATCTGGTAAGCTACCATAAGTATTGGGTTGTAAAACATTGAGGTTCACACCATTGATTAATTCCACAACATAATTAACATGAGTTCCTAAATACATGACATTAATTAGCCGTCCCTCGAAACAATTTGTGGGTATATTAGGTTGATAAAGGGAAAGTTGAATTTTTTCAGGACGCACACTAACAACAACACTTTGAGCTATTTTTAGAGGAGTTTGTTCATTACGACCAACAATTATGGTTAATCCGGTTTTAGTAGAAATTGTCACAGATTCTGCATCTACTTCCACAATTTCACCGCTAAATAGATTAGTATCACCAATAAAGTCAGCCACAAAAGGTGTTTGCGGACTTTCGTAAATTTGGCTAGGAGTACCAATTTGTTCTATTTTGCCTTGATTCATCACCGCAATGCGATCAGATAAGCATAGTGCTTCTTCCTGATCATGTGTCACCATCACAAAAGTTAACCCTAAATCCTTGTGAAGATTAGATAACTCAACCTGCATCTCCTTGCGAAGTTTTAAGTCTAATGCTCCCAAAGGTTCATCGAGGAGAATGACTGCGGGACGATTAACCAAAGCCCTTGCTAAGGCTACCCGCTGTTGTTGACCACCGGAGAGTTGACTGGGAACACGCGATCGCAAACTTTCCATTTTTACTAGTTTCAAAGCATCTGTAACGCGACTAGCAATTTCCGATTTGGATATTTTTTTTAATCGCAATCCAAAAGCAATGTTTTCCCACACATTCAAGTGATTAAATAAAGCATAACTTTGAAATACAGTATTCACAGGTCGCAGATAAGGAGGAACATCAGTCATTAACTGACCTTGAATGAGTAACTTACCAGCATCCACCCTTTCAAATCCAGCAATTAAGCGGAGTGTCGTTGTTTTTCCACAACCAGATGGACCTAAAATACTAAAGAACTCTCCCTGCCTAACATCCAAATCCACTCCGTGGACTGCGGGTTCTTGGTTGAAAAACTTAAATACGTTACGCAATTCAACATCAAGTAGCTGTAATGTTTTTGAACCTCTTTGATTCTGTATCGCAGTTTGAGCCATAATCTTGTCAGTTGTCAGTTGTCAGTAGGGGCGAAGCATTTGGAAGATAAATTATCGGTCATTGCCAAAAATAGTTCTCCAAATGCTTCGCCCGTACAGCCGAAGCATTTGGAAGATAAATTATCGGTCATTGCCAAAAATAGTTCTCCAAATGCTTCGCCCGTACAGTTGTCAGTTGTCAGTAGGGGCGAAGCATTTGGAAGATAAATTATCGGTCATTGCCAAAAACAGTTCTCCAAATGCTTCGCCCGTACAGGCAAAGCATTTGGAAGATAAATTATCGGTCATTGCCAAAAATAGTTCTCCAAATGCTTCGCCCGTACAGTTGTCAGTTGTTCGTTGTCCCTAGTCCCTAGTCCCCAGTCCCCAATTCCTATGGCTATCTTATCATCATTATTTAGTATAAAAAAAAATACACGCACAGTTGGACGTGGTGTCCAATCCACATTTGTAATTTTATTCACATTATTAATGTTATCTGGTATCGGCGCTAGATTAATATATTTACAAATTATCGAAGGAAAAAACCACCGCATCCGCGCAGAATCTAATCGGATTCGGATTATTTCCAAACAACCAGAAAGAGGTAATATTTTTGACCGAAATGGTAAATTATTAGCCAGCACCCGTTATCCCCGATCTGTATATTTGTGGCCAATGGCACATACCAAACCCTCCTGGCCGGTAGTTGGTCCACGTCTAGCCAAAATTCTTGACACCTCCCCAGAAGAGATCGAGAAAACACTTGAACAATCTGCTGTTAATCATTCTTCACTAATTCGCATCGCTCGCAATTTAAACGAAGCACAGGTAACAGCCTTAAAAGAGTATGAAAATGAACTACCAGGAGTAGAAATAAATACTGAAGCGGTGCGTTATTATCCTCATGGTCAAGAGTTGGCTCATATACTTGGCTACACCCGTGAAGTTACCGCTAAACAGTTGGAAAAAAAGAAAGCTGAAGGCTACAGATTAGGAGATGTCATGGGTCAAATGGGAGTAGAAAAAGCGTATGAAAAATTGTTAAGAGGTGAATGGGGAGGGCAGCAAATAGAAGTAGATGGTAGCGGTATACCTCTACGAATATTGGGGAGCAAACAAGCGAAAGCTGGTAATGATCTGCACTTGACCATAGATTTAGATATACAAATGGCAGCAGAAAAAGCTTTAGGTAAACGCAATGGCGCAATAGTCGCCATTGACCCTAAAAATGGGGCTATCTTAGCCATGGTATCTCATCCCACCTTTGACCCCAATATCTTTTCTAAACAAAAACTTTCTCAAAAAGATTGGGAAACTGTCCAAGGTTCTGAACATCCTTTAGTCAATCGTGCCATTAGTGTCTTTCCTCCAGCCAGTACCTTTAAAATCGTCACCACAACCGCTGCACTAGAATCAGGTAAATTTTCTCCTGATACGGTATTACAAACCTACGGTTCTTTAACTATTGGTGGGACTACCTTTGGTGAATGGAATCATGCTGGTTTTGGACCATTGGGTTTTGTAGGAGCGATGCAGTGGAGTAGCGATACCTTCTTTTATCAAATTGGTAAGCGAGTCGGTGGACCAACATTGATCGAATGGACTCGTAAATATGGATTTGGTCAAAAAACCGGCTTTGAATTTACTACAGAAGAGTCCAAGGGTTTAGTTCCCGATGAAAATTGGAAACAGAAAACATGGAAGATACCTTGGAGTGTCGGTGACACTGTGAATATGTCCATTGGCCAAGGTGCTTTACAAGCTACACCTTTACAAGTCGCAGTCATGTTTGCTGTCCCGGCTAATGATGGTTATCGCGTCCAACCCCATGTGTTGAAAGATAATGAAGAAGCTAGAAGTTGGAGAGAATCATTAAATCTCAAGCCCACAACTGTCAAAATTTTGCGGGAGGGATTACGAAAGGTGGTTAGTGAAGGTACAGGTAAGGTCTTAAATGTCCCCTCTCTTCCCCCGGTAGCCGGTAAGAGTGGGACGGCTGAAGCTTGGAAGAAAGGAGTTAAAGAAAATCACGCTTGGTTTGGGGCTTATGCACCTGCGGATAAGCCAGAAATTTTAGTGGTGGCCTTTGCGGAACATTCCGGTGGTGGTGGTGGTAGTGTTGCAGCACCCATGATTTTAGAAATAATGGAAAAACATTTTGCTCGAAAATAGGTGATTGTTAAAAACACAAAAAAATACCCTGAAATTATCTCCAGGGTACATATACGTTTTTCAGGCATTAATAAATTTAAGACTACTCGACCTTAAAAAATATTGCTACTACCTAAAGTAGAGTTATCAGAAAATAGGCTGAAAACCCCGGAATTGACACCTAAAAATCCAAAAAGTTTTTAGGTGTCCTTGATGATTAGCGGGCAAAATGCCCGCACTACCAAAAACCCGTCAAAATAAATTTGACAGACTAAGTAGGTGAACGGAAAAAACCGTAGACGCGGAGCGGCTTCTCGAAAAGTAATATGTAACGAAAAGTAAAGTTGCTCAAAACCTCTTATCTGTTTCCCGTTCCCTGTTCCCCGTTCCCCGTTGCCTCTGAATTTGATTTCGCTTCCAAATTTTCCAGCCGGCTTTTCAATTCCTGATTTTGCTGTTTAATTTGATCAAGTTCCTCACGTAATTGCTTCAGGGTTTTGTCTGTGCCAATATTCTTTTGCACTTTACTCACTTCCTCTTCAGCATAGCGACGAACACGGCCATCTGCGGTTTGATTGGCTAAAGATTGCAAAATACCAATGGCTTTGGGAGTTTCCATTTGTCCCAAGGCTGTTAAAACCGCTACCTGAGTTAAAAAGAAAGTCTCTCTAGCAATTTCCGCTAATCGGTCTAAAATTCGTTCAATATTAGCGGGAGTTTGACCAGTGGAAATTTTGCCAACAGCGCGAATTGCACCGAGACGTAATGGTTGCGGTATCCCAGCTTTCGTGTATTCCAGTAATAAACTTAAAGCTGCTTCTGAGGATTTGAATTCAGCTAAACCAGCCACAGCCCCACTGCGGACAACTTCATTCCAACCAGCCCGTTCTTCTAAAACAGATTTGAGTAACTTGATTACCTTGTCTTCATGGGGTTTATCTTCCAAATGTGCCGCTGCTATAGCCGCAATAGTCCGACAAGCCGCAGCTTCTACATAGTAGCTGGCATCCCCATGTTGGACAACACTCTTTACAGCTTTATAGCTATCATGAGTTTTAATTCGCGCTAAAGAACTAATCACAGCCCGCCGCACAAAGGGACTAGGATCATCTAATCCAGCTACTAAACCATCAAAAGCTTGATCTAATTGAATTTCTGCCAATTCCTTAGCAACTTCGATCCGCACACCCCAAAAAGGCTCATTTTTCAAAGCTGAGGATAGGGCTAAAGTCGCTTCTAATCCGCCTTTTTTCGCTAAAGCTTCCGCAGCATAAATGCGAGAAATGGGATGAGGATCAAATTCTAATTGGGCTTTTAATTCGGAAATTGGAAATTCTAACTTGACTGTTTTTAAGTAATTATTGCCCACATCAAAGCTAATAAAATCAGGCTTTTGTGTTAGTGGAAAGTAAAAACTTTGTTCTTTTTCATGTACCCGAACTGTAAAAGTTGTGAGTTGGGGATTTTCTTTATATCCAAAACCAATGGGAATCCTGAGATTAAATAAATCCTTACTATCGGCTTTGGCTTGGGTTTGGGTGACTGTCACCTTCGCTAAATTTGCGTCACCATCCCAGGCATAAGCTACTTTAAAATCAGGATGACCACCACGATAGACATATTGATCAAACAGGAAAGCCAAATTTCGTCCTGTGGCTTTTTCAATTGCTCTTAATAAGTCTATAGTTTCGACAGTGTTGTGGGCGTTGTCTTGAACAAATGTTTGGACTGCTTGCCAAAATAATTCATCACCCAATTCTGCCCGAATCATGTGATAAACACAAGATCCTTTTTCATAAATGTGGCGGTCATAAAGTTCAATTGCTTCCCGGTAAACATGAGTTACCATGGGTCTGCGGTAGCGACTGCTATCTTCACTTAAATAACTCCACGCTTCCTTTAACCGATAATATGCGGCTTCTTGGTCGCCATATTCCCGTTGGGTCCACATTACCTCTGAATAGGAAGCCATGCCTTCCTTAATCCAAGCATGGGACCAATGTTTAATTACCACCAAATCCCCAAACCATTGGTGTGCAAGTTCGTGGACAACTAAACTTTCGGTATTACGATTATCTAATATTGCTCGTTCGTCTAGTAAACATCGGTCACTTAATAGAGTTGTGGAAGTATTTTCCATGCCTCCAAAAATAAAGTCGTCTACGCAAACTTGAGCATATTTGGGGAAAGCGTAAGGATAACCATACTTTTCACTGAGAAATTCAATCATTTGGGGAGTTTTGCCCATGCTGCGTTGAGCATCTGCTTCTCGTCCCTTTTCGACGTAGTAGGTAACGGGTTTATCATGCCACTCGTCCCGAATTTCCGCAAAATCACCAACGGCTAAGGTCATCAAGTAGGTAGGATGAACTTGTTGTTGTGACCAATGGTAGGTTTTGTATTTTGCCTCCTCTACGGTGTCAATTAGTTCACCGTTGGAGATAGCTACTAAGGGATTGGGAACACGAACGCGAATTTCTGAAGTTGATAATTGTCCAGGGTAGTCGAAACAGGGAAACCAGTAGCGAGAATCTTCGTCTTCTCCTTGTGTCCAGACTTGGGTCGGTTTGTGGGGGTAGTGTTTGTTTGGTTGAATAAAGTAAATGCCCCGTTGGGGTTTTTCGGCGGCGTAGGCGATCGCAATTAACAAGCGATGACCAATTTCAGTGGGTTGTGACAGGTAGATACCAAGTTTTTCGCCATCATATTCAAATTTTTGCTCAACTGCGTTTACTTGTACAGCGGTGATCTTCAGATTTACCGCATCCAAAGTCAATCTATCAATCCCATTCCGCACTGGTAATAGGCGAATACTACAAGTTCCGTAGCAACTTTGGTTAGGGATATCCAAACTCAGATCCAGAAAAATATGTTCTACCTGTCCAGGTCGGTCAGGGTTATAGTGTGGTTTTGCCCCTGGTAACTCAAAACGGTTGTGTCCGGTTTTTTCGGTATCAAAATAAAACTGCAACATTTATTATTTCTAGCCTTCTAATTCTAAAAGATTTAATGGGATGTAAATCATACAAGTAAAGAAGTGTAGCGTAGTATGACATTTTTTGATCAGCAAACTCTTCCCTACCTTGATTCAAGAGAATCTTGATCCGTGATCATTTGTTATTGAGTACAAATACTACTAATTTTCCATATAGATTAGTTTTAGAATAACTTGGAGATGAGAAATTGACTATTGTTTTCACAGGAATAAGATATCATTTGCGGATTCAGCCTTAACCATAATGGAGTATTATTTAGACCCAATTACAACTTTTTGGTGAGCATAAACCGTTAATTATATCAGTAATTACCGTAAAATTAGCGGAAATTAGGGATAAAAAAAGGATTTAAACATCAAAATCTCTGGGAATTATGTTTTTTCACCACTTGATTGTAAACTGTCTCTAACCGCCAGGTGTTTTCACCCTTTTATACTCAATATGCGATATTTACTGATGTCAACTAAGTTGACAAAATCTCCAAAATATACTTGTTTTTCATGGGTTCTCCATTAGATAAAATCCTCTGTCTACCAATGATCATTGCGTAGATTCTGCAATAAAATTTACAACAACAAGGAGCATTTATCAATGTCTGAAAAGAAATCATCATTTTTAATCCCTATAATCGGTACTGCTGTAATTATAGCAGGAGGCATAGCAGCTTATATGTATCTAAAGGGTGGTGGTGATAGTTCTAGTCCTTTAGGTAGTGCTAAATTAGTACCGGCAACTGCTCTAATGGCAACTTATATTGACACTAATCCTGAATCCTGGCATAAGTTACAGCAGTTTGGTACACCGGAAGCGCAGAAATTACTGGCCAAAGAATTCCAGAGTTTCAACCAACAAATGTTGAATGATCATAAAATTTCTTACGAAGCAGATATCAAACCTTGGGTTGGTGGGGTGATGATTGCGGTACTACCACCAGATGCAAAAAAAGTATCCGAGAATAACTTTCCCGCCTCCGAAGCCCCAAATTATTTGTTAGTGGTAGGGATTAAAGATAAAATAGCTGCTTTGAAATTTGCCAATAAGTTGAAAGACCAAAAAAACGTCAAAATTCAGGAATCGGACTACAAAGGTCAAAAAATTATCGAATCTACTGGTCAAGGTCAACCGACTTATGTAACAGTTTTGAATAATGACCATTTGCTGTTTACATCCAATAAACAATCTGTAGAAAAAGCGATTGATACCTATAAAGGCGAACCTTCTTTTGCTAGTAAAGAAGGGGCAAATGATATTCTTAGCAAAGGTGTGGATGTTAAAAACAGTTTAGCGCAAATTTATGTTCCTGATTATGCCAATATGGTAAAACAATTAACTGCTTTCAATCCTCAATCTAAACAATTACCTCCACAAACCCTCGCGCAAATTAAGCAAGTCAAATCACTGACAGCAGGTGTGGGCATAGATGATGGCGGATTAAGATTAAAAGCAATTGTGAATTTAGATCCCCAACTGAATAAATTTGAATATCAAACTACTCCCGCCAAAATTGTGGGACAATTCCCCAGTGAAACTTTGGCTTTAGCTAGTGGACAAGGTATTAGTAAAAGTTGGCAAACTTTTGTGGAACAATCTAAAGATTATCCCGAATTAAATCAAGGAATTCAACAAGCGCGGACTCAATTAAAAAGTCTGCAAATTGATTTAGATAAAGATATTTTTGGCTGGATGAATGGAGAGTTTGGTTTAGGTGCAATTCAATCTAATCAAGGTTTATTAGCTAATACCGGTTTTGGAGGTGCGCTAGTATTAGATACGAGCGATCGCAAAACTGCTGAAGCCACTTTCACTAAACTCGATAATTTTGCCAAACAGCAACGGCTGAATGTCGCTCAAAGAACCATTGGCGGTAAAAATGTCACAGAATGGCAAATCCCCCAACAAGGCGCTCTAGTGGCACATGGTTGGCTCAATGATAATACAGCATTTCTGGCTATTGGTGGACCCGTTGCGGAAATACTGGCAGATCGCAAAGGTGCATCACTTGATCAAAGTGATACTTTTAAAACTGTTACAGGTTCTTTACAAAAACCCAATGGTGGTTATTTCTATTTAGATATGGAAAAAACCAAAACCATAATTGAGCGTTTATCCGCTCAAAGTCAACCTTTACCTGCGGACGCTACTGCTATTCTCGATTCTCTTCGTGGTATTGGTGTGACTGTTAATAGTCCTAGTAAATCTCTGACTCAAATGGAGATGCTGTTATCTCTTAAATCTGGTAAAGGGAAATAATATTCTTTTTTGAATTTTTTTCACTTTCAGACGCACAAGGCACAGAGAGTAGTTTGTAGGGTGCGTCAGACCCGATAATTTCGTAAAAAACAGATATCTTCTCTCTGACGCACCTTATTCACTGGAATCAGATTTCTAGTCAAAATAGACTTTACGATTCCTTAGACATAATTCTCACAAATACATATAATATATGTATGCAAGTTGAATGGAATCCTGAAAAAGCTAAAAGCAATTTACAAAAACACGGAGTCAGTTTTTCTGATGCTGAGGCCGTCTTGTTCGATCCTTATGCACTTTCTTTTGAAGATCAATCAGCACAAGGTGAACAACGATTTATTATTATGGGGATGGATCACCTTTGGCGGTTGCTAGTAGTAGTCTATACCTATCGAGGTGATAACATTCGCTTAATTTCTGCCCGTCCTGCTACTCCTAAGGAGAGACGTGAATATGAAACCGGAATATGATTTTGATCAAGCTAAACGGGGTGCGATTATCCCACAACAAGGTAAAACTCGTATTACCATCTATATTGATGATGATATTTTGGAAGCGTTTAGACAAAAAGGAGACGCTGAAGGGAAAGGTTATCAAACAATGATGAACCAAGCGTTACGAGAATATCTTGATCAAGCCAAACCTCCCTTAGATGAAGATACACTACGCCGAGTCTTTCAAGAAGAACTGCGGGCTGTAACTGTTGTTAGTTAAGTTTATGATTAATTGAACGCGGATAAACGCAGATAAACGCAGATTTTTATGATTCTGTACAGTTTCATATAAAATTGTGATTATTCCATGACGGCTAATACAGATTTTGGTAAGAGTTTTTCTTTAAACCAAATTATTCTTGCGGGAACGTTATCTAGTTTGACTCCGGCTTTTTCTAGGTTCAATCTTTCGGAAATTGCTAAGATCAAATTATCACAATTTGCCTTTCTTACTTGAGCAAATTTCTTTTGTAAATATTCTGGTCGCCAATAACCGACAATTTCTAAGATAAACACCCGTCCGTCTGGATGAACTAGCCGAAAATCGGGAATCATCACACTACCAGGAATGGGAATTAAATCTACTTCTCGTTCTAAGATCCAACCACTTTTTAAGGCATCCCATTTACTCGCAAAGGATTCTTCTAACATACTATCATAGGGTTTACCTGGGGGATAATGGGATACTAATCCACATTCTGAATTGAGGGTGAATCGTCCGGTTTTCCATTCGTTTGTATAAGAATCACGGGTTTTTAAGGTTGCTGATAAACTCCATTTGGTGACATGAAGTAAAGCCGGAATTAGTTTGGCTATGGCTAAACCGTAGCGGGTGCTGGGAGTAAATAAACTGGTAGGACCATCCACACTAATTGTAAAACCATGATCAGCATCACCTTCAATATAAGCCATTAGTTGAAATAGCTTTAAATAACGAAATAAGAGTTTATATTCTCCGGGAACATTGCGATGTGCATTTAATACTAATTGACTAGCTTTATAAAAAACTCCTTGGACTTGAGATAAATTATAACGATGTAAAACTTCTTCTGGTTTAGGTGCATCAAAAGCAGTTAAAATTTTATTTTCTGATAAATCAGCATAAAGTCCATTTTTTATTTGAGCAGGTAAAACTTCTTGGTTGAGTTCTTGACTTAAATCATCAGCAATTTTATTTAAAATAATATCAGTTGATTCTCGACTAGCAACGGATTTTGCTGCTAATGCAAATACTTTTGCTCTTAACATGGGAGGTTCGAGGGGACTAACTACTTCAAATGTACAAAAACCACTTTTCAGAATATAAGCTAAACCCCGTTTCATGCGGTAATCTGTGGTATCTCCTTCAAAGTCTGCTAACTGACGTTCTAATAATCCTTGAGTTTTTCCGACTGCTTCCTGAAAAAAGCTAATTAATTCAGTTGCTAGATTCAAATGTTTTTGATCAAGTTTCAGTCTTTTTGGGATAATTTCTTCGCCGTTTTGGCGGTGTATCAGTAGGTCTGTTGGTAACATCTTTCTTTTCGGTTGAATAATTAATTTCTAACTGTTCTGCTGCTTTTAAATCGCTTTTCTTTTCACTACTATAAACAACTTGTAAATTTGCTCTTTGCGGTTTTTCTTCCTGACTATTATTTTCTCCTCTGCGTCTGGCTGAAGTTCCTTCTTCGCTGGTATCTTCGGCTATGACTTCATATAAAATTGCCTGTTTATTTTCTATATTACCTTTGCGTAAAATCCTCCCTAAACGTTGAATATATTCCCTCGTTGAACCTGTTCCTGATAAAATAATGGCAATACTAGCTGCGGGGACATCTACACCTTCATTTAAGACATTAGAAGCAACTAAAGTATTATATTCACCTGATTTAAATTTAGTTAGGATTTCATGTCTTTCTTTAACTGGTGTTTGATGAGTAATCGCGGGAATTAATAAGTCTTGAGAAATGCGGTAAACTGTGGCATTGTCAGCGGTAAAAATTAAAATTCTTTCGGGATAATGGGTGGCTAATAAGTCTACAAGTACCCGGATTTTACCATCTGTGCCTAAAGCGATTTCTTTGGCTTGACGATGTGATAACATTGCCCTACGTCCAGGTTGAGAACGCGCACTCATTTGCACAAACATTTGCCAACCTTGGAGACTTCCTAAAGATATTTTTGATTGCTTTAAAAAATCATTGCGAGTTTGAATTAACTGATTATATTTTTCCCGTTCTAATTGGGATAATTTAACCTTAATTTGCACAATTTCATGAGCAGCTAAAGCTTTTCCTGCTAAATCTTCAGCGCATTTGCGATAAACTTCTTTACCAATGAGGATATCTAAATCAGCGTGTTTACCATCTGTGCGTTCTGGGGTTGCGGACAGTCCTAGCCGATAGGGAGCGATCGCATATTCCGCAATAACTCTGTTAAAATCTGTAGGTAAATGGTGACATTCATCAAAAATTATTAAGGCATATTTATTACCCAAACTTTCTGCGTGAATAGCCGCACTATCATAGGTAGCAACTAAAATTGCGGTTCTATCCCGCGAACCACCCCCCAGTAAACCTACTTCCCCGTCAGGAAAAGCCGCTACTAAGTGAGCATACCACTGGTGCATTAAGTCCAAGGTGGGGACGACAATTAACGTGGTGCGCGGTGTGGCTTGCATCGCCATTTGGGCTAAATAGGTCTTACCCGCTGCTGTCGGCAGGACAACTACCCCCTGTCGTCCTGCGAGTTTCCAAGCCGCTAACGCCTCATTTTGGTGAGGATAGGGAGTCATTTCCAAACTAGCAATCAACTCTAAAGGATAAAAAGCCTTAGCTTCATCAATAAAATCTGTTGCTTCTGCTTGGAGGGCTTCAACTAAAGAACGGTATCTAATTGCCGGAATACGGAATTTTTCAATTCTATCATCCCAAATTGCATAATCTATCCAAGTTTTACTGCGTGGTGGTGGGTGTAAAATTAACGTACCACGATCAAAAGTTAAAGTCGGGTGACGAGCCATTTATTTTCTCTCAATCCAGTTACACTGATGTAACTACTCATAACGCAAAATGGGGATTGAGAGAGAGCACAGAATAATAATCATCCATATTTATCTGCGTTTATCTGCGTTTATCTGCGGTCAATTATTCTTGATATTTTATTCTATGCAGCTTCATATTAATTTGGTTTTAGATGTTCTTAATGCCAAGCGCGATCATACTGCTTGGGGACTGATACAGGTTGGCGTAGTTGCTTTGCAGCCCGCCTTGCCCAGTAAGGATCACGTAACATTTCTCGACCGATTAACACCATGTCTGCTTGTCCAGTGCGAAGGATCTGATCGGCTTGTGCCGGTTCTGTAATCATGCCCACTGCTCCGGTAGCGATTTTAGCTTCGCGGCGAAGGCGATCGCTAAAAGCAGTTTGATAACCAGCACCAAGGACAAATTTCTCTCCAGGTACAATTCCCCCTGATGAGCAATCTATTAAATCAACACCCAGGGATTTTAAAATATGACAGAGGGCAATACTTTGCTCAATATCCCAACCATCACTAATCCAATCAATGGCAGAAATCCTCACCCACAGCGGCATCTGATCTGGTAAAATGTTTCGCACGGCTTGAACTACTTCACATAAAAACCGAATCCGATTTTCAAAACGGCCACCGTATTCATCTGTCCGCTGATTGCTCAGTGGAGACATAAATTCATGCAACAAGTAACCATGAGCCGCGTGAATTTCAATTAAGTTAAATCCGGCTGCTAGGGAACGTTGAGCCGCATTTACAAATGATGCAATCAGTTCTTTAATATCTTCAATACTCAATGCTTTGGGAGCAGGACTTTCTAACCTAAAGGCAATACCCGTGAATGAAATTAATAGCCTACAAATAATTACTAATATTAATTCTGCAAATATTAAGGCATAAAAATAACTTCAGTTTAGTCTAAACTCCAGGCAAAATGTATCTAAAATTATATGATCATGAGATTTTTCTTGAATTTATAAATCATCAATCTTGTCAATTATTTGAAATCAAATTTAAAAAATCATAAATGTGTCATTTTTTTCGTCGAGAATTTTTATTCCTGCTCCAAAATGAGTAGCCTGATAGTATATATTGACAAAATATGAAAGAATATTTAAGCTTTATAAGAGTTTATTTCAAGTCATCGAGCCAAGGTAAAGGAACTGGTGAGAGGACTTTAATGACTAAATTACTGGCACAATTCTCAATTTAGAAAAATCTACAGAATCGCATAAACAATGGAATCAGGAAAGTATCATTGTCCGAGTTATTGAATATCAAATTCCTGGTTTTCTCCCTCGTCGTTTAGTTACTAGTATTATTGACCCTAATATTTCTGCCAAAGAATTAATTATTCACTATCATTGCAGATGGGAGGTGGAAATTAGTTTCTGTGAAATAAAAACACATCAATGTGCTACGCTCAAAGGACAAATGCCCACTATTTTTCGGAGCAAAACATCTGAATTAGTCGAACAAGAACTTTATGCTATGTTAATTGCTTATAATCTACTCCGCGATTTAATTTACCAATCTGCTAACGAATATAATAAAAATCCTTTACTCCTTAGTTTTCTTGAATCTTTGCAACTAGTTATAGATTTAGTACAACTCATCAGCCATTCATCCTTAAAATTACGAGAAATTCAACATCAATATTTATTATCATTAATTTCCCAGTCTGAAATTGATCGCCCCCGACGAAAACGTATTAATCCCCGTGTTGTCAAAATTAAAATGTCCAAATTCAAGCGCAAAAACTCTTCCCATAAATCTGAAATCAGAGATATAGAAAAAGACTTGAAAATCCTTCCCCCACAAGCAGTTTGACAATTTCATTCACGGGTATTGAAATTAAATCAGTTTCTCTGGTGTCAGATGTCTTTGTTTCTGATACCTGTAAAGCTTGATGAGAAAGAGATTCTAAAAATTCAACTGCTTTTACTAAAGATTCTCCCGGTAATTGTTCCAGGAGTGCAATTGCCCTTTGACGAATTTCTGTAGGTGCAATCATACTCAATCTGACCTCATTTATATATAGCTTAGATTATAAATCTTGCTCTAAACTAAAATTTATTACCTAATTTCAATAGAATACAATACCCATGACCGTACAACTATCACAAACAGACTTCCAACGCCTAACCCGTATAATCCAAAATTTACCAGATTTTGTCACTGTGCGCGATCGCTGTTGTAATTGAGATGCCAAATTGTGATTATTTTAGATTCTATCGCTCAGTCTTCAAACTTATGTTTATGGGAATTTAATCACAGTCAATTCCCAATCTCTCAACCTGCAACAGCTACAATGAGAATTGTTGTGATGTTCTCTATTAGCTAAAGTGTCAGACTCTTTACCATTACGCGAGCATTATCTCGCTTTAATTAACGATATTATCGAAACCACTCTCAAGGGTAAAATTAGCTCTGTAGAGCAGGTTTATCAAATGTTGCTCAAAGGTATCACTTCCGGGACTGGGGAGGTGTTTGAATTAGTTTTGAGCGATCGCCTGAATACGATACAATCTCAGGTAGACTCGGAAACCGATGAACTGAAAAAAGCCAAAGCCACCCGGAGTTTACGCGCGGCTAAAACTATCCAAACTCAATGGCAACGGTGGCAAGAACAAAATAAAGCCACTGAAGCGATATCTCTATCTATGCGGGAAATTACCACAGCCACCGCAGATGAGCGATTAACGGCTTTGCTACGAGCTACTGATCCTAATCAAAAGTATCCCTTAAATTTGTCTCAACTTCAACAGTTAGCCAAATCTTTACAACAATTTGCCAGTGCTAATCAAGATTTTCAGCAAATTGCTGACGGGATTAATCGTGGTATCGCTTCTTGGCAAAGAATCCAAGCAAATTTACTGAATTGGATGTATGAACGCAAAAATTCATTAGGATTTGGAGGTGTACCTGGAGAAAATAGTCCCTGGGCAAGTTGGGCTAAAGTAGTTAATAGTGAAGTTCCCCAAGCCTTTTTTCATACCTTAGCAGTAGAACAATCAGCCCTAGAATTTGCCGAAAAACAACAGGCAATTAGTTTGAGTAATTGGGTAGAATTAACAATAATTTTACAGCTTTTACAAAGGGGTTTAATTAATTGGTTTGACCAACAAGCTTATGATATTCAAGCAGGACCCAAATTATCTATTTCCACATTTTTAACATTTGCCGTAATTTGGAGTCAATTAGCCAGCGGTTTTCAAAATCAAGCTTTAATATATAGTAACAGTGCATCGCAAATCATGCTGCAAATTTTGCGAACCTTTGCCCAACGTCCTTACTTTCCCCTTTACGGTGGGATTTTTGCCTCATTTTCTGGTAGTTATTTACGAGATGCTTTAGATTATTTAGATGCCCCTTTACGTTCTGCCGAAGGTACTCAAGAAAAAGCCCGGATTTTGACATTATTGGGGTATTCCCAGCGCGGTTTAGGCAGATATGATCGCTCCCTTGATTTTCATCAACAAGCCGTAGAAATAGCCAGAAATGCCGGAGATAAAATCTGTGAAATCGCCAATCTTAACCATCTGAGTCGGACTTATGTGCAACAACAAAATTATGGTGAAGCAATTAATTATAGTCAACGGGCATTAATTTTTAGTAGACAAACCGGGGACAAAACTGGAGAAGCTAACGCTTTAGTAAATCTAGGTTATAGCGAAGTCATGCAAGCCAAGCAAACAGAACTTAGTGAACCAGAAGTTTATGAATTTGCAATTAACTATCTGGAACAAGGATTAAAACTAGCAGAAAAATTAAATGATTTACAAAGTCAAGCTTTATGTTTTAGTAGTTTAGGAATTGCTTATTTAGTTACCGCACAATATCCAACAGCAATTAACTATTTAGAAAATGCCTTTAAAGCCGCCCAAGTTTCTGGTGATTTGTATTTACAAGGCAGAAATTTAGCATATTTAGCTGAAGCTAATTATCTTATGGCTAATTATGAAAAAGCCAGTTATACTGGTAGTCTAGGAATGTATCTTTTAGATCAAATTGCTTCTGATGAATGGCGACAACCTGCTGGTTTATTGACTATTATTAGGGGACAAATTGGTACAGACAAATTCCAATTATTACTCCAACAAAATCGCCCCAAAATGATTGCCATTATTGGTGTTGATGGCTATGATTATATTCCTACATTGTTAGTGAAATATCAAGAGGATATGTAATTACTTACCTGTGGGTAGAGAAGGCAAATTAGGGAAAAATACGTTGATTTACCCTTAATATAAAATGTTGGGTTTTCTTGCGTCAATCCAACCTACCTCACTAGAATGGACACCTATTCTATAATTAGGACTAAATGTCTTTGAAGTGCTGAATAAATCTTGTCTAACCCCTAGTGTTTAGAATTAGGTTGCGAATTTTGCTATGCTTAATGTATTGTAGACTATATGTCACAGAACAGTAACCTTTTATATCAATTATCGAATGCAAGGAACACAAATTTCTTTTTTACCTAACGAAGATGAACATAACCCTAGTAAAAAGCAAAAGAAACCAAAATTAGGGCGTTATGAGCGTATTAAGCGCGAACTAGATCAAAACAATTCTGATCCATATAAGATATTTACTGATGTTAGTTCTCAAACAAGTCCATTATCTCAATATACTTTTGTGGATCTGTTTTGTGGTGCTGGGGGAATTACACAAGGATTATTTCAAGCTGGATTTACACCATTAGCTAGTGTAGAAATTAGTCAAGTTGCTTCGGCTACGCACAAAAAAAATTTCCCACAATGTCATCACTTTTGTGGAGATATTGAACAATTTTCTGCCCAAGATTGGCTGCAACAAATAGGCTCACCTGATGTTAATGTTGTTGTTGGTGGTCCACCATGTCAAGGATTTTCAGTAGCCGGAAAACGTGATCCAAAAGATCCTCGAAATAGGTTATTTTATGAATTTGTACGTGTTGTTTCCGAAATACGTCCTTGGTATGTCGTGATGGAAAATGTACCAGGTATTTTGACAATTCAAAAAGGGGATGTAAAGACAGCAATTATTGAAGCTTTTGAATCTATTGGTTATCCTCATATTTCTGTGGCAATTCTGGAATCTGCGGCTTATGGAGTTCCACAAATTCGACCAAGAGCTATTTTTATTGCTAATAGATTTGGAATGCCAAACCCTTATCCTCAATCTCAATTAAATCAAGAAGAATACAAACCTATTGAGTCAGCAATTTCTGATTTACCCGAATACACTCGAATATCAGAGATTAATCACGAGTGGACTAAACATTCACAGGAGTATATGGAACGTCTTGCTCAAGTTCCTCCTGGTGGTTCATTATATGAAAAATATGTTGATGCTTTCAAAAGACAATATCCTGGTAAACCAAGTATGACTGTGAAAGAAAATCATGGTGGTACACATATTCATCCATATTTAAATCGCGTGATTTCCGCTAGAGAAATGGCAAGATTGCAAACATTTCCTGATTCATTTATTTTTGAAGGTAGTATGAAAAAAGCCATGTGGCAAATTGGTAATGCTGTACCACCACGTTTAGCAGAATGTATTGGTTATGGACTGATTCCTTCCTTAAATAATATTTACTTGAACCAAAAACGACCAGTTAATTTTCCTCATTGTCAACAAACTCAGCTAACTTTTGATTAAGTGAATTACGCCACTTTTCCATATCGTACCAACCACAGCCAATACAGCCTGTTTCAGCATCTTTGCCATTTTTAGGTATATAATTTGGCCATTTTTCATCACCTTGATAATAAAACTTAATGCCAAATGGATAAGGTCGAATATTACTTTCATAGCATTGACGGCAAACTTCTCTTTTTTGCAAGTTACGCTGATTTGTCATCAGTTGAAAATCATTTTTAATTTCTTCATCTGTAAGATTATCAAGAACTTCTTTGGTTCTTGGTGTGGTTATATTCCATCTTATTTCAGGAAATTTATGTTCTATTAATAATCCTTTTTTATTGACAGTTTTTCCTTCATAAACATCATAAGAATTAAAAATAATAAAGCATCTATTTATGAAAGTAGGTGACATTATTTCATATTGTAATTCATCTCTACGAGGAAGTGGAACAAGAAGAATATGAGTTCTTTTATCTCCACACTTTTGACATAGCATCAACTCATGAGTTGCAATGCTATAACCCACATCTTTTAACCTCTTGTATCTATTTGCAGGATTATTATTCCCTGGAAGTACGCAGGTAACACAAGTCCACTGAAAGGTTAGTAATTTGTAAAATAATGGTTTTGTTACTAACTTGGGAGGTGATTTTGTAGACTTAGTTGGTAATGGTGATTCCCAAAATTCTTGTTGTTTCTCTATCCATTGCTTATGCTGATTGGGGTCACAATAAATATAGGCCTGTTTTAGATAGTCTTTAATCTTTGATTCTTCCTGTATATCAATACCTGCACGGCGACACTTAATTACGATAGAACCTTCCCATGATCTATCATCATTATAAGTAAAGGTTACATCCAAATAGCTTTCTTGAGCTTTTCTATTATGACGTGGTTGACTATGAACCTTTATATTTTCCAGATCGTCATAGTTATAGTTGAATTCTGGAGATTTTTTTGAGGCTTTACTACTAGTGCGCTTACGAGTAACCTTGTTTTTTTTCATTCTGTGTAACAGCTTTTTCTTCTAGATCACTAAGCAGAACGGAAACACTAATACCTAAGCCATCTGCAAGACTTACAAGAGCAGTGAGAGAAGGATTTCTGACTCCACGTTCCACACCAGAAATGTATGTGCGGTCTAAGTTAGCACGTAGTCCTAACTCCTCTTGTGAAATTCCTAACTCCGTTCTGCGTTGTCTGACTAGATAACCTAAAGCATTCAGAATTTTTTGTTTTGATTCATCCATCTGCTGATTTTGAGCGTTTATGGACTATCAGTCTACGGACGATGTGTCACATTAAACAAGGAAATTCTCAAAAAGAACAACTACTTAAATTTATGATTGTCAGCAATAGCATATTCAAATTACACAACTCGGACAGGCAAGATGCCCGTCCCACAATGGTTTTATTTAAATATAGTCTGCAAATTAGAGATTTTTTAACTGATTACTCCATTGCTTCATTCACAGGGAATCTATCAATTAACTGCATCGCCCGTTGAGCATTCCGCCGCAACATATCTGGTAAATTAGGAACATGAGGAATCTGAGATAATAAATCCAGAGTGCGGCGTAAAATTCGCACTACGTCTCCTTCATCTAAAGTGGTTTTTTCACATAATACTTTCCACTCTACCCCTAATGCCCACTGTTCCACCAAAGAGATTAAGCTGATAAAACGAGTTTCTAAACCTACAGGTAAGGCTACCCCATGACGATACTGCACCTTTAATACAGAACGACGAATGGGTTGCAATGTTAACCAAGCTGCGTCCGCTTCTGGAGATAGATTAAAGTCAACTTTTGTATCTGGACGGGGGCTTTCAGTCACCAAAGCGGCTATTACTGCTGCTAAGTTATGGGGACCAATATTATCTAACTCTCCACTGGACAGAACTAAACCTAACCATAATTCATTTTCACCGCGAATAGCCGCAGCAATTTGTCCTAATTTTGTGGGGACTAAATTATCTAAACATTCAAAGGATTGCAAGATTTCAATTAAACAGAGAAACTCTTCCCAATATCGTTGGGATTGTAATGATACTTGCTCTTGTAAATGTTCAAGTTCTGCTTCTAGTTCCACACAACGCGCTCTATTTTTAAATATTTTGGCAATATTCCCCGATTTATAAATGGGATGGGTTTCTAACTGTTCTTGAACCGCAGTTAAGCGACTGAGTTGCTCCTGTACCTCTGTCGGTAGATGATTAAATTCTTCAGGATTGGGTATACTCTGAGCGATCGCTATCGTGCTTTCATCACCACGGATTGATTGTCCTCGTTTCAAGCTCAATTCTGAAGGTGGTATTAGCTGCGCTGGAACTTCTACCCGTGGTATTTCCGCATACATATCTAATATATCTGCTGAAGTTGCTACATACCAACGGTTATTTTGCCCTAAGCAGACAAAGTAAGATGTTTCACCCACACTCACGGCTTTGTCAACCAACACTACTGTTATCGGTAGGGGTGACATGGCGTTTCTGTCGTTGAGACTCAACATAGTTCCAGATATGGCAAAATCTAGCATCATTGCCAATTGTGCCTGTCTATCTTCCTGTGCTTGTTCTTGTAAGGTTTTGAAAATTTGCCGTTCTACTTTCAGCCGTTGACGCAATTTTTCATATTGCATCAATTCATTTTCATCAATAGCTGCCAATTGTGACTGAATTTGCGATAATTCGCCTTGAACTTGCGCCAGTTCTTCAAAATCTGGTTGCAAATGCAAGTTGGACATATATTGTCCAAAACTTCGTTCTATCAGTTCTCTGGCTTTTTCGATGGTGTGAGTTTGCAGCAGGTTCAATACCATGCCGTAACTGGGTGTAAACTGACTAACTAAGGGATCAGCCTTAGATGTAGCTAAATAAGACGCTTCTTTAGCTCCTTCAAAAGGAGTTTGTAATGTCACTACATAGCCTTGGAGATCCATGCCCCGACGACCAGCGCGACCTGCCATTTGCAGGAATTCCGAAGCATTGAGTAAGCGGTGTCCATTATCAGTCCGTTTAGACAAAGTAGAAATTACTGTTGTCCGGGCGGGCATATTAATTCCCGCTGCTAAGGTTTCCGTAGCGAATACAACTTTAATTAATCCCTGTTGAAACAGTTCTTCGACAAATCCTTTCCAGGCTGGTAAAATCCCGGCATGATGGGCAGCTATGCCTCGATACAGTGGGGCAACTTGTCCAGCCCTGCCAGCATCAGGGTTTTTGCGTAAAAATTCATCAATTTGTTGCCGCAGGATTTGGGACTCATCATTATTAACTAACCATAAATCACCAACTTCTTCGACAGCCTTATCACAGCCCCGACGACTGAAAATAAAGTAAATCGCAGGGAGCATATCCCGTTCTTGCAGTTGGCTGAGGGTATAAATAATACCGGGCGGTTCTGGTCTACCAGCTTTGCCTTTTTCCCAATATCCTTTTTTAGCCTTTTTGACTAAGCGGGGATTAATTTTGGTATTGGTTTCATTTAATAACGGAAATAATCCTTTGGGATTACAAAAGTTAAATTCTAGGGGAACGGGGCGAAAATCGGAGTAAATCAGGTCTGTTGGCCCATGAACATGATTTAACCAACTGGTGAGTTGATCACTGTTGGCAACGGTAGCGGAAAGGGCTACAAGTTGGACGCTGCGGGGACAGTAGATAATTGATTCTTCCCACACTGTACCGCGTTGGCGATCGTTCATGTAGTGGCATTCATCTAGCACTACAGCCTCAACATCTGTCAAGGAGATCCCGATTTGACCTATGGGTGTACCATAGAGCATATTGCGGAAAATTTCTGTGGTCATGACCAAAATTGGTGCATCCCTGTGAATGGAAGCGTCTCCGGTGAGGAGTCCAACTTGATCAAAGCCAAATTTTTCGCGGAAGTCTCGAAGTTTTTGATTAGATAATGCCTTTAAGGGAGTGGTGTAAAATACCCGTTTCCCGCGAGATAAGGCACGATAGATAGCATATTCCCCGATGAGGGTCTTTCCTGAGCCTGTGGGCGCACAGACGACTACTGAACGGTCAGCATTGAGGGAGGCGATCGCTTCTTTCTGGAATTGATCTAATTCAAAGGGGAAGATTGACCCAAGGTCAATTTCATTAGCGAAGGCAGAATAATTCACTCAATCATAATTTACAAGCAGACTATCCACTATCATAACGTGATTCGTGGTTTGCTACGTTGACATGAAAAGCGCAAGTTGTGAGGCTATTACTGAGCTTTTTTTAATCATTTTACTATTTCAGCAATTTTGCGGAGAACTCGACAGGCAATTACACTGACTACTTCCGCCAAGAAGTTTGTTGCAAAATTTGATCTATTTCTTGAGGAAAAGGACAATCATCAGGAAAAGAAAAAGATTGATAATCAGAGTTCTCTCGCAGAGTCGTTAATGCGCTGATATAACATTCTATAAATATTTCATCCCAATACGGTCTTAAGCTGGGAGAGTCTTCCAATAAGCCTTTCAATTCTCGCTGACTACGCTTAATTGTTTCTGTCCAACCACGATAGTCTTGAACGTAGTCTGAATAACAAAGTTTAAGACAATGTTCTAACATTGTGATGAGCCGATTTCGCAATTCTCGCTTTTGACTCCTTCCCAAACTTTCAATCTCCTCAATTAAGTCTTCCCAGTCAACACTATGATAATTTTGCTCTTTCAATAGATTAATTGTCTCTTCAATCCAGAGGGCGTAATCTGTTTGGGTTAGCATAGTATTTTTCCTCTTTCCCTAATTTTACACTTTTTTATCATTTTACTATTTCGGCAATTTTGCACAAAACTCGACAGGCAGATTCTAATTCGCTTTGGGTAGATAGTGGGGCAAATACTCGTGATATGGCATAGTGTTTATTTTCTAGTTTGACAAACACAATATCGTCACCATTGGTTAACATTCCAAAGTTAGGTAGATTAGTGTTGGGACTAGCCATTAAGTAAGCCAGGGTTTGTGGCAATGCTGACCACACTGATAACATGATTTTTTTTGATTCTAAAACAATTACCCATAGTTGATCTTGCAATACCAGTAAATCTATTCGACCCTGGAGAGTTTCTTCGCTATCAGCTATTGTTATTTGTACAGATTCTTCTGCTTTGATGCGAAAAGGTGGATCATATAAACCTGCAATGGTCAGCAATGGAGAAACGAGTAATAGCATTACTGTACTTTCTAATAAATGCCCACCTGAACGATGATAAAGATAACGTTTCCACAGAATTTCTAGGTTGGTGTGGTCATTAGAGTTAATTTCAGGTAATTGATCATGCCATTCTGTGAAAAAATCCTCAGATTCATTGCGACTCAAGCCAAATCGTTTTTCTGCTTCAGCGATGGTGGTGATAGTTTCAGTCACAAAAAGATGTTCAAAAACTTGGTTACTGAAGTAGACCCTTAATGCAGTCATAGCAGCAGTTTGTATATCTTTCATAGGATGGGACTTAAAACGCTGTCGATAATTATCTAAACCATCCCACTTTTTAATACTACTTATCCCACCGTGTACAAGTTCGTTCCGAAGTTTAAAAAGTTCATCTATACGCTTCTCCCAGTCGTTTTGATCAGGAAATGTTTTTCTGATACCTTCTTTAAGATTTTTACGAACTTTATTTTGTTCACAAAAAAGAGCATCTAAGGCAATGAAGAAGTGAATAAAACGCTCTGTACCATCATAAACAATTCCATAGTTAATAAAATGGGCAGCCGTAGTCGCTCGTTGTTCAGCCAAGTTTGAAGCATTAGACTTTAATTCATACCAACTTTGTATTTCAGATAATATATCTGATGATATATGAAGACAATTGTTAACCAATAAAGGTGGAAATAGATTGCCTATTCTTGCGGTTATAGAACCGCATTCTGCTTTACTTGCATCATCTGGAAATTGAATTGAATAGGTAGTTGGATCTGCACCACTCTTAGTTAGAAGGTTAGGTATTTGATCATCTAAACAAGAGCAAAGAATAGCAATGAAAGTACGCATACTGTCCCCTGCAATACTTCTAGCACCAGAGGCTGTCCCTGATGCTTCACAAATCAACCAAGTTGGTGAAAATAAGAAGTCCTTATTGCTATGGTCACTTATTCCATTTGCCCAAGTTCCAATGCTAGGCATCCAGTCTTGTGATTCATCGTAATTTTCAGAAAGTTTTTTCCATTGATCTTGATCATTAGCCCTAAGAAGAGTTAAACCATCAAATCCAAGAATAAATGAATCAGTTCTGACTAAACGCAGTGGGTACATAATTAGCCATTGAACTAGCGAATTAGCTAAATTGCGATGGATTTCATTCCACAAATGAGATGCAAATTCGTCCGGATTTTTAATTGCTCTGGCTTCAAAAAGTGTACTGGCTCTTCTTAAAAAAAGACTGTCAAAGGTAAAAAGATTTGGGTTAATTGCATTTTCTCGCAATGTTTCTCTAATTATCTTTGAAAAAGACTCTTTGTCACCTCCTTCAAGCTGAGGATCAAAACGTATAGCTATATCTGCAATATCTTCACAACATTCAAACACACCACGATTTATCCACCACTCCATTCCAAATGATGAACCCAGATGTTTCCCAGTCATAAATGATTCTAATAATCCAGAACCATCTTCTGGCTCGTTCAAATAAATCTGTTTTGTCAAATGAATAAGCTTCTTGATAAGCTTCTTGATAAGAGCATTATTGGCTTTCATTATTTCGATAGATTTTATAAAATCCTTTTTATTATAGCTGTTATCCTTTGGATGCAATACAATAGAGGGCGGGGAAACCCTAATCCTAAAGATTTTACAACTCACAGACTTTTTCACAAACTGGAGAACCGTTAGACAGCAATTTCAGTCAGAATAGAATAGTGTGTTTGAAGTAAGCCGCATTCCTTTAAATCAATATATGGATACTTTAACCAAAAACCGAGAGCAGATTATTGAGTCAATTAAGACATTGCCAGAAGATTCACTCACTGAACTCATCAATTTTATTGATTACCTGCGCTATAAAGCAACTCAAAAACAATCCCAAAAAACTAGTAAAAACTTTTTGCTTTCAATTGCAGCCTTGGGAAATTCAGTAAAAAAGAGTGATAATGGAAAATATTAACGCAGCCATTTCTGGTTTCCCAATTTAATCAGCTATGCAAAACCTCACCAGAATTACCCGTAACCCAGAAGTAATGGGCGGCAAACCCTGCATCCGGGGAATGCGTGTCACAGTTGGTACTATCGTTGGACTAATGGCATCTGGACACAGTGCAAATGATATACTCAAGGCTTACCCATACCTTGAAGAAGCAGATATCTATGAAGCTCTTGCCTATGCTGCATGGCGGGCTGAAGAAATTGAAGTCCCGTTGATAAGTGCATGAAAATTTTGATTGATATGAATCTTTCCCCTGATTGGGTAGCGGTTTTTGGGAGGTATAACATTACCGCTGTCCACTGGTCTACAGTTGGCGATACCCGTGAGAAAGATTCGGTAATTATGGAGTGGGCAAGAACTAATGGATATATCGTCTTTACCCACGATTTAGACTTCGGTTCTCTATTAGCTGCCACAGGTGCAAATACTCCCAGCGTTATTCAGGTTCGGACTCAGGATATTTTGCCTAGTAGCATTGAAAATATAGTAATTTCAGCCCTGAACCAGTTTGAATCTTCTCTTTTTTCCGGTGCGTTGCTAACAGTTGACAAAGCCCAATCTAGGGTGCGTATTTTACCCATTAAACGTGGTTAAGAGGGAGTGGATATTTCTGGGTTTTCAACCATAAACCGCTGTATTTTGTAATTTCCCGTGCTGCATATCATAAAAAAACTTCACTTATCACCCTTTCCCCAATTCCTGAGCGCGTTCTTTTGAGGCTTTGACGGCTTCAATGATAGCAGAACGAAAACCGGCTTTTTCCAAGGCGCTGACACCGGCAATGGTTGTCCCCCCAGGACTGGTAACTCTATCCTTGAGTTCCGCTGGGTGGATTTTTGTTTCTTGTATCAGTGTAGCTGTTCCTAATACCGTTTGTACAGCTAGTTGTTGAGCGATCGCTCTTGGTAAACCCACAGCCACACCTCCATCAGCCAACGCTTCAATCATCAATGCCACATAAGCCGGTCCACTACCAGATAATCCTGTCACCGCATCCATGAGGCTTTCCGGGACTTCGACGACTTCCCCCACAGCGGTAAAAATCTGCTGTGCTGTTTGTTGGTGATGGGGATGAGTATATGCACCTAAAGAAATTGCCGTTACCCCTGCACCTACTGTAGCGGGAGTATTAGGCATAGCCCGAATTATGGGAACTTGGGGAAAGGCTGCTTCCAATTGTTTTAAAGTTACACCCGCGAGGATAGAAATGATCAGGGGTGAATGTTCTGTGGGCAGGATATCTGCTAATTCTTGAGCCACAGCCGTAAATATTTGGGGTTTGATTGCCAACATCACCGCTGTTTTCGCTTCCCCTAACACCAAGCTATTATCCGTAGTTACAACCACCCCATATTGCTGCTCTAAATAGCTACCGCGTTCAGCCTGGGGTTCACTGACGATGATTTCTGAGCCTTGATAAATACCACTGACAATAAGGCGGGATAATAGAGCTTCTCCCATTACCCCACCGCCAATTAAGCCAAATTTTATATTCATTTTCATTAGTCACTAGTTAGTGGTCAATTAATTATCAGAACTAATGACTAATTTACCTTACTGTGCCATCCGAGTGGGTTCATTTCCCCAAGCGGTCGTTGCTGCTGTCGCTGCGGGACGAGCGGGACGAGCTTGGCTGATAGGCACTTCATGTATTAAACCACCTTGAGTGCTAACTTGCACGCAACTGGGAGTAAACAAGAAGATGCTTTCACCAATTCGTTCTTGATGTCCGTCTAAGGCATAAGTACCACCGGCAACAAAGTCAACTGCACGTTGAGCTTGGTCGGGGTCCATAATGGTCAAATTTAATACTACTGATTTGCGTTCGCGCAATGCTTGAATCGCTTGGGGCATTTCTTCAAATGTGCGAGGTTCGAGGACTAGAACTTCAGAGATTCCATTAATTGCGCCTGGCATACCAATAACATTACTCATAGGTTTGGATACTGTTGTTGCTACTTCTTCAGTAGTGGTAGGTGGATTTTCCCGCCAACGCCGATTGGCAGGAGTAGTTTCCTGTGGCGCTGGTTGAGGATTTTCTTGCTGATAGATGTTTTGATAGTTATTGGCTGTATCAGCTTCTTCTTCGTAGTATTCGTATTCTACCTGCTCATTTAAGCCAACAAAGTCCCTGAGTTTGGAAAATATATTACTCATGTTGTACGCTCCCGGATTAAAATTCCCCTAATTTTCCTGGCTATAAGTTACATTAAAGTTACTTTTAGGCAGTAGTCGTAACTATAGTAGATGTTGGACGTAGCAATTGTACTACTGATTTTACTCTTTAGTACAAATTCTCAATTATCAACAGATACTCATGTTAATGCCTGCACATTAACGAATCTGTAACATTGAGTTAAAATTGTAGCCTAATGATCATTAAAAATAAAGGGGGTCTGACCACCTTTGCAATTAAGAATTACTTATGAGAATATTATATTTTTTGACAATTATCAATACTTGGTAGTAAATTCGCAACCGAGTGTTAATCATGCCGTCTCGAAGTATGACTACAGCTATGTCTAGGCTCGTTCACCAAACAAAATTGTACCTAATCGCACCATTGTTGCCCCTGCTTGCACTGCCAATTGGTAATCCCCAGACATACCCATTGATAATTGCTGCATTGTAATATTTGGCCAATTTTGTGATTTGATGGTTTGTGCTAATTTGTATGTACTATTAAATAGTGTTAAAATTTCTGCATCCGCCAAACCTTGCGGCGGAATTGTCATCAAACCTTGAATTTGTAAATTTTGACATTGGTTGAGTGCTGCCAAGTCAGCTAATAATTCTGGAACCATCCAACCAGATTTATTCGCGTCGGGGAGAAGTTTGACTTGTAAGCATACGTTAGGATTCACTCCCAGTTCTTGCGCTAGAGTATTTAAGCGTTGTGCCAGCGGCAAGTTATCAACGGAGTGAATCCATTGAAATAGTTCTAAGGCTTTTCTGGCCTTGTTCGTTTGCAGATGTCCAATTAAGTGCCAGGTAATATCCGATAGATCTTGCAATTCGGCTTGTTTACTGGCAGCTTCTTGGATGCGACTTTCGGCAAAATCACGAACTCCTGCGGTGTATGCTTCCCGCATTAATTCGGTAGATACTCTTTTTGTAACAGCAATCAACCTCACTGTAGATGGGAGTGAGGCGCGAATTTGAGTAAGGCGATCGCTAAGTGAACTACTCATTGGAATGTGCGCTGAAATACACCTTGAAGTTGCTCGTACTCTTGAGAATTACCACTGCGGCGCAAAGTCCGTAGGCGATTTTCCAGCATCATTCTGGCTTCAGTCCGGCCAATTGGCTGAAATTTCAGGGCTTTAAGCTCAGTTGTTACCAGAAAAAATAAGCGTTGGGCGTAGAGTGTGGTAAACAGATCCTGGTTCTCATCAACCATACAGATCCTATAGAGTAAACCCCAAGTTGGATGATTTATGTAAGTTTCTGAGTTTTCTGGATTCATTTCCTAGTCAGGGTGGGGAGTATATGTAGCCGGGAACGGGGAACAGGCTGAAAAGTTTGATGATAACTGGATGTTTTCATGCAACTGACAACCGCTATAGCTTGTTCTGCAATTTACTAACATTCAGAGGATAGTATATCCCTTCCGCCAAATTTTTCGTTGACAGTGCGAAACTAACAATCTTCTTGACGGTTTCTGAAGCAAAACAACACCCTTTTAAGTCTGTGATGTTGCACAGGCTTCTTTCTATCCTGCCACAATTCTCACCCAACGGCGCAAAAATGGACATTTATCCAGCCGGCATATAGTAGGAGTCAGGAGTCAGGAGATTAAGGAGTCAGGAAGAAAGAAGAAAGAAGAAAGAAGAAAATTTTTTCTCGTTCCCATACTCTGTATGGGAATGAATTCTCAAGGCTCTGCCTTGAATAACAATAGAGGCAGAGCCTCTAGAGGCAGAGCCTCTAGATAGTATTCCCAGTCCGAGACTGGGAACGAGATGAAAAATGTCATATTAGAATTGAGGGCTTCTGTCTCTCGACGGATGAAAACACCTAAATTCATTGCTTAAATCTAGAATACCGGGAATTCATGCGCCAATTTACCAACGAGGAGAAGCAACCCTGCTGCTTTTGCCGCAAGCATTAATAATTCCTTTTCCTTTTTGCAGAGGTGAAGTTCCTCTGTTGTCATTTCATCGTAGTCGAGTTCCTCCTCAATGAGATCAATGATCTCTCGAGCTAGTTTCATTGTAACGAAAAGCACTGTGCGCTCGTCTTCGCAGAACGCTACAGGTGCCATATCCCAGGCTTTCGTAAACGTGAGTATATAACCCGCCTTACTGGGACAGAAAAACTTTAACTCAAACCCAATCTCCTTTAGATCCGATATTTTAAGCGACTTCCTGTTCTCGTAAGTGATCGGAACGTCTGTTCTTAGGAATTTCATGTCTTTAGTCTTTCTGCTTTATGTATATTATGTATATTATGTATATATTGTAAGATAAATGCGTTGCTTATTTACCAGAGTCAGATCCCCGACTTCTTGAAGAAGTCGGGGATCTTGTTACCGATTTTTCAGAGAAGGAAAATTTTTCCCACCTAGTTCAATTTGTCCAGTTACGCACCCAGCTTTTAACCTATTTACTAAATACTCCAAATCATTAGCAATAAAATTTGTGCCATGATCTGGTTCTACTAAGCTAATTAAATTGACATCATTGATTATTTGATCACCTAAATCAGCAATTCCTAGAAAATTGAAAACCCCTGATTCATAAGTTCCACAAGGTACAGAAGGATTATTCATCCCCACACAATATTCATTGTCTTGAAACCAATCAAAACTAGGATAGCCATGAAAGTGAACTATGGGCGCACCATTGGCAATTAATTCTGGTGTGTATAAAGCCGCAGCTAAACTAATGGCTAACATGACATAGATATCATAGGAAGGTTTGATATCTGCTTTTTTTGAATTACTTCCTAATGGTAATTGCAGATGTAATTTATCTTGTAAACCAATCCGCAGAATATCAGAATCAATGTTTAAATCCGTTTTATTTGCCCCAGAACGAGAACTAACTAACCAAATATCAGGTATTTGCTTAAATCTATTTTCGGCGTTGATATTTAGTTTAATAAAACGTCTACCTTGTTCATTTTGGCGAAGTTCATAACTACTAAATCCGGCTACAGGTAATAAATTCTCCCATTCATCAATAGTGATTTCTGGCTTACCGACATAATGAGGAGGTTCAGCATAAGCCACAAAACCATAAGATACTCCTGTTCTGCCATTAACGATGACATTAACAATGTCTCTATGGGATTTTCTTTTAATAACTTCATCTAATTTAAATCCGGCGGGAAATAAACCTGTAGATGCTAATTCTTGCCCTAATTTTACCAGCTTTCCGGCATGGTTTGATAGATGAGGATTATATTCTCCTAGTTCAAAGCGACTAATTAATAATGGAGTAATGGGGACAAATACTTTAGGAATAAGTGATTTTAAAGCAAAATTTTCAATTTCATGGGGAGCGAATTTAGAATCAGAAAGATTCATATTCAAAATAGAAAATTTTTCATCAGATACACCAATAACAATTTCTGAAAAGGTTTTAACTAGTGTATTGATACCAATGCGAATTTTTTCTGAATAAGGTGTGAGTGGATTAACAAATTCAGCATCTATATCAGTGAGAATTATTACTTGTGTATTTGTCGGATCTTCCACATATTTGGCAGCATGATCTTCAGCCCAACTACTTAATTTAGCAATTTCAATAACGGACATTTGCTGTTTTTCTTTCAACCATGTATAAGATAACTTATACCAAGCCTCAGCTATAAATATTCCTAATTTTCTTAACCATGAGTTTGGTCTTTCTACGTCTATTACAGCATCAATATCTGCTCTGACACTCTGCATTTTTAAAGATTTCTGCCAGTTAATAATGGGGATTTTAATGGTATGTTTTAATTCGGTTGTGGCTTCTTTCCAGGGAATTACTTTCACACCATGCTTTTGCAGATAGAAAATTAATTGTTGGCGAAATCTGACAATAACTTGATGATGATAATTATCGGGTAAAGGTCTAAAAGTAACTTTTAAGTTTTCAGCCATGAATTGAGGATTAATAATTGGTGCTTGATATCCTGTGGGTGATTCTCCAGAAAAGCCACCAATTAATTTACCAATAGTTTGTAAACTAATACCTTGAGTTAAAGGTTCATGGGCATAGTTATTTGTAACATTCATTTCCTGGATTAATGCTAAAATATCTTCTTTATATGTAGCTATTTCTATTTGTATTTCTGGAGTAATTACACCCTTGGGAGAACGAATATTTAGCTTGCTATTTTCTGACCAGAATAAGACACCTTGTTGAGTGAGTTTTGCTAAAATTTCTGCTGCGTTCATAACAAAATTTCCTGTATTTAAAAATAGGAAGTTAGAAAAGAGGACACCTGGCTGAATTAGGCTATCCTAATCTAGCGAAGTGTCCCAATAATCAAGGAGGAAAAACTGGTTTATCAGTAATTAAACAGAATTTGTAGAGGTTATATCTGGATAATTTCTGACTGGGAATTTTCTAATTCTTCAGATAATCTGAGAGAAAGTTCTTCAATGGTGGGATAATACCAAAGGTGGATAAGTGATAATTTAAATCCCAAAAACTTTTCGGCTCTACTAGCGATAATTATGGTTTGTGCTGAGTCTAAACCGTAACTATCTAAAGGTTCACGAATATTTATTTCTTCTGGATTAACTCCCAGTAAAGAGGAAATTTCGGAAACTAACCAAGCTTGAATTTTAGTGGCGTTATCTTGGTTGTCGGGTAGGGAATGAGAGAGATTGTTATTCATTTATGTACCTCCTGGTATTAAGTAATGAGATGAGATCTTCATGATATAATCAATGCAATTATCAACAAGTTTTTCTATGGTTTGGCGATTAAGTGCAGGTTGAGAAAAAACAAAATTTAAAGTCATTTTTTCTTGAAAAGTAGCAGCGTGAACAATAAACATTCCTGCATATAAAGCATGAGAACCAACAAAACTGATTTCTTCTAGTTCTAATTCTCCATAAGTATGGGGAATATTAACTTTACCAATGTTAGAAACTGAAACTGTAGCAGATACTTGATTCGGGAATAGCAAAGAAAAATTTATCAATTGTTTAGCGAGAAATATCATTTGAACAATTTCTCCTTGGCTAATTTTTTTATTAAGAGTATGTTTTGCTTTTCGCGCTAATTCCCAAAAAGATATATTATTAGTAATTCGATAAAATCCCATGATAGAGGCTGCTAAAACCGTCATATTTTCTTGACTAATTTCTGGTTGTAACCGTCTTCTTAAATCAAGATATGATAAACAACTAACTCGAATATTATCTTCATGGCTTTTAGTCAGTTGTTTGGAGACTGTTAACATTAATGCCGCACATAAAGCACTTTGTACTGTAGTTTTTTCTTGTCTGCATTGCTGAATAAACTGTTGTGTTGATTCTTCGCTAAGTTGTCTATGAATAATTTCGCAACGCCGTTGAGAAATGGGAACATATTTTTCTACTCCTAATGTTTTTGGTTGATTCCAATATTTTTGCAGTGCGAGATTTAATAATAAAGCAATTCTCCCTAGTTTGCCTTTAAAACTATTTGTCCATGGAGGTAATAGTTTTTCAATGGGTGGAAGTGGTTCTAACGTAGTAACTGCTGGAATGGATTTACCTGCGGTAATTTTTTGACAGTAGGTTAAAATTTCTGAATGAAGTTGGATGCTTGATAAACCGTCGGTAATAGCATGATGTGTAGTTGTAATTAGATAATTAATATTCTGCTGATTTAATATTTTTACAAGTACGACTCGTAGCAGATATTTACTACTATCAATTACCTGATTCATTTCTGTATTAACGATTGCTTCCCATTCCTGACTTTCTCTAATATTAACAACTTGCAAAGGAAGTTTTCCTGTACCTTTGGACTGATAATAGTAGGAATTTCTAGAATTAATAATATGAGCATTAAGCGCAGGATGACGATATTGAATAATATCTAAAGACTGTCTGAGAACCGTTTCTTGAATATTTCCTTGAATCCGGCTAATGGTAACTAAGTTCCATGTTTTAGCTCGTTGATTCAGGATTTCCATTGTTTCTTCTAGCTGTCCTAATTTTCTATTTATAGCCATTTTTATCACCGTTGTTGGTAGTGAGGGATAAATCCCTCACTTGCATATAAATCTAATTTGATTTGTTTATGTTGTGGGCATTATTGTATTTTGATAACGAACCACAGAGGCACAGAGATCACAGAGGAAATGCTGTATAGTGCTAACTACAAATTTTGTGGATGATATTGGCTGAATTCTTCTGGCATTTGTAAGCCTTGAATTTTTAAGTTTTGAATACGATATAAATACGCTGCACCTGTCATAATTTGATCGGCTATATCAACTACTCGACGATTATTGATATCTGCTAAGTAAGAATGACGTACCCAATTATTAAAACTTCCCATTGCTGGTCCACACCAGATTTGATAATCAATTTCCCGACCTTTTTCTCCAGTATTTGACCACCGGGAAGATAGTCCTAAATACCAGCGAAATATTAATGCCATTTTTAATTTAGGATTATTAGCTGCTTTGCTTAATTTTTCTGGGTTACGTTGAGATAAATAAGTAGATGTTTCTTGCCAAATTTCGGCAATTGTTTTTCGCAGAATTTGTTTTTCTAACTTTTCTATTTCATCTGGAGGAATTTCGGCAAACGAATTATAATTTCTGTATAATTCCCCTAGTTTTTGAGCGCGAAGGGGGAAAAGAGTTCCCCGCTTAAGAACTTGTAATTTGACTCCCATTTCAAACATATCTGCTGCGGGTGCCATCATTACATCAGTCATTTCTGCTTCAGCTAGGAGCTTTTTTGTATATTCAGAAGTCCCAGCTTCAAGGCAAGATTGATTAATAGAACCGGTGACAATATAAGCTGCACCCATCATTAAGGCTGCTAGTGCTGATTGGGGTGTGGAAATTCCCCCAGCTACCCCAATTCTTACAGGTTGTTTATAACAATATTTACGTTGAATTTCGTCTCTTAATTCTAAGATAGAAGGTAATAAACAAACCAAGGGACGATTATCTGTATGTCCTCCTGAATCTGCTTCTACGGTAATATCATCAGCCATAGGAATCTTCGCGGCAAGATTAGCTTGCAATTCGCTAATTAATCCTTGTTCAACTAATTGGGTGAGAATTTTTGTGGGTGCAGGTTGGAGGAATTTAGTGGCAACTTCTCGCCGGGAAACTTTGGCAATAATTTTATTTTTGATTTCAATGTCATTAGCTGAATTTAAACTTAGTCCAGCAGCCCGATAGTAGACGATATTATCACTCAAATCTAAGAATGCAGAGGCTTCAATTATTCTGACTTGATGCTGTAAATACAAATCAATTAAACGCCGTTCAATAGCAGGTTCGCTAGGACTATGAAGCAAGTTGAAAACATAAGATTTGTTATGCAAAGCTTGTTGAATTTTGTGAATTGCTGTTTCTATCCGGGAAGGAGATAAACCTCCTGCACCAAAGGAGCTTAAAATGTTGGCTTTTCCCAAGGTAATTACCATTTCTTCAGATGCAATACCTTGAGCCATTGCCCCAGTCATATAGGCATATTTTACGCCGTAGAACTCTAGAAAAGTTGGATCACCTAATTGATGAAATCCGATAGTAGGAACAGTTAAAAGCATTTCCAATTTCTGAGTTTTACCGTTAGCACTATATGATAAACTGCCTTCATTGCTAATGCCAATTTGTCCTTCTTTATTCAGAATATAACAAGGAGAATTTAAATTCATCAGTTTATTTTTAATATTTACTGCATCAAAAGACACAGTATTTAAATCGCCTTGCCATCCTTGATAATTGTTATTCATTGAAGGAGAAAATTTGAGTTGTTGTTGATATTTGTTTTCTAAATTAACCACGTTATTTAACCTCTAATCATCAATTTGAATGTTTTGGACAGGCAAGATGCCTATCCCACAATAGATTCACAAGAATTACTCTGTATTTCTACTTTTCTTTTCTAACTTGGGTCACCATTTTTTTGTACAAATCTAATTGCTGCTGGAGAAAGAGACTAAGTTGTTGAAGTGATGTTTGCCGGGACTTTAATAAAAATCCGTGTGCTTTAGCCAGCCGGACATGATGATCATTTAAACTTTTATAATTAGGGGTGGATTTTATTTTGTGTTCATAATTTAATAAGGAATTATCTGGAAAAGATGACTGATTTTCGCAAGCATGATCTTGATCCAATTTGATGTTGGGAAAAGAATATAAAGGTGATAAATCCAATTCAACTCGATGACTAAATAGCTTGGCTAAGGCTTTAATAATGGAGGTATGATCATCTACACCTCTTCTATTTAGAGATACAGCTAGATGTTCTTTGTCTTTGAGAATTTCGCTAATCCACCGACTACAGTTACTACCAACACCAACTTCAATAAAGATTCTGATATTGTCATTGTAGGCACGATTAACTAAGCGAGGAAAATCAAGTTGGTGACAAAGGGCTTTAGCAATATTTTTGCCTATTAAATTACTATCAATTTTCATGGGTGCGTATTCTGCCGCAGAGTAGAAAATTGTTTTTGAATTTGCTTGGCTAGGTAAGGTATTGATTTTTACTAATTCATCATATTCAGAGTGCATTGGTTCACAATGAATTACATGATTAATTGATGTTGGAAAAGCGTCACATTTTAATGTTTGAATAACTCTTTCACAAGCTTGAGTTTCACCAGCAATAATGACTTCTTCAGGTGTATTAATTAAAACGATATAAACCCGACTTTCATTTTTTAGGACTTCTTGGACTAGGGAAGAGGAACATATCAAAATATAGTTACTCCAAAATTCTTCGCTTTTACCTGTATAAATTAAAGGTAATCCCCAATGCTGACGAACTGCATTTTTTTGACCAGATAGCCGGGTTTTAAATAAAGGGGATGAATTCAAATAATCACTGGTACTTTTAAAGCTAGTCCAGACCCCTTGTGCTAACATCATGCTAGTTTCACCAAGGCTATATCCAAAAGCATAGGGGGACTGAATGCGAAAGTGATTTTTCAGCATTACTGTCATTAATCTCGCTAAACCAACTTCCCATTCCAGCATAGAAACTGGATCATTTATTAATTTTTGTTCTATAGTTTCTAGTTGTCTTTTTGATAATTTATTAATGCTGCGAGGATAGATAAATTTTTCAATGTCAGCGGCTCGATTATAAACGCTTTTAACAACAACATCATCGTAGAGTTGAGGGAAAAGACGGAAAATATTTCGTCCCATTCCTATATAAGAAGTAAAAGAACCAGGATAAACAAAAGCAATATGACCTTTTTTTCCTTGGGGATTAACTGTAAAATAACTACCAAGAGGAGTTTGCCAATCTTTGCCAGTGGCAAAAGCAATTTTCACTCCCTGAATTGCCCTTTCAATTTCTCGTTTTAATTCTTCTGGATGTCGTGAAAGAATTGCTAAAGCGTAAGTTGATTGTTGATATTGCTGATATTTTTGGAAATAATCACTAGCAAGTTGCGATAGAGAAGAAACATCTGTGAGACTTTGTTGAAGTGCGGTAATTTGTGTTAATAAAGAAGCACGATCATCAGCCGCAATGGGAAATAAATAATAGGACATTTCTGCTAAATATTGACTACTGCGTTCTATCTGGCTGATTTCTTCTGACAAAATTAAATGTCCATAAATATTATCTTCTTCCATTATATTTACCGCAGCTATTCTTTTAGTCGCACCAGGTTCTAAAAACCAAGGTTTTGATTCTACGGCTACATAAAAGGGGCTTCCATGCCAAATTTCTGGCTGTTTAGGATTGAACCACTGGGGAACACCGGGAATATAACGATAATATAAACAAAGTGCGGTTTTAATGAGGCTAAATATGCCCGCAGAGGCTTGTGTATTGCCAATATTTGCTTTAACACTACCCAAGGCACAACTCAGATTTTCTGCCCCTGTCTGATAAGCCGATATTAAACCTTGAATTTCCGCTATATCTGCGTTAGGAATCCCACTAGCAACAACTTCCAAATAACCAATATCTGCGGCATTAACATCTGCTATTTGAAACGCCTCTTGACAAGCTTGCTTAACAGTTTCTGGATGATTTGGAGCATCTTTCACTACACTCAAACCATCAATGACTGCATAGATGCAATGATTTCGTTGCTTGGCTGTTTCATACAGTTGTAATACTACTGCGGCAGCACCTGCTGTTTTTATGATACTCTGAGCTTTTTCGTCATAACTGAAAGCATATCCAGTCGGATTAATTTCTATCTGGTAATTCTTATCTATCCCGACAATTAAAACAGCTTCAACTTGTTGGGAAATTAATAATTTTTTACTGACATCCAAGGCTGATAAAAGCGAATTTTCTTCGGCAAAAAATGCTAATTCAGCAGAAATATAATTAGCTAATTTAGCAGAATTTTCTGTGGGAGAAATGATGATTAAAGCTATCTTTCTATCTGGTTGAATTTTAGCATCTTCCAGCGCAGAATTGATCACCTCTCGACTTAAAGGAGTTTGCTGATAATTTTCAGATGTAACTGAATTTTGCTTACCTTCATAAATCAGACGTTCAAACTTATTTAATGTTGGTGAACTACTCACAAAACAATCCATACCGACAATTGCTAACTTTTGATTCTGTGCAATTGATTTCATTATGATTCTCCATTTTTTTATAAACTAACCGAAACAGAGGACACAGAAAAAATATTTGCAGATAAATACACTCTTAATTCTCTCCGTGCCTCTGCGTCTCTGCGTGAAAAAATCTAATCTTTGACTATTTGTCGAGGTAGAATTGTTCCTTTAGCGCCAATCATGCGATTATAAATTTGTCCTTGATGACCATAGGTAATCACATCTGTAACCACCGATGATTCTGTCTTTGATTGCACTTCACAAGTCACATAAAATGTCTCACCAAAAGGCACTTTTGCAAATTGTTCAAAGTTCTTAATTTCTGATGGTAAACATCCAACTTGATGAAAATGTTGTGTCCAAATCCAGAGAGAATGAATCTGGACATCTGCTATGTAGGAATTGAATGTTTGCACTGGGAATTGTCCCTGTTGTTGTGCTGTGGGTTCTGGTAAGTAGCATTCAATCGTTATCTGACTAGGGCTGGTATTTAAAACTGATTTTACACCTTGAAAGGTGACTCCATGAAATAGGCTAGAAGCATTTACTTGATATAATTCTTGATTGGTTTTGAGGAGATTTTCATCCTGATTAAAGTTCAGGTTTCCATAATTAGGAGGTGTGGGGATTTCTCGTTTGAGAATTAGATTTGTGCTGAAATGATAGCGGACTTTTCCGTCTGATGTCTTACTACTAATTTTAGCAGCAAATTCTATTTTCTGATTTTCATGTTTTGCAAGTTCTTGAATTTCTAAAACATACTCATTTGTTGAGGTTTCATCAAAAACTATGCCTTTTAAAACTTTGAAATTGGGAGAACCGAAGGCTGTAAATCCAGGATAGAGTTGTTCACAAGCATTAGTCATCCATAATAACCCACAGGTGGCAGGAAGTACGGGACGACCGAGGATAACATGATCATGTAAAAATGGGTTTTCTGCTAATGTTAATTGGCGGTTAATTCGATAGGTTTTTAGCTCATTAGATAAGGTTGCAGGAACATAAGTTAAGGGACTACCAATCACTAATTGAACTGTGTCTTGATTAGCGGTAGTTAGTTCATTAACTAATATTTGTGTTCCTGTCTCTACGGGAATAACTTCAATTCCTCTTTCTGCAAAAGCTTTCTTTAGTTCTGATGATACCATGCCACTTTCCCAGGGACCCCAGTTAATAGCCATGACATGACAATTGGGGTAATTATGTTTAATTAAATGGGCAGATTTGTTCAGGATTTCATTGGCTATGGCATAATCTGATTGTCCCACATTGCCATAAAATCCTACCACGGAAGAAAACAAAACTAAATATTCCAATTGACTCGCTGGTACACACCGCAGAAGATTTTCTAAACCTTTAACTTTAGCTGCATAAACATTTTCAAAATCCTGAATTGATTTTTTTTCAATGCGTTTATCAGCTAAGTTTCCTGCACCATGAATTATGCCAGTTATCGCCCCAAAACGTTCAATTACATCTGCAAGTTTTGATTCTAGTAATACTGTGTCGGTAATATCTACACTCAGATATTCTGCTTTTCCTCCTGCTTGTTCAATGGCTTTAAGATTACTTTGAATTTCTCGCTGTGAGGAAATTGCTTGATACTTTTTCTGTACCATTATTGGTGTTGCTTTTTCCCCTTGGGCTTGGAAATTTTCTAAAATTCGCTGTTTTAATTCTGCTTCATTTTCGCAATTTTCTGCCCAAACTGGTTCAGGTTCTGGACTGGAACGCCCTAAAAGAATAAATTTACATTGATATTGCTGGGCGATTTTAATGACACATTGGGCTGTGATTCCTTTTGCACCACCACTAACTAGAAAAACTTGATCTTTGGTAATCTCTCTTTGAGAATTAGTAGTTGGTAATGGGCTGAAGTCTGCAATTAAAGTGACTCTTCCTTTTTTGCTATATCCTACTTCTTGAATTAACAAGTTTGAATCATGAATTTCCGCGAGGATATGTTTTACAGATGTTTCTGGATCTATTTCTGGATTTAAGTCAAGGGAACGACAAAATACATTTTCCCATTCTTGATTAATACTCTTGCTAAGTCCGAATAATCCTCCGGAAATTGCACTAAAATCATGGGTTTCTCCTAATCCAAATTCACCATCTAAACGCGCAACGTTAATAAAACAACTGCGGCCAAATTTTGCGGCTTCGTTGAGTGGTTCTTTCAGGTATTTAGCGATTAAGAAGACGTGACGCAGAATGGATTTATCTATGTCTAATGGTGTTGCTGGGTGGAGATGAATAAATGCAGCTACAGTACCATAATTATCAGCAATCTGTTCTAACTGTTGTTGTAAATTTTCTTCATTCCAATCAGTTAAAACTACTCTATTGATTCCTTTATGAATATTTGAATCAATTCCAGGGAAACTTAAAACTACAGTTTTCCAACCTTTAGCTGTCAAACTTTCTGCTAATTTTTCAGTAGTAGAAGAACCATCATCAGTTATTAATACAATGTGGTTTTCAGGAAGAGAAAATTCTAAACTATCAGGTGTGGGAAGTTGCTGTAATTTGGCAATACTGCGGCGGATATTTGGCAGAAATGTGGTTGTTGTGATCTCTACTATTTCTTCAGTCAATAAATTAGAAATTCCCTGGGCTTGTTGCTGCATATAAGTGGCAATTTCGGCCAAAGTTCTCAATTCTCCAATTTCTTCGAGGTTGGGTTTAGGTAAGTCGGGATATAGTTCTAATAAACCTCCTAAAATTTCTACCCGTTTGATAGAATCAATTCCCAAATCTGCTTCCATATCCATTGACAGTTCTAACATTTCTACTGGGTAGCCTGTTTTATCACTGACAACTGTTAACAGAATATCGCTTAAATCTGCGGGAATTTCTACTTCTGCTTTTTGTTCTTCAATTTCAGGTGTGGATGTTATTAATTCCGGTTGAGGAACTTCTACTAATACCTCTGTGGTAATAATTGCGGTTGATGTTTCTATCTGTTGATTTAAGACATCTGAAACTAAAGTTTGCATATATTCGGCAATTTGTTCCAAAGTTCTTAATTGTCCCAATTCTTCGGGGTTGGGTTTAGGTAAATCGGGATATATTTCTAATAAACCTCCTAAAATTTCGACTCGTTTGATAGAATCAATTCCTAAATCTGCTTCCATATCCATTGACAGTTCTAACATTTCTACTGGGTAGCCTGTTTTATCACTGACAACGTTTAGTAGAGTTTGACTAAGGGTAGCTTTATCTATATTTGGGATGATTTTTTCTTCACGCAGAGGCGCGGAGGTACAGAGAGGAAGAGGTGGAGATAAGTCGGTTTTTTCATCGTTTTCTAAGTCTTGTTGAATTTGGGGAGAAAAAGTGGGTTGAGGATGATTTACATAATTGATGACTTTATTTTCTGAAGTCAGTAAATGAAAATGTTTTTGCAGAAGTTGAAAGTAATTTTGGGTATATTCATGTTGATATTTGAGATATTGTTCATGAATGCGGAGGGTATCACCTTGATGATCATGAAACCGCATCATGTTCTGTTCAGAATTGGAAATTGCTAGTTGCTGAGTTTGAGATTGATGTTCTGTAGGTTCATTATTTCCCAATAATGAATACTGCTGCTGCATTAATTGAGAAAATGTCTTTGTGTATTCTGTTTGATTTTGCAAAGATTGTTCATGAACATGGATAATGTCCCGTTGTTGCTGACTAAATTCTGTGATGAAATTTTCTAAGCTGTGAATAACTTTTTCAGAATTTTGAGGGTGAATTTCTACTTTTTCTAATTTACTGTTGAGTGAAGTTGGAGGCTTTTCGTTACCCTGTGGTTGATGATTTCCGTTAAATGAAGTTGGAGGCTTTTCGTTACCCTGTGGTTGATGATTTTCGTTAAATGAAGTTGGGTAATTTTCGTTAATTGTTGGTTGGGAAGATATCACCCCTACATGATGACCATTTTCTAAGGCTTTCGCAAAGGCTTTTTGAGTTCTTTCGGTAATATTGGTACTATTTAACCGCACATTCAAAACTTTTTGTTGAGGAATTTCGGGAATTTTAGTTACGACTTGATAGGGATCTAAATTTTGCAAAGATAACCCAGCTACCTGCAATTGAACTATGGCTTGTCGAAGAGTTTTGTCGCTATTTTTGGTATGATTTGGATTTACAGCTATAGCTATATGGGGTTGATCATTTAAAATCTCCTTTACCAAATTTGTAAGCACATTTTTAGGACCAAATTCCACAAAACAATAACCACCAGCAGCATAAATATTTTCAATCTCCTGCTGAAATAATACCTGATTGAACAATTGTTCTTTGAGGATTTTTTGGATAGCGTGGGGTTCTTGAGGATAACAGCCACCTGTAACATTAGTATAAACGGGAATTTGTGCTTCGTTGAAATTTACTTTTTCAACAGCTTGGGCAAAAGGTTTTTGAGCATGAGATACTAATGGTGTATGAAATGCTGCGGAAACTCCTAATAAAAAAGTAGTAAAACCTTGTTTTTTGAGAATATCTTGGACTTGACTAATTTCCTCTTTCTTCCCAGCTAATACTATTTGGTGCTGAGAATTTTTATTAGCAACTGCTACCTGGGGAAACTTTTTAATTACTGCCGTTATCTGCTGAATATCTCCTTTAACGGCTAACATTCCTCCAGCATCAAAATTGGGATTTGCCGGTGCAGCCATAGCTTGTCCTCTAGCTTTTGCTAAGAACAAATAATCTTCTTCATTTAATACACCTGCAACCCACAAAGCTGTTAATTCACCAAAGCTATGACCAGCAACAAAATCAGGTTTAAATCCAGCTTGTTGCAAAATTTTATATAAACCCGCACTAAATACTCCAATTGCTGGTTGTGCATATTCAGTTTTTTGCAACGTTGCTAACTGAACTTGCTTTTGTGCTTCATCAAAAACAGGCTGAGGAAATACTACCGTTGACAAGGGCTGTAACCCGTCCTCACACAAAAGGCTATCCATGTGCGTATAGGTTTGGCGCAAGCAGGGAAAATTCATCACCAACTCCCGCCCCATTTCTAAGTATTGTGAACCTTGTCCAGAAAACAAAGCCACTACTTTACCTGTCGGATCTATCCCCTTTTGACGGTAGTAAATCCCTTGAGGATGTTCCCAGGATTCGGCTTCAGGCTTCTGTTTTAGCCCTGCAATCGCAATTTTTAGTAATTCCTCAGCTTGCGCTAAATCATTAGCTACAAAGCCCATTCTGGCATAATTAACGGGAATTTTCCTGGTTTGAGAATCAGTAATTAATTGTTGATAGTGTCTTTCTTTACCCTCAATCTGTAATTGTTGCTGGATTTGTTGACAACGAGATAACAACTCTGAAGGGGTGGGGGCAAATAGCAGTAAGGATTCTGGCCTATGGTGTAAACGGTAAGGGTGATGATGTTCATGCTCGTATTCTTCCAGGACAACGTGATAATTTGTACCACCAAAGCCAAAAGCACTGACTCCTGCCCTTCTTGGTTGGGTAGGATGACTTACCCAAGGTCTAGTTTCCGTATTTAAATAAAATGGCGAGTTCTCAATATTCAGTTTAGGATGGGGTTTACTGATATTGATCGTCGGTGGTAAGACTTTGTGGTGCAACGCTAAAGCCGCTTTGATGAGACTAGCTGCACCAGCCGCCGCCTTAGTATGTCCAATTTGAGATTTGACAGTTCCCAAAGCAATATGCTGTTTTTTCGGGTTATTTTCGCTAAAAACGCTGGTAATAGATGTAAATTCTGTAGGATCTCCTACCATCGTTCCCGTGCCATGTGCTTCGATTAATCCTACACTAGCAGGAGAAACACCTGCATCTATATAGGCACGAACCAAAGAACTAATTTGTCCTTCTGCCCGAGGTGCGTAAATACTTTTATACTTGCCATCGCTAGAACTACCCATCCCTTTAATGACTGCATAGATGCGATCGCCATCTCGTTGGGCATCTTCTAGACGTTTAAGTACCAGCATTCCCACGCCTTCGCCTAATAGCATTCCATCTGCATCAGTATCAAAGGGTCTTACCTTTTCTCCAGGGGAAACAGCAGGGGTTTTACTGAAGCACATATAGGCGAAAATTGAGTTATCCGTATCCACCCCGCCAGTTATCATCATGTCAGCGCGATGTTCCACTAACTCGCTAATAGCCATTCTTAATGCACCCAAAGAACTCGCACAGGCTGCATCCACTACGCAATTCATTCCGCCCAAATCCAGACGGTTGGCGATACGTCCAGAAATCACATTAGCTAACATTCCGGGGAAGGCATTTTCGTCCCATTGCACATATCCACTTTTGAGTTTTTCAATAATTTTCTGGCTATCTTCGTCTGATAAACCACTATTTTTGAGAACTTTTTTCCAAAGTGGATCTTGCAATCTTGCACCTAAAGGAACAGCCAATTGTCTACCAATTGCTACTCCTAATATTACTCCTGTTCGTTCGTGATTAAATTGGCGAGATGTCCCATAACCAGCATCTTCTAATGCCTCTTTTGCCACTACCAAACCGAGTAATTGAGAAATATCTGTCACCTCCAAAATATTAGGAGGTAAGCCAAATTCCATGGGATTAAAATCAATATCTGGTAAAAAACCACCCCGTTTACAATAGGTCTTATCCGCTGCTTTGGGGTCAGGATCATAATAATCATCTATTTGCCAACGGGAAGCCGGAACATCAGTAATACAATCCACTTTCTGAATAATATTTTCCCAGTATTCCTGTAAATTCTTCGCCTGGGGAAAAATAGAAGCCATCCCAACAATTGCTACATTAGTTGTTCGCAATTTAGCATTAATTTCATTTTTCATCTTTGTGGTATCAGGCATATTTTTTTTAACCTTTATCATCTTGAGTACAGACTTTTCACAGTTACTAATTTCAGATTGCAACTGTGCAAAAGCAGCTTCAAATTTGGAAGCAGCCATGATCATATTTCCCTCTTTTGATCGAGCAATATAGAGGTGAATAGCAGCTTGTTTTTTGACTAAATTAAACTAAGCTAGAATTGATTTTCATTCTTAACAGTATTGAAATCTGAACTCGACATAAATTATTGATAAATATTGTGGCGATTAAATATGAAATAGTCTGATTAATCCTCCAGACTATAAATTAAATTTCCGCCTATATTAATCTGAGTTTGGTGACAACCCTATTGCAACTCATAAGCAACTTACGTGCAACTTTATAAAAGTCTTGCAGATGTAAAATTGATAGAGTCGTCGCAGAAATATCTTTGCTTATCCAATACACTAATTATTATCTAAGTTTTAGCCATTTTGACAAAAGTTGCATAGAGATTGCATATTATTAGTTCCAACTTATTGAAAACTTTATTTTACAATAACTAAGAATAACAAATTCTCTGGATAAAAATAGAATGTGCAATATGTAATTATTGTTCATTAGTTTCTAATGCTAAATAGTTATTTTTTACATCTATCTCCAGAAATATTTTTTCACCTTTGTAAAATAGATCACTATTAAATATATCTCAGGAGTTAAAAATATATTTTTTCATCAACTTAAGTCCTAAATTTGAGATAATGCAAAATTAGTAATCCTCTATTTAAAGAATTAAAAATTTGAGGCTTGCGATTTTTACAAATCCCAGATAGTGCGATAAACAAGGTTCTATGAAACAATCTGTTGCATATAGGTTGAAATTCTCAAAAAATAAGTTTACTCTAAATTATTAAATCAGGGAAATTTAGACTGTGAATTTCAAACAGTCTTCGAGCATAAAATTAGTCAATTAAACGTTATTGCATTATTTGGCTTCTGCAATATTGGAATTACAAAAACTACAAGGAATTGCTGGCATGAGACTATCTGAATTAGATCCACTCATCCCGCTGAATGAGTTACGAGAACAACTCCTCAAATTACCAAAAGGTTACTCATTTCATGAAGATGAATTAGTAGATTTTCTATCACGGAGAAGATGGCCTGAAAGCAATCGTCGAATTGATAGAACCACATTCTGGCGGTGGCGGAATGACAACGCTATTGAACATCAAAAAATCTTCAGTCGCTTGGATCTTCTCAAACTTTGTCAAATTTGTGATCATTATCGAGTAGACGGAACCCGCAGCGAATATTTGGCAATCATGCGGAAGAAAAAAGAGAAAGAGGTTGTGTTAAATAAATAAAATTTTGATCATGGTAATTGGTAATAGTCAGCAACTAATTACCAATTACCTGGCAGAATTTTAGTATTTAAGTATTTTATGTAACTTTCCATTTAGTCAACCAAAGTAAAGAATTTTTGATTAGTTGTATTTTGTTGGATATTAAGGTTATCAATTAATCCAGTTCAGTTAATTATGTAGGTTGAGTTGACGGCAGTAAACCCAACAAAATGATTGATAATGTTGGGTGGTGCTGTCACTTAATCCAACCTACTTTTTTCTTAACTGAACCAGATAAGGTTATCAAGAGATGCTATCAAGTGTAATGGCTTTTCTGTCTCTAATTTAGAGTCAGAAATATTGTCATATTTCCTAATTTAAAAGACAAAATTATGGTACACAAAGAAAAGCACTCATTCACAAAACCTATGAGTTTGTGGCCGATAATGTTAGGAAGTGCTGGAGTTATAGCTACTAGCATAATATCTATCTATAGCCTTTCATATTTTCAGAAAACGTCTAAATCATCCCCGACCATATCTTCTATTTCTCCCATTTCAGCCCCTACTATTACTGCTGTTGCTGCTTTAGGGCGTTTAGAACCCCAAGGAGAAGTAATTCGTCTCTCCGCACCTAATTCTCAAACAGGGATAAGAGTTAATCAACTCCTAGTTAAAAAAGGAGATAAAATTCGTCAAGGACAATTAGTAGCAATTCTTGATAATTATATACCTAATCTTGCAGCTTTAGAAAAAGCAAACCGACAAGTAGAAGTTAGTCGAGCGAATCTTCAACAAGTAGAAGCAGGGGCAAAAGGAGGGGATATTTCAGCCCAAAAAGCCACAATTTCTCGTTTAGAAGCTGATTTACGAGGATCAGTTTCTACTCAAAAAGCTACAATTTCTCGTTTAGAAGCTGAACTAAAAAATTCAGAAACCGAAAATCAACGCTATCAGAAATTATATCAAGATGGTGCTATTTCTGCTTCTGATGCAGATACTAAAAGATTACGCCGGGATACTGTGCAACAACAACTTAATGAAGCTAATGCTAGTCTAAAACGAACTATAGAAACTTTGCAAAAACAGTTAACTGAATCTCAAGCTAGACTTAATAGTATTGCCGAAATTCGCCCCACAGATGTGCAACTAGCTCAAGCAAATGTAAAAAGTGCTATAGCATCTGTTCAACAAGCTCAAGCCGAGCTAAATTTAAGTTCTATCCGTTCCCCTATTGATGCTCAAGTTCTAAAAATTAATACTTGGCCAGGAGAAATAATTGGCAATAAAGGCATAGTAGAACTAGGACAAACTCAACAAATGTATGTAGTTGCAGAAGTCTACGAAACTGATATTAAAAAAGTTCGTTTAGGTCAATCAGTAACTATCACCAGTGAGGCTTTTAGCGGAAAATTAAAGGGAACTGTCGCAGATATTGGTTTACAAATTGGTAGACAAAATATCTTCAATACTAATCCCGGTTCAGATACAGATAACAAAATAGTTGATGTGAAAATTCGCATTGACAACTCGGCAGATAATCAACGAGTTTCTAGTTTAACTAATTTACAGGTACAGGCACTTATTAAAATATAACAAAGTCTGAACTATGATTTGTCTGATTAATTTGATTTGGATGATTTATATAGCGGTATGCACTTGAATGAGATACATCATAGTCCCCTCCTCGCTTGCGGGGTGGGGTGCATTTATATAAGGAATAGGAGGTAAAACATGATTTTAAATATACCTTTGCCTTGGCTACAATTGATCAAACAAAAAGTGCGCTTTTTTGTAGCATTGGCTGGGATTGCTTTTATTTCTGTGTTGATGTTTATGCAAATTGGGTTTCAGGATGCTCTTTATTCTAGTGCTACTCAAGTCCATAAACACCTGCGAGGTGATTTGTTTTTAATTAGTTCCCAATATAAATCTTTGACTTCTACTCAAAGCTTTCCTCGTAGTCGTTTATATCAAATATTAGGTTTTAACGGCATAGAATCTGTTGAACCTTTATATGTCCAATTTGCTAAACTCAAAAATCCCATTAATGGCCGCAAATATCCTATTTACATTCTAGGATTTGATCCGGTAAAATCTATCTTTACATTACCAGAAGTAGATCAAGATTTTCAATTACTAAAAATTCCTGATCAAGTATTTTTTGACCGCGCAGCCCGGCCAGAATTTGGACCAATTGCTGAATATTTTCAAAAAAATCAGCCTATAGGTATGGAAATATTTAGTTATTTGGGAACTATTGGTTATAAGGTTAAAGTTAGTGGTTTATTTACTCTTGGTCCTTCCTTTGGTGTGGATGGTAATTTAATAGTCAGTTCTTCTACTTTTTTTAAAATCTTTCCAGAACATAGATCAAATCAAATAGATATAGGCTTAATTCATCTAAAACCTAATGTTAACCCCCAAACAATTCTCACAACTTTATCTAATAGTTTACCAAAAGATGTCACGGTAATGACACGCCAAGAATTTATTGACTTTGAAAAAAGCTATTGGACATTAAGAACACCAATTGGATTTGTATTTAATTTAATGGTAATGATGGGTTTTGTGGTTGGTGTAATTGTTGTTTATCAAATCCTTTATAGTAATATATCAACTCATTTTGTCCAATTTGCGACACTTAAAGCTATGGGATTTAGAAATAAATATCTTTTAAATGTCGTATTTCAGCAAGCTATAATTTTAGCTGTCTTGGGTTTTATTCCTGGTTTTGCTATCTCTCTAGGGCTATATGATATTGCTAAAGATGCAACTAAATTACCAATTGTTATGGATTTAAGTAAGGGATCATTAGTATTCACTTCTGTGATTATTATGTGCTTAACTTCTGGTTTCTTTTCTACCAATAAACTCCGTAAAGTAGATCCAGCAGAAATCTTTAATTAACTAATAATGCAATATTTACCTGATGCCAATATTTTGAAAATCACAAATCTTAATCATTACTTTGGTCATAGTAAATTACGAACTCAAACTTTGTTTGATATTAATTTAACTATCAAAGCTGGAGAAATTGTGATTATGACTGGACCATCTGGTTCAGGAAAAACTACTTTATTAACATTAATTGGTGGTTTGCGTTCTGTCCAAGAGGGAAGTTTAAAATTTAATGGACAGGAATTATTAGGTGCTAGTAATGAAGAATTAGTCCAGGTACGGCGACAAATTGGCTATATTTTTCAAGCTCATAATTTACTAGATTTCCTCACAGCTATGCAAAATGTGCAAATGTCTTTGGAATTACAACGCAATATTTCTCAATGGGAATCTTATATCCAATCAGAAACAATGCTCCAGGCTGTGAAATTGGGAGATAGAATTAATTATTACCCCTCCGATCTTTCCGGGGGACAAAAGCAACGAGTAGCCATTGCGCGGGCTTTGGTGAGTCATCCTAAGTTAGTCTTAGCTGATGAACCTACGGCGGCTTTAGATAGTAAATCAGGAAGAGATGTGGTTAATTTAATGCAGCAATTAGCAAAAGAACAAGATTGCACCATTTTAATTGTTACCCACGATAACCGAATTTTAGATATTGCTGACAGAATCATTAATATGGAAGATGGTTATTTAATCCAACATGATTGATTTATTTAGATCCCCGACTTCTTGAAGAAGTCGGGGATCTAGTAGTTATAGTAAACTAGCAGAATTAACATCTAAAAATAAAGTAGCTTGGGGTTGTTGACGTAAAATAGAAGCTGGACAATTAGTAGTAATATTTCCTGTTAACAGAGTTTTAACTACTTGGGCTTTTCTGGTTGCTGGTGCTAAACAAATTATTTTTTTAGCATGACAAATCATGGGAATAGTTACAGTAAATGCGTATTGAGGAACATCTGCTAAATTGGCAAAATATGCTGTATTTACTTGTTGTTGACGGTTAACATGATCCAGTTTGACAAGTTTAACTTTAGCAGGATCTTGAAAATCTGCCACCACTGGATCATTAAATGCTAAATGTCCATTTTCCCCAATACCTAAAAAACATAGGTCAATAGGTTGATTTTCTAAGAGTCGAGTATAGCGATCGCACTCAGCTATTGGTTGTAATGTATCCCCTGCTATATAATAAAATTGTTGGGGACACACCTTTTCTTCGACCCGTTCCCGCAAATAACGCCGAAAACTAGCAGGATGATCGGATGTAATTCCCAAATATTCATCTAAATGAAATAAAATTATCCGTGACCAATCTATTCCCTCTAAAGCAATTAAAGCCTCCAAAAATCGAATTTGGGAATTTCCTGTAGCTAATAAAATCGCAACTGTATCCTGTTTGTCAAGCAGATTTTGTAAATATTGATGTGTGATTTTAGCCACACTTTCTGACATTTCCATTTCAGAAGCATAAACCTCTACCAATAGATGATCAACATAAAAAGATTTGCTAGGTTCTATCATTTGTTTACTCCCAATTACTAATTATCAATTATAAAAAAAGACAGGCAAAAAGCCTGTCAAATAGCTGATGATTTAGCAAAGAATTTGTCAGTATCCTCAACCCTGATTGTTGTAATCAATCATCTCAATCAAATCAATCACACAAATCATAGTTATGATTTAGAAATTCATTTCCGCAGCTTGAACCCTGATTGTTGTAATCAATCAAATCAATCACACAAATCATAGTTATGATTTAGAAATTCATTTCCGCAGCTTGAACTTTTTCTACTTGTTTCTTCTTGAGAACTAGCATTACTTGTGCCAACATCACCAAACAGATAAAAGCAACCAACCATGCAACTCTAGAAGAATCTTGCAACACAATTTCTGCATCTTTTTGACCAAAACCACCAACATTGGGGTTGTTAGTCAAAGCATCACCAATTGTAACTACTTGTCCTTGAGTCACAATTAGTTCAGGACCAGCAGGAACTGTATCTGTAACAACATCACCAGTTGCAGTTGTGATACTAATCAGATTCTTAACGTTACCGTCCTCATCTTCTGTTTTAGCAATTTTGCTAATTGTACCGGCAGCAGAAGCGTTGAATGCGTTATTATTGCTCTTTTCACCTGTGGGGTAAACTTGTCCACGGCCACGATTACCGCCTACATGAACAGAGTATTTGCCAAAGTGGATATTTTTGTCTGTAGCGGGGTTAGGAGAAAGAATAGGGAAGACAATTTCTTGATATTCTTCACCAGGTAATGGACCAACAATGACAACATTATCTGTACTGTCGTTGTAAGGAGTGAATGTCATATCACCCACTTCTGCCTTGAGTTCTTCAGAAATGCGATCTTCTGGGGCAATCTTGAAGCCTTGAGGCAACATTAGTACAGCACCAACATTTAAGCCCACCTTAGAACCATCAGCACCCACTTGTTGCACAGTGGCATCGTAGGGAATCTTGACAACGGCTTTAAATACAGTGTCAGGAAGCACAGATTGGGGAATTTCCACTTCTGTGGGTTTAGCTGCTAGGTGACAGTTAGCGCAAACAATTCGACCCGTTGCTTCGCGGGGGGTTGCAGGAGCGGTTTCTTGCGCCCAGAAAGGATAGGCAGCAGCAGTTTGTGGGACGGCTATATCGCTAGTGAAGAAAAAAGTCACAGTAGCGATCGCTATAAGCAGTGTATTAACCATTGCTTTAGCAGTGCGAGTTAACCTCGCAGGTGTAAGGGCATTTCTCATCTCTATAAAGTCATTTGTCAGTGGTCAGTTGTCAGTTGTCAGTTGTCATTGGTCAGTAGTCAGTAGTCAAGAGTTGATTAAAAGCCCTAGATTGTTGACTTGAGACTAATAACTTTTGCACTATTTAAGCCCACCAAGCGGCATCCCCAGTGCGGAAATCGGTTTCTGTCCAAGGTGTTAACAGAATTTTGTCGTCTGCCACTTTGGCATGGGCTAGAGGCAAGGATTTTGGTGCAGGACCGCGAATTACTTTACCAGTAGCGTCATATTGTGAACCATGACAAGGGCATTTAAACTTATTTTCAGCCACATTCCAAGGGACAACACAACCTAAGTGGGTACAAATAGCATTAATCCCGTAGTCAGCGATCGCTTCTTTACTTTCCACTACAATATAGGTAGGATCTCCCTTGAGTCCTTGTACCAAACTGCGACCGCCCACATTATGGCTGTCTAGAAATTGACTAACACTAACATCATTACCCAATTCATTCTTGGCTACTGTACCGCCACCAGCACCACCGCTAGAAGGAGGAATAAAGTAGCTAACAACAGGGTACAATGCACCCAACGCCACTCCGGTAACAGTCCCAAAAGTGAGTAGGTTCATAAACTGACGACGACCCATATCGGGAACATCTGCTGATTCAGAAAATTGAGCCATAATCTCCGCGCTGTTTGTGTAATTTATTAATCATTTTGACAAGAGTACCAGCACAAGAGCCACTCTTATCTGAATCGAAATCATAACGCTCACAGCGATACCCTAATTCTCAGTTGCAAGACATAGTGAGCATCTTTATCTGTTAGCATTACATTTCTTTATATCCTTATCATACTGGAGTCACGGAACTTAATATCATAACTAAATGTAAAATCTAGATAAGCTCAGGGAATAGGGAATAGGGAACAGGGAACAGAAGGAAACTTCTTAACAACGGACAACGGTACGGGCGAAGCATTTGGAGAACTATTTTTGGCAATGACCGATAATTTATCTTCCAAATGCTTCGCCCCTACTGACAACGGACAACGAACAACTGACAACGGACAACGAACAACGAACAACTGTACGGGCGAAGCATTTGGAGAACTATTTTTGGCAATGACCGATAATTTATCTTCCAAATGCTTCGCCCCTACTAACAACGGACAACGAACAACGGACAACGGACAACGGACAACGGACAACTGTACGGGCGAAGCATTTGGAGAACTATTTTTGGCAATGACCGATAATTTATCTTCCAAATGCTTCGCCCCTACTAACAACGGACAACTGACAACGGACAACGGACAACGGACAACGGACAACTGTACGGGCGAAGCATTTGGAGAACTATTTTTGGCAATGACCGATAATTTATCTTCCAAATGCTTCGCCCCTACTAACAACTGACAACTGACAACGGACAACAGACCAAAATTACTATGACCGGAAAGGAATTACGCCAACTGTTGATTGATAAATGGGGACAACCTTATGATGTCCAGTTTCGCCGCACTCAGGGCAAAATATTTCTACAAATCATGTGGAAATACTTTGGACAAGCCTCTTTCCCTTTAAGCGAAACAGATTACCAAGATCATCTTGACAGCATTGCTAATTATCTCAATGCCTTGGGAGGAATACAACAAGTACAAACTTTCATTCTAGAAACCAAAGAGCGTCCCCGTCTTGGTAAAGCAGTTAGTATCCCCCTGGACTTAGGTGAACGCGCTTCAGAATGGATCGTTTAAAAATTAGGCAATAGGTAATAAGGTGTTACTCCTAACTCCTGACTCCCAACTCCATAACCTTAAACTGAAGATATAAAAAAATTAACGGAAATGACTAATATATCTGTTACTATCTACACTTATTGTACTAGGTCAACACGGTATTAATCAAGCTATGATTATGGGACGGTTTTAGAAGCCTGGAACGCTCTGGGTAAATTATGTTAATTTTTACGAGATGCTACGAGAACACAGTGCAGGGGACGTAAGCTGTGCGAATTCCGCTTGATTATTACCGAATTCTAGGATTACCGTTGGCGGCCAATGAGGAACAATTGCGACAGGCATACAGCGATCGCATTGTCCAATTGCCCCGACGGGAATATTCGACTACATCTATATCTTCTCGCAAGAAGCTGATTGAAGAAGCTTATATGGTTTTATTAGATACCGACGAGCGCAAAGCCTACGATCAGCTTTATCTAGCTCACGTTTATACTCCTAACAAAACTGCTGATCAAGTTCCACAACAAACCCTAACAGATAATAACTCCAAAGATCAAGATGCTCAAAGTCTCAGCATTGAAATCACCCCAGAGCGATTAGTTGGCTCTTTGTTAATCCTCCAAGAACTAGGAGAATATGAATTAGTATTAAAACTTGGTCGCCCGTACCTAGTTAATAAACCTAGTTCAGTTAGTCTTAAAACAGGTCATCGTGCTACCCAAATAGAAATTCCCGAAAACCCTGACTTACCAGATATTATCCTCACCGTCTCCCTAGCTTGCCTAGAACTAGGACGGGAAGAATGGCAACAAGGTCACTATGAAAATGCCGCCGTATCCTTAGAAACAGGTGAAGAATTATTAGCACGAGAAGGCTTATTTCCCAGCGTCCGCGCTGAAATGACCGCTGATCTTTACAAACTGCGTCCCTACCGCATCTTGGAACTATTAGCACTACCACAAACACAAATTCCCAAACGTCGGCAAGGATTAGAATTATTACAAAGTATCTTAGAAGATCGTGGCGGTATTGATGGTACAGGCAATGATCAATCAGGATTAAATATAGATGACTTTTTACGATTTATCCAACAAATTCGCCATTATTTAACAGTCGCAGAACAGCATAAACTCTTTGAATTAGAAAGTAAACGCCCCTCAGCCGTGGCCACATATTTAGCAGTATACTCCCTAATCGCCAGAGGTTTTGCCCAACGCCAACCAGCATTAATTCGCCAAGCCAAGCAAATGTTAATGCAATTAGGCAAACGCCAAGACGTGCATTTAGAACAATCGCTTTGTGCTTTGCTAATGGGACAAACCGAAGAAGCCACCCGTGTTTTAGAACTAAGTCAAGAATATGAAGCCTTAGCTTTTATTCGGGAAAAATCCCAAGACTCACCAGACCTATTACCAGGACTGTGTTTATATAGTGAACAATGGTTACAGCAAGAAGTATTTCCCCATTTTCGGGATTTAGCAAAACAGCAAGCCTCTTTAAAAGATTACTTTGCCGATAGACAAGTACAAGCTTATCTAGAATCTTTACCTACCGATGCCCAAATTACTAATGAATGGTCAGTAATTAATCATCAATCCTTTCCCCAACCAGATATTAATAATTCTCGTTACCATACTAATAACACCACACAAACACCGCAACATCATCAACCCGTCAATCCTGAGTTACCACAAACCCAGCCTCGACCTCAACCTGAATCTACCCAAGTTTCCATACCGAGATGGAATCATCCACCAACAAATGCAAATGCGGGAAATCAAACATCACAAATACCCTCAACAGCAGCAACCCCGAACCTAATACCACATCAAACCAATGGTACTCCGACCACAGCAACAAACCACCAACCCCCCAAACGCAGAAGACGTAAACCTACTGCTAATAACCTTTCCCAGCGATTCATCCAGTCTCAAACTAATTTTCTCAGTAGTCTAGATCCAAAAACACGCTTAGTTTGGCTAGTTTTCTTCTCATTGGGAGGAGTATTAATTTTTTCGTTATTAGTATCAACAACTTTTGGCTTGGTCAAAAATATCTTCTTTCCCAGTGCATCATTCCAGGGAGAACAGTTAGCAATACAACTAAATCAACCACCAATCACCATTCCTGACCCCAACAGCGAACCTGAATCAAGCACCGAAGAACTGACCAAGGAGACAGCAAAAGAAGTAATTGAAACTTGGTTATCAGTCAAAACCTCAGCTTTAGGGCAAAAACATGACATTGATGGTTTAAAGGAAATTTTAACAGGTGCAGTTTTATCACAATGGCAGTCAGTAGCCCAGCAAGAACAAGAAGAGAAACGCTATCGCCAATATAAACATAATGTAGAAATAGTAGCTGTTTCTAAAAAAGGTACAGATAAAGATTATGTATCTGTAGACGCTAAGGTACAAGAAGTTACCCAGTTCTATCAGAATAGTCAGCAGAAAAAGTCTTCTAATGAAAACTTGCGCGTTCGCTATGATTTGGTTCGCAAAGAAGGTAAATGGCTGATTCAGCGAATGTCAGTAATTCAGAATTTTTTGTAATTGGTCAGTTGTTAGTAGGGGCGAAGCATTTGGAAGATAAATTATCGGTCATTGCCAAAAATAGTTCTCCAAATGCTTCGCCCGTACAGTTGTTCGTTGTTAAATCTACTCTTTTCCATGTTCCCTGCCCTCAATGTCATCAAACCTTGACAGTAATCCTCTATCTGAGATCACTATATTAAGATTCCATGACAAACTGATCCCCGCAAGGCTGATAACTACGTGAAATATAGTAAAACCTATCTTTAGACCCCTTGATCCCTAGATAGTTTTACTGGTTAATATTTACTTAACAACTTTTGGCAATCCCAAAGAAATGCAAAACAACGGCATAACTAGGAATTTCGATGAGTTGGTATCTTAATAAAAAACAAACAGTAAACAAATTTAAAACTGGAGACAAACCAGGAGTCAGGAATAAAAAAATCTGGGTAGATGATATTTCATCAAAATTTTTTTAACCCGGAAAAAATAATTTACCTTGTAAACTACTGGAGTCCAAATCAATGGCAAAAGAACGGCCACCGCTAGAAGAGATGACCCTACGGCAATTACGCAAAGTTGCCAGTGAATTCTGTATATCTCGCTATAGCAGAATGCGGAAATCGCAGTTATTAGCATCAATTGAAGAAGTTCAGCATAGTAAGTTCTCGCTCAGTTCATCCCCTAATCTGGAGGCACAAGAAACCGTGGAAGCAGCAAAATTTGAGTTAGGTCAAGAAGATCGGACTGGTGGTTCTCTCGCTGATGTTGATGAAGCACTAGCAGATTTACCAGCTGGTTATGGTGACAGTCGGATTGTTCTGTTACCTCGTGATCCTCAATGGGCTTACACTTACTGGGATATTCCTAACGACCATAAAGAAGCACTGCGTCGTCAAGGTGGACAAACCCTAGCTTTGCGGATTTATGATGTCACTGATGTTGATCTAGATTATCAAAGTCCCCACAGTATTCAAGAATACCCTGCTGATGAACTAGCGAGAGAATGGTATTTGCCAATTCCCGTGAGCGATCGCGATTATGTGATAGATGTTGGTTATCGCACCGCTGATGGTGGTTGGTTAGTATTAGCACGTTCTGCGAGAGTACATATTCCCCCCGTTTATCCTTCCGATTGGATTGAAGATGTCTTCATCACCGTAGACTTTGAAGAAGACCTGCGTGCTAAGACTTTCTACGAACTAGTTCCCCCATCTAAGAAATTAGCAACTGCTGCTGCTGCGACTGCGGGTGGTGGAAATCCCATTTACGAACAAATCTTTGGTCTAGCAGAATCCGCTGAAGCTCAACGGGTAGCAGGTTCTATCTTCGGTTCTATGCAGCACGTCCCCGGTTCTGCTGCTCCCGAACAAGCTCTCAGTTCCTACGTTTTCCCATCTGGTGTGGGTATGTGGGCTGTTCCTACCGTATCTGGTTTAACCATGTCCGGTGTGGGAATGTCCGGTTTCTCCGCTTCTGCTGTTCCTGCACGTCCTCGCAAATTCTGGTTAGTTGCTGACGCTGAATTGATTGTTTACGGTGCAACTGAACCTGATGCAAATGTTACCATTGGTGGTCGTCCAATTAAACTCAATTCCGATGGTACATTCCGCTTCCAAATGTCCTTCCAAGATGGTTTAATTGACTATCCAATTTTAGCTGTTGCGGCTGATGGTGAACAAACCCGTTCTATTCACATGAAATTTGAGCGGGAAACACCTTCTCGTCATACTAATACTAAAGATGAAGCTGTTCTGGAATGGCTGGCATAATATTTGTATCTGAAAATTAACCATAACTGTAATTGTTAATTTTACCCGCTATAGTATTCCTATAGCGGGTTTTTTACTGAAAAAAATAAACAACTTTAGCTCACATTCCGACCTCAACTGTCACAATTGTTAATGACTGGAAGAAAAATATAAATTAAGAATAAATATGGAAGATTTGATTTATAAGATAGTAGAATAGGGGACAGATAAGCTGCACCTAAGAGAGGAAGGGAAATTGGAAGAACTCAGGGCGGTATTGGAACTAGCTACAGAAGAGGAACTACAGGACTTAACAGCAATTCTGTTTAGTCGCAAGTTTAACCCCTTAGATTATGTTCACACACCCGAACCCATTGCAGTACAAAGCCAAGATCGTCAAACTTGGTTAGATACAATAGAAAATCGCTTTCGTTTTTTAGCTGCTGACGGGATGACAGTATTACGGGGACGTACTGATCAAGTAACTTACAGACAAGCCCTAATTCAAGTATGCAAATATTTGAAAATTCACTATTATCAAGATCTAACAACAATTGATTTAGAAGCAGAAGTATTTTTGCATCTCTTAGGAAAGGTTTGGAAAAAACTACCAAAACAGGAAAAACAACAACTAACTATTAATGTTCAACATCAATTAGCACAATCAAAACTTAAACAACCATTACCATTATCATTGCAACGTGATCCTTTAGGATTAATATTTAAAGGTGGTAGTGCCTTGGCTGTAACGTCTGTAATCCAACCTTTTGTTCTCCAACAAATCGCCCGTCAATTTGCTATTCATTTAGCTACTTATCAGGTAGCGAAAGAAGCCACAATTACAGGTACAGGATTAGCAACCAAACAGTTTCAAAACTATGTAGCTTTACAAATGTCCCGTCGAGGTATGACTATGAGTGCAGCCCGTTATGGTGCGGTTCGCAGTGCGTTTGCTTTGGTCGGTCCAGTCATGTGGGCTTGGTTTTTTGCTGATTTAGGTTGGAGAGCGATCGCCACAAACTATGGCAGAATTATTCCTTGTGTCTTCACCCTCGCGCAAATTCGTCTTACCCGTACAGAATGTTGGGAAATAGCTTAAATAAAACTTTTTATCATCCAAATTCCCGCTTACAAACCCCTTGGAATTGGTTGCAATTTGGACTATTATCTTGCCCCCTGAGTCCATTTTTGGGCGGTATTTCTATCGTCGTGGCATCATTGTTAACTTGGCGAAAACAATCGCGGATTATTAGCAATCGGCCAATTCACAAGGGATTTGCTCTTTTGAGTATCTTACTACTCATTACTACCGGATTTGCCTATCGTAAATTAGATGCTTTTTTAGGTTTATTCAACTTCATCCCCTTCTTTTTCTTTTTTACAGGACTAACTTCCCTGATGCAAACACCCAACCAATTACGACAAATTTCTTGGATCATGGTGTTTGGTTCTGTACCTGTTTTAATCATCGGTTTTGGGCAATTATTTCTCGGTTGGAATTTCCGATTTCAGGTTTTATGGATTGTCTTTGATTGGATAGTTGCACCAGAAAAATCATTATCCGGACGCATGGCTTCTAACTTCATGCACCCAAATACCTTAGCCGCATACTTAGTAACTATCTTTATTTTGGGTTTAGGTTTATTGCTAGAAAACTATCACAAACTCAAGCAAAAAAATCGCCTGATTATCTTCTTAACAATTACGGTATTTGCTAATTTTATCGCCTTGATATTAACCAATTCTCGCAATGGTTGGGGAATAACTATTTTTGCCTGTTTAGTTTATGCTTTATATCAAGGTTGGCGATTAATTGTTGCTGCTGTTGTCAGTATTACAAGTTGTTTTTTCTTGGCAGCTTTTGCACCTTCACCTATTGCCCAATTTTTCCGCCTTTTTGTTCCCTACGGCATTTGGGCGCGGTTAAATGATGATATGTTTCCTGATAGACCGCTGGAATTAATGCGGAAAACCCAATGGGAATTTGCCTGGAATTTAACTCAGCAACATCCTTTAACTGGTTCAGGTTTACGCAGTTTTAGTGGACTTTATAAAACCCAAATGCAAATTGATGTCAACCATCCTCATAACCTATTTTTAATGCTGTCTGCGGAAACTGGGTTAATTACTACTTTGCTATTTTGTGGTTTGCTGGCTTGGATATTAATTGCAGCTAGTCAAATTTTATTTAACAATAAGAATAAGATCCCCGACTTCTTAAAGAAATCGGGGATCTCTGCATCTATAGAAGCAGAAAATCGCCTAATCTTCTTTAGTTATCTAATTACTTTTATAGGGTGGATATTATTTAATACCGTTGATGTTACCACATTTGATATTCGGTTGAATACTCTCTCTTGGGTTTTTGTTGCTGCATTGTGCGGAGTTATGTATGAATATCAATCACGTCAAACAAGTAGGTAGACTGGGGAAAACCCAAATGTGTAAAGCAATCTTAACAAGAGGATTAGTTGTGAGGAAAGGGGTAATTAACAATTATCAATTACCCCTTTCCCCATTAAAATCTAAGCATTAAGCTTTTGCAAAATTTTCAGCGACAAAATCCCAGTTCACCAAATTATCTAAGAAATTCTTGATGAATCCAGGACGAGCATTTTTGAAGTCAATGTAATATGCGTGTTCCCAAACATCAATGGTAAGCAATGCTTTTTTACCATGTGCAAGGGGGTTTTCGGCGTTAGGGGTTTTCATTACCTTGAGTGTGCCACCATCATCAACCAACCAAGCCCAACCACTACCGAATTGAGTTGCAGCAGCAGTAGAAAATTCCTCTTTGAATTTCTCAAAGCTACCAAAATCCTGTTCAATTTTAGCTGCTAATGCGCCTGTAGGTGCGCCGCCACCTGCTGGTTTCAAGCAATTCCAGAAGAAAGAGTGATTCCAAACTTGAGCCGCATTGTTGAAGATTCCAGCCTTAGCAGAGTCACCAAAAGCAATTTGAATTACTTCTTCCAAAGACTTATTAGCTAATTCTGTACCATCAACAAGCTTATTCAAATTATCTACATAAGCTTTATGATGCTTACCATAGTGATATTCAAAGGTTTCCGCTTTCATGCCATAGGATTCTAAAGCATCAGAAGCAAAAGGTAAAGCTAGTTGGGTAAATGCCATTGTGTGAGATCTCCTCTCTTTACTGTTTTCTAGTTGAAAGCTATTGCCAGAGCTAGGCAAATTACAGGTTTCGTATTCAGGAATTTTATACAAAACTTAACATTATTATTCTACTACCAAACTGAAAATTCCCAGCAATTAGTTTATAAATAAAGCAAATTTCATCTATTTAGACCAAACTCCTAACTTCCCTCTGTTGCCTCTGCACCTGAAGCGTGAGAAAAAAGCCCAGTCTAAAATATATAATGATTAACTCAGACTAATATCCATCTCAAGATAGATGAATCAATCTGCAAATAGTTTAGGATGTAGTTCAAAGCAATAAAATCTAATAATGGTGAGTCCGTCGGCACTCACCACCATTTTCAACTCAAAAATTCCCGAATTACCAATGGGATAGCCGTTGATTGTAGTGGCTAATAATTTGTGCTGCTACTTCAGAAGCTGTTAAACCATCAGTTTGTAATTCAATCGCATCAGCCGCTTTTTGCAAGGGGGAAACCTTGCGAGTGCTGTCTTTCAAGTCCCGTTCAGCAATGTCCCGTTCTAGTTGTTCTAAACTAACTGCGGGTTGGTTCTGCCTTTGAAAGTCTTGCTGACGACGACGCGCTCTTTCACCCACAGAGGCGGTTAAGAAGATTTTAATTTCCGCATCTGGGAAAACATGAGTGCCAATGTCCCGACCTTCCGCCACTAAACCGCCACGTTGTCCCCAGCTTTGCTGTTGTTGAACCAATGCTTGACGCACAGTGCTTTGAGCAGCGATCGCTGATACTTGAGAAGTGACTTCAACTGTGCGAATTTTCTGAGTGACATCAATATCATTAATCTGGACTCTGACGGGAGATTGCAGGCTTTGACTGGGAGTCAGTTCAATTTTACACCCAGCAACTAATTCAGCAACAGCACAATCATCATCAATGGCAATCCCCTGTTCCAGCACTAACCAAGTAATCGCCCGGTACATAGCGCCCGTATCTAAATAGACTAAACCTAACTGATGTGCCACTTGGCGAGCGACGGTAGATTTACCAGCACCAGCCGGACCATCAATAGCAATGATTGGTTGGCGTAGTCCGTCGTTGCCATCGCGCAAAATCGTATTGTCAATTAACCGTGTAGAACCAAGACGAGCAGCGATCGCCAACATTCCTTCATCCTCAACTTTTTCTAAAAACATCAACGTATTCGGTTCAACCAATTCAATATATTCCAAGCTGATATTGCTAACTTTTGCGATTTCTTGCCGCGCTAATGCTATGAGTTCACCACTGTCACGAACGCCAGCCCGAAACGCCGCCTCAGCTTGCCGTAAACCTTTAAATAACACCGTTGCTTGCTCTTTTTCTGTAGCCGTCAAATATTGATTACGAGAACTTAAAGCCAAGCCGGACAATTCCCGCACTGTAGGACAAGCAACAATTTCTACTGGCAAATTTAAATCAGCTACTAACCGTTTAATAATTGCTAGTTGTTGACCATCCTTTTGTCCAAAGTAAGCTCGGTCAGGTTGTACCAAATTAAAAAGCTTGGTAACAATCGTTGCCACACCTTGAAAATGACCCGGCCGAAAATTACCACACAAACTAGATATCATATCAGATGGCGGGATCACTTGTGTCACCTGAGTTGCTGCTATATTCTTCCCAGGGACACCAATTTCCTCCGGAGTTGGGGCAAAAATCACATCAACTCCCGCCTGTTCACAAAATTGTCGGTCTTGCTCTAGAGTGCGGGGATAGCGTTGATAGTCCTCATTTGGTCCAAATTGCAGGGGATTGACAAAAATACTGACAATCACCGTCGAATTTTCCTGTTTAGCCCGTTCAATTAAACTTAAATGACCTTGATGTAAACCCCCCATAGTTGGCACTAAACCAACTGCTGTGGGAGACCAACTGGTTTGTTCATCAAGTCCGAGATCCTCTGGTAGCCTAAGATGGCTTGGCCAGCGACGGCGATTTAAATAGCAGCGTAAGGCTACAACTTTTGTCAGCACACGCACAAAATACCCCTAGTTCCAATAATCCTTTCCCCCGTTAGTGTATATCTGATAGCGCAGCGTGGCGCAAAGGATAATTGGGGGATAGGAGGGACGAACCAGGGGAATTTAATAGTGAAGAGCGAAAAGAGAGTAGGAATGAGGAAACGGGTTATTTTCCTAAAACCTCAAGACTGACTGGAGCAATGCCACTGCCGATCATGCCTAATAGCCGGGCAGCACCAGCCGAAAGGTCAACAATTCGACCCCGGATGTAGGGACCTCTATCATTGATTCGCACGACGACAGAGCGACCATTCCGGGTGTTAGTGACACGGATTTTTGTCCCCATGGGTAAACTCCGGTGAGCCGCAGTTAATCCTTCGGGATTATATCTTTCACCACTGGCGGTTTTATTGCCAGAGCCATCATATCCGTACCAAGAGGCTATCCCTTGAAAACTGAGATTGATATTTCTAAAGGCAATCTTTTGCGGTAGGTTGGCTCTGGAGACTGATCTATCTACTGGTAAGTTGGCAATTGCTTGAATAGGAGATGCGTTACCTATAAGTCGCCGCAGTCTATTAGTTGCTTGTAAGGCATCTTGGGCAAGATTTTTGGTACTATCTGCTAATATTGTGAGTTTATTGACTTCTACCAGTTCTTGACCGTCAATAGTAATGGTGTAGCGATCTGCCGACGGTTGTTGAACGATGAAGCCTGGCTTTTGGGCTTTATTGTTAATTGTGGAGTTATCTCCTGTTTTCCAACTGACGGTAATCTTGCTTGCGTCTACATTTTTTTCGATCAGTTCATTGATTCTAGCGGCTATGACACTAGCTTTTTGAACTGGATCATTGTCAATGGATCTAACTTTTTTGTTAAAATTGACTACATTCCCAGTATTGCTAAAACTGGTAACTTTGGCGGAGTTGGTAGCAGTCTGCGGGTAAAAATTTAAATTCTCGCCATTGCCGATTACTCCAACTTTTGTTTTGCTGTTAGTAACTGGGTTAGAACCCAAAAAGGTGAGAACGGGAATATCCCGAATATAAAGAGTTGCTGCTTGTAAGCCGCGAATACTGTGAGGATGAATTCTGGTAATCACAGGATTGGAAATGGGGCTTTCTGTCTGGGATTGGTACTCTCCTACTTTGACTGCATCATTCACAGATGATGCTTGGCTAGTTGGGGAAATTCCCGCAATGGTTTGAGTTCGACCAACTGAGGGTAGACCCAAAACAGCTAGAAATACGGCAACTGTAGTCCACAAATGTCTTTGATTCATGCGTCCGATTTTAAAGCGACTATAGAACTTAAGTTTTATTTAGCTAGTACATCACGGCGTAAATAAAGCAACCATATTCAATCGCCAAAAAGCTTACTGTATATTAGTTTTGACTTTTGACTTTTGACTTTTGACTTCCGCCCTGCGGTACTAGGGTTTTTCACTTGATGAATAGTGATCCCCTTTGGAAACTCGAACCCGTTCCGCTTTCACTTTGCGTTTTGTAACTCGAATACATTAGCATGAATTTTTGGGCTTGGGGATCAGGGTTTTAGCGGAAGTCTGAAAGAAATGCTTAAATTTACGGTTGAGCTTGAGCTTGTAAACCGTGTTCAAGTCAGGATTTTGGCTATGTAACGTTTTTTTGGGAAATTTCCAGATTTTCCTAGGGAAACTTCATGTTGGCTGATCACATAATTCAACGGTTACTCCCTAACATTTATCCTCAGTAGTTGTAAATTATTAAGTATTGAAAAATGATCAAGTCAATTTGCGTTTAGATAAAATTTTACTTTCAATAATTTGATTGTTAGAAGCTAAAATTAGCGCAAAAACAATCTCTCTAAAGATTTTATTTGCAAAATACTTTGGTTGTTTCGCTCAAGGATGATAGTTTTTGACCTACATTTTAAATAAGTAAATACTATTAAGTATTTAATTTTATAAGTATTAATTATTACAATAATTACTCAAGCAATAAAAGTGATTTATCTCCAGTAAGTATTTATTCTTATCCTGAGATAAATAATTAATGAGACAATGAAAAGAGTGGTCAGCGCGTATATATGAGCATTTTAGGTATAAGAAACTACCCTATAGTAGCTTTTACCGTAATAACCCCAGCAATCAATTTTGTATCAATCAATCAGCCCCATCTTTAAGCCAGAAAATCCAGAAATATTACCACCAGCACTTTTAGACATTCTCAAAGAATTGCATTCCCAGTATAAATCCCTGAAAGATGGTGTAGTAGCCAACTATATTCCCAAACTTACCAAATTAAATCCTGATTTATTGATGATTTGTAGCGTTACCACAAACGGACAAATTTACGAAGTTGGAGATTTTCAACAACTGTTTACTATCCAGTTAATTGCCAAAGTCTTTGTTTATGGACAGGAGGCGCATTTAACGCCATTATCCTTGATGGACATTCCAAGCGTCCTGATCATCCGGTGGTAAATGCTGGGGCTATAGCAATTATTTTTAAACAAAATGCCTTGAGAAACAGCCATATAAATTGTAAAGTAGTGTAATTTGTATTGTTTCAACTGACAAGGCAGTTTACAATAGTTCTAGTATGGAAGCTAGAAAACACTATTCACACGCACCAATCACCGAAGCAGTGATTAACATCCAAGCTCAACTGTCGCCAAAAGTTAAGCTCGATGTTTTGTGGCAAATGTACTCAAATATTCAAACTGAGTACCCAAAGTGCGAAGATGTGTTCATTTTGCAGGGACAAATGATTGTAGCTGCTACTGTAGAGCCCACAGCCACTCAATCTCAAATTGGTTATAGAGTCTTAAGTAGTGACCAAAAGCATATTATAGAAATGCGATTGGATGGATTTAGTTTCAGTCGTTTAGCGCCCTACGACTGTTGGGAAAACTTCCGAGATGAAGCCCAGCGATTGTGGAGTATATATCAATCATTGACATATCCACAAGCTATTACTCGTTTAGCAATTAGGTATATTAATAGGTTAGATATTCCTCTACCTGTTGGTGATTTACAAGAATATTTAAGGACATTTCCTGAAGTTTCTGGTGACTTACCTCAAGGACTAAGCGGCTATTTTATGCAGCTACAAATTCCTCAGGATAATTTAGGAGCAATGCTAGTTATTAACCAAGCAATTGTTACACCACCTACAGAAGAAGTTGTTTCTATACTATTAGATTTAGACTTATTTGTGGAACAGAATATTGCTAATAATGAACTAGGAATTTGGGAACTTCTAGAACAAATGCACACACAAAATAATCAAGCCTTTGAAGCTTGTATTACAGAACGCACAAGGGAGTTGATTAACTAATGGCTACTATTACCCCCCTACGTCCGAATGGGACTCTTATCCCACAAAGACGAATAGTGTTAGACACAAAAGCAACTTCACAGTTGCAAAGTCCAGAAGGACGCAAGATTGATGATATTTTGCGTAATTTGATATTTATCAAGCAATATCTAGAATCTATTGAAATAAGTAGTGAAATAAATTACAATCCTGTTTTACCAAAACGCTCAGAACGTATAATTATGCGTGCCAAATTTAAAGGGCGTGGAAAACCTATGCCATATCCTTTAGAAGAAGAATGACGATAGAATCTTTTTGGGTGCAGATAAATGAAGCGACGCTCAGGCAAGGAGATTACCTACCTGGGTGTATTGTGCCATTACCAATATTTGATCCGACAACTTTTGGAAAAAACTATGAAACTCAGGACATAGAAATAGAAGTAAATGAATATGATTTAATTATTTTAACTCAGAGTTGTGATTTAGATAATAAAAAAGTTAGTCAAGTTTTACTATGTCCTATTTATTCAATATCTGAATATGAAATTGCCAATCCAGCATTTGCCAAAAAGGGTAAATGGAATGAAGTGTTAAGAGGTAGAATTGAGGGATTACATCTACTTGCTTCGCCCATAAATCCAGGTAATAATAGGGAAGCGTTAGTTGTGGATTTTCGTCAAATTTACAGTTTACCTTATGAATATATTTTAAAACACGCTACAGAATTGGGTTCTAGATGCCGGTTAAAATCTCCTTATTTAGAACATTTTTCTCAAGCATTTGCTAAATTATTTATGCGAGTTGGTTTACCATCTTCAATACCTCCTTTTTCTTAAAATATACCCAGATACCCGACTTCTTAACGAAGTCAGATACCTTATTTCTCAATTTACAATTTCTGCAACAATTCCTGAGTTAACTGCATAAATGCCTTAGAACCGACTGTATTCGGACTTAGTAAGGAAACTGGCATAAAACTATCAACAGCTTTGGCAACATTAACATCAACTGGTATTTGGGCTTTACAGATTTTATCTACTCCAAAATCTTCGATAACTCGGTGCATTACCTGTTTATAATATCTGCCATTCAGGAGATTAGCATTGGACATACTAAAGACTATTCCCAACATTTTAATATCTATTTTAGCTTCGTGTTCATGACTTTCTTTTAATTGGGCAATACGTCTTTCTAAAAGTTGAATTCCGACTACAGATAAGGGTTCTGGTCTAGCTGGAAGAATGTAGAAATCACTAGTGGCTAAAGCACTCCGAGTCAAGAGATTATAACCGGGAGCGCAATCTAAAAGAATAAAATCATATTCATCCCGGATAGGTTCTAAAATATCTCTAATTAAGACCCTTTCAAAGCGATTCCAGATGGTTTCAAAATCCTGTTCTCCTAATGCTACTGATTGATTATGCAGCATTTCTGAAACCACAAATTCATCATATAAATCTATGTCTCCCGGTAATAAATTTAATCCTGTCAGGTTACAAAGTTGAGGTTGAATGATGTCCCCAATTGTAAATTTTGCCTCTGGTTCAGGGTTGATAATTTGATCTAGTAAATATCTAAATGTCTTTCTTTGTTTGCGACGTTTGGCAAAATCTACTGGTGACATTAAACTTAGCGTGGCACTAATTTGACTATCTAAATCTAAGACAAGTACCTTTTTTCCGTGATTTTTGGCTAAACAAGTAGCTATATTCACGGTAATGGTGGTTTTACCGACTCCACCTTTCATGTTTGCGGTTGCAATTACATATCCCATTTTAATTCCCCTACTGACGCTTTCCCAATGATATAGCGTTTATATTATCTAATAAATTTAGATCCCCGACTTCTTAGAGAAGTCGGGGATCTTTTTTTTAAGGTAGTTTAATAGTTTGTGCTAATAAGCTTTGAAGACGTTGTCCGTGCGAACCACCTTGGTAAACTAAATCACCTTTGCCTAATAAATAGGCTGCTGTTGTTTCTTTTCCACCCAGAATAATACATGAATCTGCTTGGCTGGAGGTACGCAGGGCGACTCGTCCAGGTAGGTTAGAACGGATAATTGGGGTGACAATACTGGCTTCTGGGCGTTGTGTGGAAATAATTAGATGAATACCTGCGGCTCTTGCCATTGCGCCTAAACGTTTGATACTTTGTTCTAAGATGGTGCGAATTTCTTTTTCTGCCATAAAATCAGCATATTCATCAAATATACAGACAATACGCGGTAAAGCTGGGGAAGAACGTTGATTATAGGTGGTTAAATCTGCACATTTAGCTTTTTCAAATTTCTGATAACGAGATTCCATTTCTGCAACTAGTTCCTGCATTAATTCTACGGCGCGATCGCTATCTTTGACAACTGGTGCATATAACGACGACATTTGTTCAAATTCGGGAAATGTTACCCGCTTGGGGTCAACTAAGGCAATTTTAAGATGTTGGGGAGAATGACGATAGATTAAACTGAGAAGAAGCGATCGCAAAAATTCACTTTTTCCGCTTCCTGTTGTTCCTCCCACCAAAAAATGACAGGTATTCGGATCTGATAAATCAGCCTCTAATAACTTCCCATCAATACCCACTCCAATAGCAATTTTTACGGGTGCTGTTGGTGGTAAAAACTGCTTTTGAATATAATCTTCAAATTTGGCAATTTGTCTATCTTGACGCGGCAAATCAATACTTACATAACCAGCTTGAGGAGCAATTAAAGGCGGATATTCTAACCCCAATTGTACTTGTAAATCAGCGGATAATTTGAGAATTGAAGGAACTTTCACACCTAAATGTGGTTTAATTTTCACCCGAATAAATGCCGGACTTACATCAGCACCATAATAATCTACATTAACCTTAAAAGATTCTAGAATTGCCACTAAAGATGCGCCAATTTCATCAGCATTAATAAATGTATCTTTCTGACTTTTAAAAGTATCTGAAAAACCTCTCTCCAAACCTCTCTCCTGCAAGGAGAGAGGCTTTGAATTCTCCCCCTTCCCTCGTAGGGAAGGGGGTTGGGGGGTTAGGTTTCGTGTTGGGTTTTCCAAATAATGTGAAAAGTCAGATATATCTTCTCGTTTTTTGGAAGGTGCTATAAAATCAGGATTGTCATTATCTGGAATAACTTTATTTGGCGGTGCATTAGATTCAACATCGAAAAAAGTCTGACACTTTTGTTGTTGGGGGCAAATTTCACATAAATGAGGTTGAGTTGTCGCAGGTGGTGGGTTAGGATTGGGAGATTCCCAACTTAACCATTGTTGCATTTGTAATAATTTATAGGGAATTAATTGATGAACCGTATTTTCTAACTGTTCCCAAGAATATTTGTATTCTTTAAATTCTGGTAAAACACAATAAACAGCAGAATCAACAGGTGCTTTTTTCTGCTTCCACAACATATAACTATAAAGAGAAACTTGCGCTAATTGTGCTGCTGAATCTACAGATTGATAGGTTTTAAACTCCACCATACAAAGGCGTTTAAGTTCAAAATTAAAAACCAGACAATCAAACTCACCTCTAATTAATTGTTTTGTCCCATTGGGTAAATCAAAGTAATATTCTAAATTGCGTTCTTCTGAAATAAAAGTATTCTGAATAACTGTATCAGCACTACAATAACGGCGATTGATTACTAACAATTCAGTAAAATTTTTAATTAATCCTTGTAATCCTTGCCAAACTTGTAATAATCCAGGTGCTTTACTATAATCTTGACTGATAGTATCTTGTAAATAAGGAAAGAATTTGATTTGATAGAATAATTGTTGAATTTCTGATGTAAGTTCATCTACATTTAATTGTGTTGCAGATGGATTCAATAAAGCTTTAAATCTGGGTTCAATTAGCAGTAAATTGATAAAATCATCCGCTAGTTGGTGAAAAATATTTCCAATACCTGTAATGGCATCTTTAGGAAAGAATATTGCTTTATAATTAAAATTATGGTTTAGGTAAAATAGTCGAGGACACTCAAAAGCTAATCTAACTTTAGTAGGAGTTAAAGAAGAGTTTGCAGATTTATGATTTACCATATTAAATATATTACTGATAGCATCAGGATTGGATATTTCCAGTAAGCGACGATGAACAGCAGCTAGATAAACTGTATCCATTGCTGCATAGTTTAACTGTTTTTGAGTGAGAGGGCGTTTTCCCCAGTCGCTTGTTCCTTCTTCTGCATCTACATGAGAAAAGTGGCAGAGTTCAGCAGCTAAGGTTTTTAGTTTTAAGTTGGTAGTTTGTAAAACTTTACGGTTAATTTTTTGGGCTAATTTTAAAGTACAGGTAACATTTTGGGCTTGAGTTTTGCCTAAATATTTTAAATCAAAACCCGCGCTATGAAATACTTTTTCAATTTGCGGATTAACCATAATTTGGGTAATGAAATATTCTGTTAAATCAGGTTTATCTAAGACATCAAAAAGGTAAGCAGATTCACCTGTGGAGTCTGTAGAATCAGCCAATGCCTGAATTAGTGCTAATTTGGGATTATGAGTATTCCAATCAGCAATTTCTGTATCTAGCCAAAGGGTTTTATAACTTGCTAGTTGAGATATTTGCTTGTAGATTTCAGAAGCTTCTGTCAGGTAGTGCATTGGCTGATTATATGATAAAAAACAAGTGAATTTAAGCAATTAAACAAATTAATTGATCTGGTAATTTAGCTTTTGGATTAATCAACTTCACTTTCTTTTCTTGACATAATAGATCAATTAAATGTTGAATATCAGTTTCTTTGGTATCTGAAAACTGATTAGAAGCTTGTGAAATCAATGTAGGTACTCCCATAAATTGCTGAGTTTTGACTAGATTTAATAAAAAATCCTTAACAGGTCTTAAATCTCTTTTTCCATTTCCATTATTTGTACCTGGTTCTTTTTCTGGTTGAGAAACAAGACCTAAATAATGCAATAAAGTACATTTCTTCTGCAAAATCTCAGATTCACGAATTAAAGTTTCTAGTCTTGGTAAATTAATCGTTTTCCCACCAATTACTAATTCTTGCGATTTAGCAGAATTTACCAAACTTTGGTATGTTGCCAAGTAGTGAATAGAAGCCAGACTTGGTTTAATATGAACATGATTAGTATTGGTGAAAATCTGTCTATAGAGTTGATTTCCAGTCATGTTTGGTTTTCCTAAATCCCCACCACGAATTAAGTACATAGTTTGACAGAGATTTTTTTGAATGACTGTTTGACAAGCATTCATTACATGATAAAAACTGGTCATATTTGAGTCTTCTGTCCAAACTATACCCAATTTTTGCCGATTTGTAGGATGTTGATAACTCAAGGAATAACTAGCATACTTTCCGCTTAAAAGTTTAGACTTAACTCCCTGTATTTTTAAAGTAGATATAGACTGCTGCAACATCTGAATTAAATCAGGTGATGATAACAAAGAAATCTTGGTAATTTTCCCCTGACTTTTTGTATATTCGTGCTGCCATAATAATTGAAATTCTGCTTGAGTTGTATCTTGATTATCTTGATGTCGTGGTGGAACAATGATTATAGGTTTAGGAACAGTTTTTTCATCTTCATCTAATAACGAACCTTTATATTTTTGATATTCATCACGACCTAGAGTTAGTGCATTTCTAGGCATAGTTTTACCACCAGGATAGGTTTTCTCTAAAATTTCCCGATTTAGGGGAAAAATAGGAGATTCAGGTCTAGGATTTGCTAGTTGATGTAATGGCTGAAGTTGATAAGCCCAAAGTGCTTCTGCCTGTTCTATAGTAATAGGTTTTAACTGAATTGTTTTATGTATTCCGGCTTTATCTGCTGGCAGAATTCGATCAAAATGCCGTTTTAATGTGTTTGTAATAACGCTGATAATCACCAAAAAATTTTTTAAATTATCTCCATGAATTGTGGTGTTGACATTAAAAAAAGGTTGTATATCCAGAAAACCTTCTGGTAACTGGGGCATAGTATCTAAATTGTCAAAACATAAAACAATCGGTTGGGTTTGTGTGGAAATTCTGCCAAAGTTGGCTAAGATATTTTTTGCAGCATCTTCTGTATCAATGCAAGTTTTGACCTTGATTTCTTTCATGGAATCTTCATTTAAATCATCACCACGCAGCCATTCACAAGCTAAATCATATAATTCTGGATTTGCGAGATCATGTAGCACTCCAAAAAACATATCAGGGTTATAAATACCTGCTTTTTTATAACTATCCTTGAGGTGTTTGATAAATTTCTGCCGATTACTTTGTAATGCTTCCCAAAAATTATCATTAAATATTCTTTGTTTGATATCACTTCTTGTAAATGCCGTTAAACTTTTTAGCCACAACATTAACTGTGATTCTTTTTCACCTTCGGGAACTTGAATTAAACTATCAACAGTGTGACGTAAAATATGCCGCCAGATATTACCACTATCAGCCCAGTTGCAGAGAATATAAGCAAAAAAGGCTTTCGGGTTAAGAGTACGTTTAAGCCGACCTAATAAATAACTTTTGCCAGAACCAGACTCACCAGCTAATAAAACTGTACGGCTACGATGATCTTTACCTACTAAATCAAGTAAACCTTCAATTTCTATGATTGCGTTTTCATGAATTGACTCAACCATGAGTTTTGAATCTTGTTCTTCAGCCCAAAAATTAGTGGGCTTTAAATTGATCACGTCAAAAGGGTTGACCTCGCGTTTAATAATGTCTTTAATGTCTGTCATAGATATGGGTGAGTGAGAGGAGGAAGTAATGAAAAAATGAAAAATATCGGGAATACTGTTAATTAACTATGAGAAAAAACAGTTGTCCACCAATATTTTGAGGAATTCCCGCGTCAATTTGTTCTGGTGTATAAGCACTGACTTCTTGTAGGGTACTAAAATCAATTTTGTCACTTTTTTGCAACCTATACAAAGCCTGATCTAAATCATCTCTTAATAAAGGCGGTTGTAACTTTTGCCGTAAATGGAAAATTGGTAAATAATTCTCTGTACCCAATTCCCTATCTAATTTCTTGATAGTCTCTAAAATTTCTTCATCACTGATATTGCTAGTAATATCAGAATGTGATTCCAAATTATCAGAAACTAAAGTAGAAACTTGTTCTGGCTTAACCCGCAAATTCTTCCGCAAAAAGCGCAAGTAATTACCCAGCAATTCCAAACTAATAACAGGGTTAGCACCTTTATGGGGATTATATTCATCCCGCAAAAACTCAATTCCTCTTTCCGTTAACCAAACTTCAGCCTTAACCCTTTTCATCTTGATTTCAGCAGCAATTAAACCTCGTTCACTCAAGATTTTTAAGATTGCGTCTCGTTCATCTGATTTTAGCGATGAAACTTTGATTTCACTGGGGGCTATTTTTCCAGAACTCTTACCTATCTTCTCCAGTACCTTGAGTTCTTTATCATCAATAGGTAATTGTGCCGAGTCGAGTTTCAGTAGTGCTTGACCAGGAGGTAAAATCTTGACTGTGGCAATTTCGCGGGAATAGTCTACATATTCCAGTTCCCCCAAATCTCGACAAATTTTGTTTTTCTCACTTTTAAAACTATCAAAAGTGCTGGAACTCAAGCCAGTACGATAATTGGGACATCCCAACAGTTTTAAGATGAACTTTAACTCTTTCGTTTCCATACGGTTAGTCTTGCTGTATTCGATACTTGACTACTTTAGCGCGAATCACAAAAAAATAACACACAGTTTCTATATTAACTCTAATAAGAGCGATTCTTCCCTAAAAACTCAAAATATTATCCAAGTTTTCACTGATTACTTTCTAAATAAAAGACGGATTTTTTCTAGAGTTTTTCTACAAGCTTCCATGACATCAAAAAATTGGGAAGACTTGGATCTTCTATCCATTGGACTTTTTTAGAAAAATTTTATACAGATATTAAGTAAGTAGACGAAAATAAATCAAAGTAGATTAAGTAATGTAAAAAATCTGGAGATGATTTCGTAGTGAGGGCTTCAGCCCTCAAATGACGAATAAATTCCTGACTACAAACTTTGAATTATTCAAGCCGTTCTACTTAAATAAATTCCACCATATAGCGAGATTTATATGTATCATCTTTTAGATGACCAGATCATTCTATCTTTGACATTTCCTACCCATTCACAAAAGTTTAACTATTCATATTTGCACATTATTTACCGGAAATTCACTGTATCAATTTATTAGAGATAAAGACCTTACAGACTGCAATTAATATCTTTCTTGCTTTGCATCTTGGCGTGAGAAAAAAATATAGGGTAGAATAAAAACCTCCCCTAATCAACAATTTGCCAAAATCAAATTCCACTCATCTTGAGACAAAGGTATTACCTCTATTTCCATAGCAAAACAATCACAAGCTGCGGCTATTAAAGCCTTAATTATTGTTTCTTGATTGATAGTTTCTGGAAATTGGATAGGATGAAAAAACTCTTGATTAAATACCTTTGCAAATAAATCTGCATCTGGATTCAATCGCATAGAACCATGCTGAAGAACTGCGTCACCTTTCCTTAATTGAGCGCTACCAATCAGTTTAGAACCATCTGCTAAAACTAAATCTGCACCTGTCGCAGTCCCAAAACAATTAGGATTGTGAATATAACCGCGTCCAGCTTGACCATAGTACAATTCTATATCGAGCGATCGCCATCCTTGAATCAAAAACTCACAAATCTTCGCATACACATCTAACCGATTTCCCCTCAGTCCAGACGTGACCACAGAGTAAGTTAAATCACCTTGATGTAAAACAGCCCTCCCACCTGTATTCCGGCGCACCAAATCTAATTTCTCCCCTTTCCACCGCAAACTTTGCCAAAATTCAGGATATTGACGTTGATGATAACCTAAAGAAATTGCGGGTGGCGACCAAGTATAAAAACGTAAAGTTGGCGGATGTTTTCCTGACTCATGCTGTGCTAATAACCAGCGGTCTATAGCCATCTGAACATCACCAGCGGCTGCTAAAATCGGAATAAGTCGCCACACCTCCTGATCCGGCATTAAATATCACATCCCTAAACTAAAATTCTGGAAACTTAAACTGTACCAAACTCAGATTGCAGATATTCATCATTATCATCAGCAATACTAGCAACGATAGTAATGATCCGAGAAACTTCCCCTGGTGACAACTCCGCTAAAGTGCGTGTAGAAATCACAACCACCTGATTATCAATAATCCCGAACCGGGCTTCAAAGGTACTCACACAATTCATCTCTAACAAATATCGTGTCAATTTTGGTTCATTTTTAGCGGGTAACTTCAGCACCGCAGACCAAACCGTGATTGTATCTTCATCAGTAATTCCCGTCAACTGCACAAATACTTCTATACTGCCATATTGGAATTTCCACAGATATCCACCCTCGGCAGCATGACTAACCATTGCACTTTGATCTTGTGCTAGACTATCAATCACATTTTCAATTACTTCCACATGGTTTGGGGTTGTGGTGTCTTCAATAAGTTCAGTCAACAACTCATCTGGAGACTGGGCTTCTAGGTAGCTTGCCATACAGATTTTTCTCTAAAAATATAGTTACTGCCTTAATCTACTATTATGCTACCAAAAATGCCAGCATCTACTTCGTCTATTGTTCAAAGTTGAGATATCAGCCATACATTCGCCATTTTTTGCAGCTTGGGTTAAGAAACAGCGCAACTCAACGCATTTATTGAATTATGGTTGATGCCTCGGACACGCTACTGTGAACAACCTAACCTACAAATCAAAGCTTTTTCCAATTTGGTGAAGGTATTGATTAAAAGATGAGAAAGTATTGATCAAGATCACAGCCATACTGATTAGTATGACATAGGCTCAAGTTATTATTGTATATGTCAATTTCCTAATTATTTTTTCCCGGTTTCAGGCGTTTACATCCAGAACCATTAGATGTAAGTTACCTTTAACCTCATTGGCTGTCAACATCAAGTAAAGATATTAGAATTTATTATCTAACTCTCTACTGTACCTCATTAATAAAAGACAAACAAAACCCTATTTTGTCTATATTACATCATTCAATGCCTACTATCGGTTACATAAGCTACCAATTTCAGTTAAAATAGGCTATCAAAAACAGTTTATTTAGGGGTAGCACAAAAATTACTCGCCAGTTTGATGTTAAAAGATGTAAAAATGATGGCAGAGGAACAATTTACTGATTTACAGCATCAAGGGATACAAAACGATCAGTTAAATTGTGAGTTGCCGAATGTACAGCGATTGATCAAAACTCAAGTTGACAAATTGGGGTGCTATCTGTTAAAAGGTTCTAGAATGTGACGTAAAAACCCGAAAAAAACCCGAAAACTTTTTTGAGATTTTTCCGGATTAGTCAAAAAATCTGCGATTATTGTTACACTGATTTTAATAAGCACTATGAATATTAAACTTGATCACAGCACTCCATGTCATTTAACTTCCTTCTTTAGCCTACTGATGAAGGAAGGTATTTCCCCTAATCAAATCGTTTTGGGAATTGTTCAATTAGCCACCCAGACTCATGAATTAGACGGAATGATGGCATCAGCAGACTGTTTACGGTTGCTACTGGTACTGATGCCAGCAGAAACCTGTGCTAAAGGCGTTTCTCAGTATATATCATCTTTAGCAGCGGAAGGCGTTACTACTTTAATGTTATTAGATGCCTTGAGTCTAGCTTGCTATGTTTGTGGACAATCAGATGAAGCTAACCTAGTTCACTTGACTTACAAGAGATTACAAGCTGATGCTATTATCTCCCAAATGCTTCGTGATTAAGCCCTAAAATATTAATTTTTCATCCTTTTTTCAAAATCCAACTATTTTCAAGTTAACTTGTACTCAGACATGGCAATCATGGCAATTTTGTACTGAATCATTCCGTTTATTCATTAGGCAACCAGTCAATTCGATTAATTTATATTTTCTTTGCGATCCTTAGCCAATAGCTGTTAGCAGTGGCTATAATTTGAATGTCGCCATATTTATGGTCAGTTTGACAGCACCGCATCTACCACTTTTGATCTGGTCTAGAAGTCTCTAGCACTGGGAAAACCCTGACATCAATAACTTTTCAGCTTTCTTATTTACCCTGTTGATATTCAATTAAAGCTCTAAACTAAAATAGTTATCTGCCAAATTGCCAAAATATTAGATCATTGCCGAAACATTTCTGGAATTCTCTGTTTTGCATAGATAGCGAGCATTTAGTTTCCAGTATCTCTACTGTTTTGTTGATTATTGGCTATAGAAAAATTTTTGACATTAAAAAGCGCCTGGGAGTGTTGCCGTGTTTCCACCCCAGACGCTTTTTAAATTTTCTCCTCACACACAAATATAACTTATCACTCTTTTCTTCAAATGGCAAGTACCTGAGACAACAATTTTGGAAATTGTTTGAAAGAGGGAACAGAGAATATTTTTCTTCCCCATGACAACTGTACGGGCGAAGCATTTGGAGAACTATTTTTTGTAATGACCGATAATTTATCTTCCAAATGCTTCGCCCCTACTGACAACTGTACGGGCGAAGCATTTGGAGAACTATTTTTTGTAATGACCGATAATTTATCTTCCAAATGCTTCGCCCCTACTGACAACTGTACGGGCGAAGCATTTGCAGAACTATTTTTTGTAATGACCGATAATTTATCTTCCAAATGCTTCGCCCCTGCTAACCACTGTACGGGCGAAGCATTTGGAGAACTATTTTTTGTAATGACCGATAATTTATCTTCCAAATGCTTCGCCCCTACTGACAACTGTACGGGCGAAGCATTTGCAGAACTATTTTTTGTAATGACCGATAATTTATCTTCCAAATGCTTCGCCCCTACTAACCACTGACCACTAACCTAATGTAAAAAGTGCCTGACACCAGTGACAACCATGAGTAAACCCAGTTCATTAGCGGCTTTGATAGAGTCTTTATCTTTGAGACTTCCCCCTGGTTGGACAATGGCAGTAATTCCGGCTGCTGCTGCGGCTCTGACGGTATCATCGAAGGGGAAGAAGCCGTCACTAGCGAGAAATGCTCCTTGGGCTTTTTCTCCAGCTTGTTCGATAGCGATTTTTGTCGAACCAACGCGGTTCATTTGTCCAGCCCCTATACCCAAGGTTGTGCGATCGCTCGCAATCACGATAGCATTGGATTTAACGTGTTTGCAAACTTTCCAGGCAAATAGTAATTCCGCTAACTCACTGGGGGTGGGTTGACGCTCCGTGACAACTTGCCATTGACTAGGATCAGCAATGATATCATCAGCAGATTGGACTAAAAACCCACCTGCTACTACTTTCACAGTTTCTTTTGGTCCAGTCAATAAATCTGGTAAAATCAAAACTCGGACATTACCTTTTTTAGTTAAAATTTCCTGGGCTGCTTCGTCACAACCAGGAGCAACCACGCACTCTAGGAATGTCTTCGTTAATTCCGTCGCTGTGGCTGCATCAATAGGACGGTTTAAAGCGACAATTCCGCCAAAAGCAGAGGTGGAATCAGCATTAAAAGCTTTTTGATAAGCGTCAAAAATGTCTGCTGCTTCCGCAGTTCCACAGGGATTAGTATGTTTGATAATTGTTGCTGCGGGACTATCTGTAAATTCAGCAATTATCCGCCGTGCAGCTTCCAAATCTACCAAATTATTGTAGCTAAGTTCCTTCCCTTGCAGTTTGGTGGCCGCAGCCCAACCTGTAGCTTCATTTCCTGTTTGATACCATGCTGCGGGTTGGTGAGGATTTTCCCCATAACGCAAAGATTGGAGTTGTGTACCGGAAATAGTAAATTCTTGGGTTTGTGTGCCAGCTAAATAGGCAGCAATGGCATGATCATAACTAGCAGTATGCAAAAATCCTTTTAACGCGCATTTTTGGCGAAACTCTAAAGATGCTGCTCCATTTTGGCGTAATTCTTGCAAATACTCACCATATTGGGCAGGATCACATAATACCGTCAAATGGGCGTAATTTTTAGATGAAGCCCTTAACATTGCCGGGCCACCAATATCAATTTGTTCCACTGCGTCAGCTAGGGTAACTCCTGGTTTAGCAATAGTTTCCGCAAAAGGATAAAGATTCACAACTACCAAATCAATGGGTCGAATTTGATTATTTTCTAAATCTGTTATATCTTGTTCGACATCCCGCCGTGCTAAAATACCGCCATGAATGCGAGGATGAAGAGTTTTCACCCGACCGCCTAAAATTTCCGGTGAACCTGTATAATCAGAAACTTTTGTAACTGGTATGCCAGCATCTTTCAGGGTTTTGGCTGTTCCCCCACTGCTGATGATATCAAAGCCAAATTCTTCAACTAAACTCCGGGCTAAATCGCCTACACCAGTTTTATTAGATACACTCAGCAGGGCTAAACGCGCCATAATTCCCCAGATTCCTTTGGACTAAATTGCTTTCTGTGATGAACATTCTACCGAAAGGATGGTCAGAATCATAATTAGCCTGGGGAGTATTGGCAAAATATGAAAATGCGTAGGTTGGGTTGACAAAGGAAACCCAACAAAATCTCAAAATGTTGGGTAACGCTATCGCTCCACCCAACCTACAATTATCTTTAATTCTTATCTCAATTATCCATGACTCCAACATTAGATTTTATTAGGGTTTCTCCACCAAAAAACCAAACACCAGACGCTTTAATCGTCACTCTACATGGTTGGGGTGCAAATGCCCAAGATGTGGCATCTTTAATCCCTCATGTCAATTTACCTGATTACGAATTTTTACTCCCCAATGCCCCCTATCCTTATCCTTATGCTGATACAGGTAGGGCATGGTATGACCTGCGGACGGAAAATATGTATGATGGATTAAATGAAAGTAAACAACTACTGATAGATTGGTTGCTCTCTTTAGAAAGTAATACAGGTGTACCGTTATCACGCACAATTTTGAGCGGATTTTCTCAAGGTGGGGCGATGACTTTAGATGTAGGATTAAGCTTACCCTTGGCAGGGTTAGTAGTGATAAGTGGCTATTTACATCCTAGTGTGGCCATGCTGAATCAAGGTAATTTTCCGCCGACATTAATCATGCACGGGACACAGGATGAAGTTGTTCCTCTCCAAGCGGCAATTAAGTCGAGAGATGTGGCACAATCTCTAGGTGTAGCAGTGGAATATCATGAATTTGCCATGGGACATGAAATTAATTTCCAAATGCTAGAAGTGCTACGAACTTTTGTTGTCAACACAATTGGTCAGCTTTAGTTACAGAATTTTTACAATTCCGGTGAAATTCACAAGAATTTTTACAAATTTAATGCTCGTTAATGAGTAAGATAGTAAAGGTGGAATCAACTCCACCCTCAGCTGAATGTAAGCGCTGCAAAAGGGAGGGGCAAGCATTATGAAAACTCTAAGCATTTCCAAAACAGAAATTTCTGCTATGACAGCGACAGAGGTAAAAGATTTGGCTACACGTCTGGAATTAGATAATTATAGTAATGCTTTTGAGGGTTTAAATGATTGGCATCTATTGCGAGCAATTGCTTTTCAGCGTCCAGAGTTAGTTGAAGCCTATATCCACCTCTTAGATTTAGAAGCTTACGACGAAGCCTAAGAATTTTAGATTTTGGATTTTGGATTTTAGATTGGGTGGGACGGGCTAAAATCAAAGGTAATCGGAATTTTGCCCCAAAATGCCATCATTTACAAATCTCAAATCTAAACGGGTTATTATCTGTGTAGGCGGTGGTATAGCCGCCTATAAAGTCTGTGAATTGGTATCTACACTGTTCAAATCGGGGCTAGAAGTGCGAGTTATTCTCACTAAATCTGCCCAAGAATTTATTACTCCTTTAACTTTATCTACTTTATCCCGTCATCAAGCTTATACAGATGATAATTTCTGGCAGCCCATTTATTCTCGTCCTTTGCATATTGAGTTAGGTGAATGGGCTGATTTAATTGTAATTGCGCCTTTAACTGCTAATACTTTGGCTAAGTTAGCTTATGGAATGGCGGATAATTTGCTAACAAATACGGTTCTCGCTTCTACCTGTCCGGTGTTGTTAGCACCTGCCATGAATACAGATATGTGGCAACAGGTAGCAGTACAAAGAAATTGGCAGCATCTATTGACAGATAGCAGATTTTATGGTATGGAAACAGGTTCTGGGTTGTTGGCGTGCGATCGCATTGGTGCTGGTAGAATGGCAGAAGCCGCCGAAATATTTGTTTATATTCAATCTTTATTACACACCCAAGGCAAGAGAGATTTAGCCGGGAAACAGGTTTTAATCAGTGCTGGGGGAACGCGAGAATATTTAGATCCGGTGCGATTTATTGGCAATCCCTCCACTGGTAAAATGGGTTTAGCATTGGCACAGGCTGCACTGCACAGAGGGGCAAAGGTAATATTAGTCCATTGTCCGGCGAATTGGGATGTACCTTTGGGAGTAGAAGCAATTCCGGTTGTGAGTGCAGACCAAATGCAGCAGGTAATGTTCAAGCATTTAACCAATGCAGATATAATTATCATGTCAGCCGCAGTTGCAGACGTAAAGCCTAGAGATTATAGTAGCGAAAAATTGCCCAAGCGATCGCTTCCTGAAAATTTACCTCTAGCAGCAGTACCAGATATTGTCGCTGAAATTGGAAATCGTAAACAACCCCATCAATATTTAATTGGTTTTGCAGCACAAACTGGAGATATTATTACTCCTGCGAAAGAGAAATTGCAAAGAAAGAAATTAGATGCAATTGTCGCAAATCCTATTGATAAAGTTGACAGTGGTTTTGGGAGTGATCATAATCAAGCGGTGTTTTTAGATAAAGAAGGGAGAGAGTTAGAAATTCCGACTTGTTCTAAATTGGAAATGGCGCATTATTTGTTTGATTTTGTTGTTTAATCGAATCAAATTATATTGTACTTTCTTTAGTATTCTGGAAATCGGCAAATAATTCATCTTCATTAATACCTCTTGTTTCCAGCAATTGTTGGATTTTTTGGACTGCTGTTTGTAAAGCCATTAAATCTTGTTTTTGAGGAGTAGGTTGTGTTGGTATGTAGTAACCTATTGGGACTCCATGAGAAGTAATTGCAATTGGTTCAGATGCTTGTTGTGTGTACTTATGTAAATTAGCCCGAAATTCTTTAATACCTACAGATTGGATGTCCATAATGGTGAATTGACAAATTGTGTACACCTAAGTACACTATAATATAAACTTTGGGTTATTGAAGTTATTGATAATAAAAATTTATCTTTTATCAGGCTGGAAAAGAGATAACTTTGACCATTTTCCGTCGTATTTATCCCCAGCAAGTTAGGATTATAGAGATTTTTGTTTATCAAAAGCTCAGTAAATCATTTAATAAATGTCAAGCATTATACAAGTGCGAGTGATTTAATTAGGGTACATAATGAAGTAAATTTAGTCCTATAGTGTATAATGGAGATGTCCAGTCAATACTACTGGAATATGAACAATTCCGATCTTGATAGAAATCTTGATATAGAAGAACTAGCTGAGTATATAGCTACGGCATCTCAAACGATAGTTAATGAGATGAAAAAACAAGGTGAAAATCATTTGGATTTTAATGAAGCTGTTCAAGCAATGAAAAATGAATCATTAATAGAGCAACAGAAATGTCAGGAGGATTTTAATGCAAGAAGATCTCGAATTAAAAGAAAATTTAATAGAAGAAGATGAGATTTTAAGCTTAAAACATTTTATTTATTTGGATAAAATAAAATTACATTCTTATTCTTCTCAATTATTTGGAGGTCTAGTACAACTGAGAAGATTAACAGAGAATGAAGGTACTAAATCTACACAAAGTTCAGGTGAAGAATATAAGGAAAGAATTCAAGAGGATGGTAAAGAAGGTGAAATAAGCATTGGTCCCAAAAATTATGCAGGTGGAGCTAGTGGAAAAACAGTAGATAAAACAACCCAGAAAGATGGATATAAAAAAGGGGTTAATACTACATCCGATGAATATTTATATTCTACCACTGAAGATATTGTTGAACATGACTATGGCTATCTAACATTTGAAGAAATATTAATAAATAAAGGAATTTTAAAAGAAATAAAAGACATAGAGGAATTAGAAAAATATTCATCGTTAATAAAAATAACTGGAGTTTGTAGATTTATTGATTGGGATTCTATTATAGAATTATTTAGTCATGATAATGTAATAAATCTTTTTTTACCAAATTCTGACCAAAATAGTAAGAAGGGTTTTAAGCAGAATACTCAACAAAAAAAAGAAGAAGAAAATCATTTGAAAACTACAAAAGCTGGATTAGAGATAATCAAAGCATTTTCAATTGGTTCTGTTACAGTCAATACTAATATAGGAAATTCAAATCTAATAGGAACTATAAATCAAGAACACCTTCGGATAACAAGAGATCAACTTAGATCAGCATATATTATGCCAGGGGATGTAGAAATGACAATAGTTGGATTTATACCGAGAAGAGGAATAGAAAAAATTACTTTTCCTGGTCTTTCAGGATTAATAGATATGACAGAAGTATGGAAAGCTTGGACAGGAGAAATTGACTTAGTAATAGAACCAATAGCAATATATACAGAAATTAAATAGAAATTTATATTCAGCTTATCTTCTAGTTGTAATTGTAGGTTGGGTTAAGCAAAGCGCAACCCAACAACAATTAATAAATGTAAAAATTACGCGACTTTCAAAGACTTAACTAATGAAAAAAATATTGATAAAATGGGAACGTCAAACTAAAAAACTAGGATTTTTAGCAGCTATTATGGCCGTGAGTATGATTGCATTCTTCATGCTATCATTCCCCTTAAATGCTCAAATTCCTAAATCCACAGAATTACGGGGAGTATGGTTAACAAATATTGATAGTGACGTTTTATTTGAGAGTAATCGTCTAAAACAAAGTTTACGAACATTACAACAACTCAACTTTAACACCGTTTATCCCGCCGTCTGGAATTGGGGATATACACTTTATCCTAGTAAAGTCGCAGCCAAAGTTATTGGTAAAGCAGTTGACCCTACCCCCGGACTGCAAAAGCGAGATATGCTCAAAGAAATAGTCACCGAGGGACATAAACAAAATTTAACAGTAATTCCCTGGTTTGAATTTGGCTTTATGGCACCTGCTGATTCTCTCCTCGCTAAAAATCGTCCTACTTGGTTGACAAACCGCAGAGATGGCACAAAAATAGTCAAAGAAGGAACACATAACCGAGTTTGGTTAAATCCCTTTCGTCCCGAAGTGCAACAATTTATTCAAGATTTGATAGTAGAAATAGTCAAAAACTATAATATTGATGGGATTCAATTTGATGACCATTTCGGCTTACCATCAGAACTAGGATATGATGCCTACACCACAGCATTATACAAAAAAGAACACCAAGGAAAACTTCCTCCCGCAGACTTCAAAGATCCAGAATGGGTAAATTGGAGAGCGAACAAAATCACCGACTTTATGAAACGAGTCTTTACAGCAATTAAAGCAAATAAAAAAGATTGTATCGTTTCCGTTGCTCCTAATCCCCAGCGTTTTTCCTACGAATACTTCCTTGCAGATTGGCAGAAATGGGAAAGAATGGGAATAATTGAAGATTTAGTTTTACAGATTTATCGAAATGATTTAAACGTCTTTATCAGCGAATTAGAATATCCCGAAGTCAAACAAGCCCAAACTCATATTCCCGTCAGCATTGGCATTTTAAGTGGGTTAAAAAATCGCACAGTTCCTATGGAACAAATCAAAACCCAAATAGAAAAAGTCCGAGAGAGAAAATTTGCCGGCGTTTCCTTCTTCTTCTACGAAACCCTCTGGAACATGAGCCAAGAAAAACCCCAACAACGTCAACAAACATGGCAAAAAATATTCCCCACACCCACAAACTACCCCAACCTATTAGCAACCTGGAAACCGTAGAAAATTGGTAAAGAAAATCTGGCGTTGCAGAATTAAAGGATGAAAGTGAAAAATTTAAAAGCATAAACTTTGCGCCTTTGCTCCTTTGCGCCTTTGCGCGAAACATAATTCTATGCAACGCCAAAATTCCTAACTACCGATACCCAAACGCCCAGCTAAAGCCGGAGTCAAAGGTAAAAGAGTAGCAATCATTAAAAACAAAGCCAAAAGGCATAAAGCCGCTCTAGCATCATCTGGTTCACTGATTTCATTCAAACTAGGACGTTCTAAATCCCGTTGTAAAAACAAAATCACAATTGCCCAATACATCGCCAAAGGATTACCTAATGATACGATAGCCAGTAAAACTATCGTCGCAAAGGTGGTTCTCCCTGCGGTTTTGCGTCCATAAATCGCTTGTACAATTCTCCCCCCGTCCAATTGTCCAGCGGGCATTAAATTCAAAGCAGTAATGACTAATCCTAACCAACCAACAATTACCAAAGGATGAATATTCACCAACGGAGATTGTAAAGCCGAACCGAGGACAACTCGTGCCAAGCTACCGACTAAAATTGAACCTTGGAAAAACTGATTGGGTAATTGAAATAAACTGCCTGGGTGGGACAGTAGCAATCCTATTACCAGTAATAGTAAGGAAGTAATCCCCCCAAAAGCCGGTCCAGCCAAAGCAATATCAAATAAAGCATTCCGGCTAGGGACAAGGGACTCAAACCGAGTAATTGCCCCAAAAGAACCAATTTGCACCGCTGGTAAAAAGAATGGCCAACTTAATTTAACTTGGTGACGACGTGCTAATAACCAATGTCCCACTTCGTGAGAGATCAAAATTACCAATAAACCCAAGGCAATAGGTAAGGTTTCGGCAAAGCGTTCGGGGTTACTGAATAAATCGAAATTCTGTAATATACCCCCCACTTCTAAGCTGGTAGCGATAGTTGCTATCAACAAGATCACCGCAAAAGCTTTTTGTGCTAACTGGGTGCGTTGGGGGTCTGTGCGGCTAGGGAGAACAATCATCACAGGTTTACTGTCAGTATCTTCTACCAAAAACAGCCGATATTTATCATCTAACCGTTCTCGTAAAGTTTTCGTCAGTCGGTTGTGAACGGCTTCTGGTTCTCCGCGCAAGTTGCCTTTAAAAACTACTCCTTCTTGGTAGGGAATAGTTTCGGTGGCAAAAAATGTGTCAATGCCAAAAATGCCTCTAATTAGGCTTAAATCTGCTTCAGGTATGGGTGTTGGTGCTAATTGTAGTTCTGATACTACGACTGAACTGTCTTTATCACCTTCGCTTGCAGTTTGGGCAGCGAGTCGCTCTGTTGCCCGTTGTTTGAGAATAGCATCTTGTCCCGCGTCCCGTAATTTTCTACCCAGGAAAATATACAATCCAGCGGAAGCTACCACTAAGAATAAGATACCAACGATGTTGATATAAATCCCAGCGGCAAATAATCCAAAGAACAAAAGCCAGGGAGTCATTAAAACGAGGGATTGTAACCAGGCTAAGATGCCTAGTTTACCAAAAGGTCTGGCGCGATAAAAGCCCCAGCCTAAAATGCCGGACGCTATCAGCACAATGGCTGCAATTATAGGAGTTTCCGATGAAGTCAACATCTCTAAACCTTTGCTATTGAGACCGAAGCTAGTACCGCAGTGCGGAATTAAAAATTAAAAATTAAAAATTAAAAAAGCAGATTACACAAGCTTTTGTCAAATTTTTAATGGTTGATTGACTTACGCCGTTGTGTACTAGTACAAGTCTGTTTTTCTATATATTTTACCATTTTTGAGGATAAAATCAATAAATAAGTTGATTTGTTTTCTGCTCAAATTGCGCTATGTTGTGGTGACACTACACGCAGTTATCAGGCTTTAAGTAATATTCTTTTGTCAAAGAATTGACAAAGTGCAATTTTTATGATTTGAAAATTCGCTACAAAAGGACAGTATCAAAGTTCTGATGCTGTTTCAGGGGCAATAATTTCTCCAGCACCCAGTTTTAACATTATATCCTGATCGGTAATCAATTCTTTGAGTTCTTTAACTTGCAAATTCATTTTTTCACAAGCTTGGCGTAATTCTTGAGCAAATGTATTAATATCATCCCCATAACCACACTGACACGCAGCGGTTTCTATTCCCTGGTTGGCGTTTGCTCTAGCACAATCTACTAATTCTGTATCATGTAATGGTTCTGGAGATGCCATAAGTGGATTTTTTAATATTTATCTATTTCCATTTCGCAATTATATTAGTTATTAAATATTTATTTATCTGTCTTTAGTCTGAAATTTTTATTAATTAATATGGCATTTGTTTGTGTGGTGAACTGTAATTTTTTTTAACGAACCGCAGAGGCGCAGAGGTCGCAGAGGTGGAGAATGAAGAGATGGAGATTTTTATATTTAACAAAACGATACATTTACAATCTTTATCTGCACTCTCTCTTGGGGTATATATTAGGTAAGGAAGTAGTATGGGTATGGGGATATGGTGACACTAAATATTGATGATTTTCAGGAAGTTGATAAATTTCGGAGTTTACAATTAACTTTACGCGATCGCTGGAAAACTAGCGAGTTATTCGATAATAGTGAAGCGGATATTTTAATTATTCCTTCTTTGAGTATAGATCAGCGGGAATTACTCAAGGTGGAAGGCTGTGAGCATTATGAGGAAAGGTTACTTTTTTCGTTAATGCGGTTACGAAATCCCCGCACTAGGTTGATTTATGTGACTTCAATGCCGCTTCATCCTAGCATTATTGACTATTATCTGCAATTACTTCCGGGTATTCCTTTTTCTCATGCTCGTCATCGGTTATTATTACTTTCTACTTATGATTCTTCTTTAAAACCTCTGAGTCAAAAAATATTGGAACGTCCTCGCTTATTAGAAAGAATTCACAAGGCTTTGCGGTTAGATAAGGCTTTTATGGTCTGTTATAATTCTACTTTTTGGGAATCGGAATTATCTCTAAAGTTGGGTGTACCTCTATATGCTGCTGCACCAGATTTACAAATTTGGGGAACAAAAAGCGGCAGCAGACAAATTTTCAAAGAAAGTGATGTCCCCCTTCCCGACGGTAGTGAGTTAGTCAGAAATACCAACGATCTAGCCAATGCTGCGGCTGATTTGTGGGAACGTCAACCCACATTACAAAGAATGGTAATTAAGTTGAATGAAGGGTTTTCAGGAGAGGGAAATGCACTCTTAGATCTAAGACAAATAATGGATTTTGCACCGGGAAAAGCTGATCATATTCACAGGGTAGCAGCTATTAGCGATCGCTTTCTAAATTTACGCTTTCAATCTTTACAAGAAACTTGGGCAAATTTTTCCCAACGCATTCCCGAATTAGGGGCAATTGTTGAAGCTTTTATCGAAGGAGAAATCAAAAATTCTCCCAGTGTTCAAGGCAGAATTACACCCAATGGAGAAGTAGAAATTATTTCTACCCATGACCAAATTTTAGGGGGTCCAGACGGGCAAATTTATATAGGTTGTCGTTTTCCTGCGGATGCAAATTATCGCTGTGAGTTACAGGAATTAGGTTTAAGAGTTGGCAAAAAATTAGCAGAGAAAGGAGCTTTGGAAAGATTTGCAGTTGACTTTGTGACTGTTGATAAAGGTGATGGTAAATGGGATATTCAAGCCATTGAAATTAACCTTCGTAAAGGGGGAACAACTCACCCATTTATGACTTTAAAATTCCTCACTAATGGTCGTTATGATTTATCCACGGGTTTATTTTATAGTCAACAAGGTAGACCAAAATATTATATTGCCACAGACAATTTGCAAAAAGCTAGTTATCAGGGATTATTACCTAATGATTTAATGGATATTATCGCCCACCATAGACTACATTTTGATAGTGGCACGGAAACAGGTACGGTATTTCATCTTATGGGTTGCCTTTCCCAGTTTGGTAAATTAGGATTAACAAGTATTGGTGATTCTCCCCAGGAAGCCCAAGACATTTATCACAAAGTTATTGAAGTTCTTGATCAAGAAACTAGCAGCGATTATACTAATCGTGCTATGTTTTCTGATGACAATTTTCCTCTAACTGGAGATGGATATAGTTGTTAAAATTTTGAGGGTGCTATGTTACAAATATCAAAAATGTATAAGCAACTGAACTTACCTAAGTATTCTATAATTTTATTATGGTTTTTATTATCACTGATGGGAGTGCTAATGTTGTTGGGAACGTTCCCACCTACTAACACTAATAATCCCTTAGAAACAAGCAATACCGTAGTATTACATGATCAACAAAAACAATATAAATTAGGGAAATATCTGGAAATTTTCCAAGATCCAACCCAACAGTTAACAATAGCAGATGTTAGTCAACAGCCACAAAAATTTACCCCCAGTCATACAGATATCCCGAATATGGGCTTCTCTAAATCTGCAATTTGGGCTAAGGTAAAGTTACAAAATCATAGCACTGTCACCTCAGAATGGTATCTTCAAGGCGCACCTAATAATGTGGATCAGGTGGAATTATATATTCCTCAAGGAAATACCTGGATTAAAAAACAAATTGGTCGCTTACTGCCTTTTTCTAATCGTGAACTGTCAGATCGTAAGCTTATATTTATCCTCCCTTTAGCTGTAGATGAAGAAAAGACTATTTATTTGCGATATACCAGTCAGGGAACTATAGCCATTGATGTCATTCTCTGGACACCTCTTGCTTACTATAAAAGTAGTTCTACCCAGCAACTATTACTGGGTGGATTTTATGGGATTTTATTGAGTTTTGTAATCATAAATTTACTGCTGGTTTGCTTATTAAAAGATGTCGTTTACCAATACTACGTTCTTTTCCTAATTGGTCTGACTGGTCAGTTTTTTATCAGATATGGTTTGGCCTTCCAATATCTATGGCCAGAATTTCCTGGATATAACATTCCTGTTTTATTAATATTTCTATGCATTATTCTAGTAGGCTGTTCCAGCTTCTTTATCTCATTTTTGCAAGTGCGTGTTTATAGTCATCAACTCTACAAACTCATGAATTGGTTTCGCTGGACTAGTGTGGGATATACTTTATTTAATTGGTATTTTCCTGTTCGTAATAGCATCATTATTATTATGTTGTTGTTGATAATTATGTCTATAGTGATGATTTATGCTAGTTTCTACATCTGGTCTAAAGGTTTTACTCCGGCTCGATTTGCTATTTTAGCATTTAGCTGCTTTTTATTAGGTATAGCTATGTTGTGTGCTACCTACCTTGGTTGGTTATCTGTCAATCCATTGACTGAAGCATTTATTCGTCTTGAAGTAATTGGCTTATTATTTTTTTTAGCCATAGCTTTAAGCGATCATATTAATTTACTGAAAAAAGAACGCAACAAACTAGCATCAGAACAACAAAAACTAGCCATGATAGTGGAAAATAGTTCAGAATTTATTACTATTACTAATCTTAATGGAGAAACAATTTTTATGAATGATGCGGCGAAGAAAATGATCGGTTTAATTGGTGAAAATTATGATTCAGAAGTAAATATATTAGATTATCTTTGTCCAGAGGAGCGAAATTTATTTGAATCACAGATTTTGCCAACTGTATTAGAAATAGGAAGTTGGGAAGGAGAATTAAAATTTTGTAACTTGAAAACAGGAACAATCATTTATAGTATCGCTTATTTTTTATTAATCAAGGATCAGCTAACAGCAAAAACCACTAGTTTAGCATCTATTATTAGGGATATATCTCCAATTAAACAAGCTAAAAATGAGATAATTGAGGCACTAAAAAAACAAAAGGCTATTAGCGAAATGAAATCGCGCTTTATGACAATGTCATCCCATGAGTTTCGCACACCTCTAACCATTATCTCCTCATCTACAAGCATTTTACAAAACTTTGGCGATCGCCTCACTTCAGAAAATAAACAGGGACACCTAGAGACTATCCAAGAAACTATTACTCGGATGATTCAACTTCTAGACGATGTCCTCACTATCAACCGCACCGAAGCTGAAAAAATAGAATTTAACCCAGAATTAAGTGATATAATTGCTTTCTGTCATGATCTCAAAGAGAAAATAGAAACTACTTGTCAGCACCATACCATTGACTTTTCTTGGAACTTAGGCGCAGGAGTTGCAGACAGTTCTCTAATTGTTAATTTTGATCAAAAACTCTTGCATCAGATTCTCACTAATTTACTGACTAATGCCATTAAATACTCACCTGGAAAAACTTTAGTTGATTTTAATTTAACAAAAGAAAATGACCAACTGATCTTTAAAATCACCGATAGTGGCATCGGTATTCCTGAAAAAGATCAGGTTAATTTATTTACATCTTTTTATAGAGCCTCTAACGTCGGTTCGATTTCTGGCACAGGTTTGGGATTATCCATAGTGAAAAAATGTGTAGATTTGCACAAAGGCAAAATTATCTTAGATAGTCAAGTAGGACAAGGAACAACATTTACAGTAATTATTCCCTGGGAACAGTAAAAACTTATTTACCGCTTAATTATACTCCAATGATTAACATTAACGCTAACAATACAAATACACTATACTAATCATGTGTTAACATTAAACATGGGTTGAGCATTCTGGAAAATAGTTAATAACTTGATTTTAAATGCTCCAAAGCCGATAATTAGTAGTTGTGAGAATTGATTGATTTTTATATTTTAATCTTTAAAAGCCTTAATGGACGGTTGCTTCTCGGTTCACTGCATAAATCCCCATTGTCAACGTCCCTATCCTCAACCCTGGGGAAACAAATTCTGTAACAGTTGTGGCGCACCGCTGCATCTGTTAAATCGCTATTTCTCTCTTAAACCTCTCGGTGCGGGGGGATTTGCCCAAATTTACACAATTTGGGATGAAAAGACACAGACAGAAAAAGTGCTGAAGGTGCTGGTAGAAACCTCACCCAAGGCGCTGGAATTATTCAAGCAAGAAGCGGAAGTTTTAAGTAGTTTCCGTAACTCTGGCGTACCAACAGTTGATGCTGACGGATATTTTCAAATTAATTTGGTTAACCCTAAACCCCATCAATTACCATGTTTGGTGATGGAAAAAATCAATGGCTACACTTTAGAGGAAGTATTAACAAATTCTCCTCAAGGTTGTTCCGAAGATTTGGTAATAGGTTGGTTTATTCAAGCTGTACAGATTTTACAGGAATTACATCAACGCCAAATTATTCACCGAGATATAAAACCTTCTAATTTAATGTTGCGTACTTCTACACCCGCAACCCCTGGGAAGGATGATAAATTGGTGCTAATTGATTTTGGCGGAGCTAAACAATTTAGTGGTTCAGTTTTGCGATCGCATCCCACATCTACACGCTTGTACTCCTCCGGTTATAGTCCTTACGAACAAATTCGCGGTGGTAATGTTGGCCCAGCCGCAGATTTTTATGCTTTAGGACGGACTATAATTCAACTACTAACAGGTAAGTATCCGCCAGACTTAGAAGATAGTCTGACAGGTAAATTACGCTGGCGTAATTACCGACAGATTAAATCAGATTTAGCGGATTTAATTGATGAGATGGTACAGGATGATCCGAAATTTCGTCCAGCGGATGCAGCTATTATTCATAAGCGATTAATCAAGATTGCTTCTTTACGTCCACACAAGGGGTTATTGATCAGCGCAGGTCATTGTGTTGTAACATCAATTACTGATATTACTCAATTCATAAGTAATACTACTGTATTTATAATTGAGGGAATATATAAATTTTTATTAGCTTGTTTGGCGACTATTTGGGTGATGATTCTGACAAGTATCTGCGCGGGAATCGGGACTATAATTGGTTTTGTCCTGGCTTACCATACCAGTTTAGGCGCTCGCTGGTTAGAATTACTAGCCTATCCATTACCAACATTAGTCCAAAAACAACCTTATATAGCCGCAGAAAGTATAGTTTATGGTTTTGCAGGTTTGGGAACAGGTTGGGGATTAACCTTATCAGGCTGTTTTGGACAAAAGCGGCGGTTTCTGATCACAGCTTTAATGGGCTTAATTGGCTACAGTTTAGGCTGGATAGCTTGTCAATTCATCACCACTCCAAATCCGGCGGAAAGCTTAGTCACATGGATTTTAATCTCACTTCCCCTCTTAACCCTCGGCTTAGGTCTTCGCAGTCATCAAATCGCTTATGCTGTCATTGCAGGTTTAGGAAGCGCCAACCTCATAGCCATTCTTGTGCGGTTAGGATTGGGACTGCTTTTATTCCATTTTTCCAGTCAACCACAAGGGCTTGATGTATTTTCACCCATAGGTTTTTTTAGTTTAGTGAGTATCTTAATTAGTTTTTCCTTGAGTATAAGCTATTACCTAGTTGTCCCTTGCTTACGCTGGCTAGGTTGGCGATAACAATTAAAAATTCGGTATTAGTAACAATACCTTGTCCATTCTCTGTAGGTTGGGTTAAGTGACAGCGCAACCCAGCGCTCATGTTGGATTTCATGCTGATTGCTTGGCCTTCACGCAGTGTCCCGCAGGGATACGTTTACGTTCCACAACCCAACCTTGTATCTTATGGATTATTTAACTTTTCAAGTCTTGCGTGTCTTTTTTGCTGATGCAAGCGGTAAATTTTTATTTATCTATTTTAGCTCAATATGTAAAATTGCCCCATCAAACTCAAGCTATGATTGAGGATGGCTATATTCACCAACTGTAAAATCAATGGACAGACGATCTTTTTTATTGGGTACAAGTACCTTAACACTTTCTCAATTGATCACAGGATGCGGAACAAACCAGCAACCTCCCTTAAATGTACAGCTATTAAAAAATTCTATTCCTGGTCAGGTAGTTAATCAGTTTCGGAAAACTGTAACTCAAGGGGGAAAATTGAAATTTACCCCAGTGAATCAGCTTCAGGAGTTATTTAAATTATTACAGACTTGGCAACAACCGCCAACTAATAATCAGCAAGAATTGACTCGTTATTTACCATTTAATCAAAATCAAAAATCACCGACTGCTAATTTAGTTACCTTGGGAGATTATTGGTTACAAGCAGCAATTGATCAAAAACTAATTCAACCATTAGCAACAACAAATATCAAAAATTTAGCTAACTTAAATGAAAAATGGCAACAACTAATTAAGCGTGATCAAGAAGGTAAAATTTGGGGTGTTCCTTATCGGTGGGGGAATACAGTAATTATTTATAATCAAGAAAAGTTTCAACAATTAGGTTGGAAACCAACAGATTGGAGTGATTTATGGCGGAGTGAATTACAAAATCGGATTTCTTTACTTAATCATCCCAGAGAAGTAATTGGTTTAGTTTTGAAGAAATTAGGAAAATCTTATAACACGGAAAATATCAAGCAAATTTCTGCACTAAAACCAGAATTACAAGCATTAAATCAACAAGTCAAATTCTATGATTCTCAAAACTATCTAGAACCATTAATTACTGGGGATACTTGGTTAGCAGTTGGTTGGTCTCATGATATTATTCCGGTAATCAGTCGTTATCAAAAATTTGCCGCAGTTGTTCCCCAATCAGGAACAGCAATTTGGACTGATTTATGGGTAAGTCCTACAGGTGTTAGTAATGATGGTTTAGCATATCAATGGTTAGATTTTTGTTTACAACCCAATACCTCTAAACAAATTGCCTTACTAACTAAAAGCAATTCTCCTGTGGACAATGCTATGGTCCTGGGGGATATTCAGAAACAGTTACAGAATTTATTATTAACTGATGCTGAAATTCTGGCCAAAAGTGAATTTATACTCCCCTTACCTCCAGCAGTTATGAAAGAGTATGAAGATTTATTCATCAAGATCAAACAATCATAATTTTGGCAAGAAGAACGGAATCCAACTTTGCTTTTGATGATTCATTCTTGAGGATAATTGCTGATTTTGTCTCTTTGGACTCTAATCCATAACTGCTGACTTTTGTGAAATTTTAAGTTCAGTAAAGATGTTTGTAATCAATAGGGCTTACGGACTGGTGGAGTTTTGGAAAATAGCCTGGTTTTGAAACCAATCCTTTCCTATCTGAATAGTAATATCTGAACCGATATTACCAGTGCTTTCTACGCGTACTTCCCCAAATCCCAAGAGACTACGGACTGATTCGGCACTATCTCCATCTCCTTGTTGTGCCACAATGTGAGTTATATCCAGGGGTTGTCCCCAGGGTTTGGAGACAAAGATATTTTTATATCCAGCTTTTTCCAATGTTCTAATTAGGGGACGCAATTGAGAGCGATTGTTCCCTGTACTATCCTGAATAGCTACACGCAGATGACTAGGTTCAGCAAACGATATTTCTGCCGTCTTCGCTTCTAAACCAAAATGCTGCGTCATTACTTTCGCAATATTCCGCCCATCTGGAACCCAGTAGCTGGCATCAAACTCATGATTGTCGCTAAAGCGTCCAGGTAGCATTAACATTTGCATATTCGAGCGATTGATTTTTGAGCCAAAACCAACCAGCGCTACTAATTCCTCAACAGATAAGTTAGTATCAATATTTTCCTTAACAACATTGAGAATGTCTGGTAATTTCGTGATGGTTGTCGGGTTCAGAGTCTGTTCAATTAAGGACCGCAACACCATTTGCTGGCGCTGAATTCGACCAATATCTCCCAGTTCATCATGACGATAGCGGAGTAATTGCAATGCCTGTTCACCATTGAGATGTTGTTGACCCGCTTTTAAATTAATGTATAAATGCTGGGAATCATCCCGATATTTCATATCTTTGGGAACATAAATATTCACTCCCCCCAAAGCTTCAATTAGCTTACTAACGCCCAAAACATTAATGCGAATATAGCGATCAATTCCTACTCCACCTAAAAGATTACTAACGGTTTTCGCCGTTAACGCTGGTCCACCCTCTGCATTAGCCGCATTAATTTTTTTCACTCCATACCCTTCAATTTCTGCACGGGTATCTCTAGGCACAGAAAGCATGACTATTTTTTTTGTCTCTGGATCAAATTTGATCAACAGCATGACATCAGAAAGACCGTCAAAAGAATTAATTTGGGGTAAATAACTCAGATTTTTGCTGTCAGAAGGGGGGTTTTGGACATCTGGAGGCAGTACGCTCATCCCCATTAGCAGGATATTAACAGGACGAGTTAGTTGGGAAAATTGTAACCCATTGCCAGAAATACTATCCCCATCAAATACCGCTTCCTCCTGGGGACTGAGTTGAGCTTGTTGCAAAGGCGTACTTTCCCAAGAAACCGCCAACAACGCCCCTGCAAGTCCAGATACTAGGGCAATCCCACCCATACCCACCGCAAACCATAGCCACCGTCCTAATTTTGATGGGCGGGAATTTTGCCCTTTCCCCTTATATTTAGCTTTTGCGGCTCTTTGTTGTGCTGCTGATGTTTTTTGACTAGTCACAGACTTCCTCTCACCTACGATTTTAAATAAAGTAAATTTGCCGACTCAATACATCCCCAACAAATCAGACTATAATAGCTAACTTCTCATCAAATTTGCTATAATAAACCTCCGAATATACAACAGAATTCACAAACCAGGGGTTAGGGGTGAAAGCCTTTTTATTAATCTTGAGATTTTGATTTGAAATTTATACTTCCGGCAATCTGTAACGGGCTGCGATAATTTCTATGATTTTCCGATTTGCTATTTAATACTTATGCCATAGTCGCTCTGCCAAGTTGCTAAATCCTGGTAAATGGGAAGATTTGCCTTGAATGACCCGGAAAATCAAGCAAACACTGACTAAAAAGTAACCAGAAGTCAGAAAACTATTGAGAATTAACAAGCGCAGTGTCAAAAAATCTGTTGCTGCTCCAGTAGTTAACAATAAATAACCTAACATCCAGATAAAGGCCAAGGTAATAGATAAACGGCTGGCAGTAACTTGTTGCCGGCTACCCTGACGCTGGTAGAGAGTCCACAGCGAGGGAAAAAAGCCGATAATGGGAATCAAATATAAAATAAGTTGTGTTTTTGAGATATCTGTATCTTTTGCTGGCAAGTTATCCATAGTGGTTGATGTGATCATAAACTAGAGATGGTGAATAATAGTCATTAAGTTAGAGATAATAACCTAAGTTGTTAATTAGGTAGGGGCAACTAACAATTTAAATTACCGATGACCAACTTCCATGGGATTAATACTTTGTCAAGAAGAAATTAATTTAGTTCTATAGTGTAATTACCTAAAAATGCAAACACGTAAGCTACTCAATTGGTGGCAAACATTGACACCTATAGCGAGATACTTAGCGATCGCGCTACTTGCACCATTATTAGTTCTCAATGGTTGGGCTATTGCCGCAATTTTCAATTATTTTCACTCCCTGATCGTTATTTTAGTCGGAGCTTCGGTAATAGCATTTTTACTCAACTATCCCGTAAGTTGGATGGAAAATCACGGAGCAAAACGAGAGCAAGTAGCCATCCTCGTATTTTTGTTAGCATTATCCATTTTATTAGCTCTAGGTGTCACCCTGTTTCCTCTCGCCCTGACTCAAGCCCAACAACTGGTGGCGCGTTTACCAGACTTAATTGATTCAGGACGTTCACAATTAATGATACTCAATGGCAAGGCAGAAAGTGTAGGTTTACCCATTAACTTAGATGCTTTAGCTGCACAAATCAATGATCGCGTCAAAGGACAATTACAGTCCATAGCTGGACAGGTGCTAAATCTAGCCGTGATCACTGTTACCAGTTTGTTGGATTTCCTACTAACAATGGTATTAACGTTTTATTTATTACAGCATGGCGGTGAACTTTGGCAAAGTTTAGTAGAATGGCTACCTTCTAAATTTCGCGCTCCCTTTTCCAAAACAGTCCGTTTAAGCTTTCAAAACTTTTTTATCACCCAATTAATTTTATCAACCTGCATGGCTTCCGCGCTGATTCCTACCTTTTTATGGCTGAAAGTTCCCTTTGGTCTATTATTTGGGTTAACTATTGGAGTCATGGCACTTATCCCCTTTGGCGGTTCTGTGGGTATCGCTTTGACAACTTCTTTGGTTTCACTCCAAGATGTTTCTATGGGGGTGAGGGTCTTAATAGCTGCCGTAATCGTGCAGCAAATTCTCGAAAATCTGATTGCACCCCGAATTTTAGGCAGTTTTACGGGTTTAAACCCCGTTTGGATTTTAATTTCTGTCTTAACTGGAGCGAGAATTGGCGGACTTTTAGGAGTAATCGTGGCTGTCCCCTGCGCTGTGGTTATTAAAAGCATCATCAGTGCTATTCGCCCCTCAGCACTGAGTCTTGATCCAGAAGACTCTTCTCTGGATGATATAGCCACACCTATGACACCAGAAGCATCTCCAAAAGTAGAAACCAATAATTCCTTGAGTGTTTCATAAGACCTCGCGGTAAGTGGGAAACGAGCGTGTCTTTAGACTTTCTGGTAAAAAGCCTAGTTCTGTATTGGGTAGATAAGATCTAGTAAAAACGTTATTGCTGTTATCTATCGAGGAATAAGCAAACGCACCTAATAGCATAACACTAGCGGCTGCTAAAACATAACGTCTGCCCAAACTTACCCCATAACGTCGTTGCAGAAAATTGGTTGTGATAGAATTCATAATTATTTCCTCAATTACTCCAGATTTTCGGGTGTCTATTGCAAAAGACGTTGCTAATCTACTAATTGTTCACTATCTCATCCACAGATTCATAAATCCTCAATCGTTACAGTTTTGGTAACAACTGTTCCCTGTTCCCTGTAGATAAACATCAATTATTCTTACTCACAAATACAAACCCCCGCGTCTTGGCTGCTGTTGAATCAACAGTATTCATTGCCTTCCATAAATCTGCTGTTTTCACCCAAACAGGTGGATATTTATAGCGCGAAACATCCATAATTAAAAATCTATCTGTTAACTCGTTATATGCAGCTAAAGGCGAAATATGTCCACCTCGTTCTTGACCAATTTCCTGACGTAAATAGTTAATAATAATAAAATTTCCTGGTTGCTTTACATTCTCTGCTGCTAACTTGCGAAACTCTGCTAAATTTATCCCACCAGCATGATACACCTTAACTTGCACATCATAACTTTCCAATAATCCTCCTAACTGATCTAAAGTCATACCTTGACGGGCAACAACTTCAGAATTTACGACTTTTCTAGTTTTTTCATTACTGAAAAAGTTATCTTGGGTAAATACTCGAAATGGTTTATATTGTGGTGCTTCTGGTGCAGGAATTTTCAAGCTATTTAGCACCATCACCATACTAGCAACTCCACAATATGCCTGATTAATTTGGGTGACAAATTGTGTACTTAATGGGAAAAAATCACTTTTTGATTTACTAGCAATTAATAATGTTTCACCTTCAGGAGTATCAAAACCAATCAAGTTAGGGGAAAGTGATAATGTTTGAGCAAAAACATTTCCTTTCGCTAAACAAATGCCTAAAATTATAACTCTAATTGATGTTTTGATAGGATTGATTGCTGCCAATTTCATAGTTTATTTTCAGCCTAATTTAAGTTGTTTGAAGGGAAAAACCCAGGTGCGATTGTATATTATTGTTAAATCAAAATCCCCGCAATTCCCGCAGTGATAAAACCCGCTAATAATCCACCAATCATAGTTCTTACACCCATACGGGCTAAGTCTTGTTGGCGGTTGGGTGCTATTCCTGTCATCCCCCCAATAGTAATGCCAATTGAGCCAATATTAGCAAAATTACACAAAGCGTAAGTGGCAATAATTGCTGAACGTTGAGAAATTTCTTGTTTCTTAATCATTTCTCCTAAATCCAAATAGGCGATAAATTCATTAAGAATCGTCTTTTTACCTAATAATGCCCCAACTTGTCCACAGTCGGCCCAAGGTATACCCATCAACCAAGCGACGGGAAACATAACAAAAGATAACATCCATTCTAAGGACAATTGCGGATAACTTACCAAACTCCCCAACCAACTTAAACTGGCATTGACAGCGGCTAATAAACTCAAAAAAGCAATTATTATGACTCCAACATTAACCGCTAATTTTACGCCATCAATTGCCCCAGAAGTCGCAGCATCAAGAACATTAACATAATTACTTTTGATCTCTATATTCACTGTTCCAGTAGTTTCCGATACTTCTGTTTCTGGATACATGATTTTAGATACTATTAGAGAAACAGGGGAAGTCATGAAAAAAGCCGCAATTAAATGTTCTGGCGGAATTCCAAAGGACAAATAAGCACCTAGTACACCCCCGGCAATGGTAGCAAAACCACCAGTCATGACGGCGTGCAATTCAGATTTTGTCATGTTTGCTAGGTAAGGTTTGACCATGAGTGCTGCTTCTGTTGGTCCCAAGAAGATATTTCCCGCACAGGACAAAGATTCAGAACCTGATGTTTTCATGGTTTTCATCATCAACCATGCTAGGGCATTGACAACTCTTTGCAAAATGCCATAGTAATAAAGAATACTGATAAATGATGAGAAAAAGATAATTGTGGGGAGAATTTCAAAAGCAAACAGATGATCTTTGAAGTTTTCACCAAAGACGAATTTTGCACCAACATCAGAAAAAGCTAAAAAGTTACCAACGATATTTCCCAAGGATTTAAATAAGTTCAAACCCCAAGGGGTCTTGAGAATGACTATAGCCAAAATAAATTCTAACCCCAATCCCCAGGCGACTGTCCGCCAACGCACAGCTTGACGACTCACGGACAGGACGTAGCATATACTGATGAAAACACAAATGCCTAAAAATGAAATAGTGCGTTCCATATTCAATGTTTCCATATTTTTTGCAAATAAGCTTCAGAATAACTTAATTTCCGATCATTAAGTGCCGAATTAGCTGATTTAGGCGGTATTTATCACCAAAATGCTGCTAGTGCAAGGGAAGAAAAACAGGATATTTGCTGGCTTAATTAATCTTAAATATAAAGAAATAATTAAAAGTATACAAAACTTAAATAAATTGTTATTACAGAACTATGCAAATGGGAATAAAGAGTGTATATTGGTTTCAACTTCAGTATACCGAAAGATTTATAGTCTACCAATTATGAGATACCTCTGGTTCACAACAAAATGAACTGGGGGTATCTGTGTTTTGGGAACTGTAGAGACGTTCCATGGAACATCTCTACAAGGGTTTCAAACCACGCACGTTTAATTCTCACCAGATGTCTATTGATAATCATAAGTAATGAATTATACATTACCCAATATCATGCTTATCTCTCCAGCTTGTTTCTGTAAATCTAAATCTTGATAGATTTGCAAACTCTGAGTTAAAAACTGATGAGCAATAACTTGATTATCAGGCTGTTTTTGCTTTAATAGCTTGCTGTGCAATTTGCAAACCAATCAAAACCTACAACTTCAGCATAGCCAATGTTATATCTATCTAGGGCTGTTTGGGTATCTATCCAAATAACAGTATGTGTATTTCCTAATTTTTGTTCTAATCGTCGCAGTTCAGTAGTTTTACCGCCACCTCGATGACCCGCCAGTAAAAATTTTGCTGGATCATCTACCACTTCTTCTAACATACCTCTAAGATACAAGGTTGGGTTGTGGAACGTAAACGTATCCCTGCGGGACACTGCGTGAACGCCAAGCAATCAGCATGAAATCCAACATGAGCGCTGGGTTGCGCTGTCACTTAACCCAACCTGCAAAAAATGGCTAAGGTATTGAAACAAGATGAAAAGTTAAATAATCCATAAGTATATCGAAGATCCTCAGTAAAGTGAATAACATAGAGACAATATTTTTTGGTGCAGGTATTAAATGGAATCTTTAGAAAAACAAATTCTCACATTGAGCCAGAAAGTTGATGCTATCTATGAAGTGATTGAAAGGCTTGATATGCGGCTATCTCAAGCTTTGTCAGATTCATCTTTAGATAAGTTACCAGTCATAGAACATTATCTAGAAAAGAAACAGCCAGTGCCTGAGTTAAAAGAATTGAAGCATAAAGATATTTTGTCAGATGGTATTGTAGAAATGAATTATCAGACGACAGATAAACAAATAACACCAGAAATCCAAATTCAACGGCTAACAGCTCAGTTAACCGCTGCATATCATCGGATTGCTGCTTTGGAAGAACAGTTACTCAGACAGAGAGCTTATTAATTGCGGCTAATTTCTTCAAGTTGGGCTTCAATAGCTGCTAATAATTGATTTTGTTGCCAATTTTGACTTAAAGAGGCAGCGATACAAGCCGCACCAGCACCAATACCTTCTTTGACAAAACCCCGTTCATAAGCTTGAAGTTGAGGATATCGAGAATTAGCAAAACTCAATTGTGTAGCTAACAAGGGAGGGATGCTATTTTTGTGTAAACTTTGGGCTAAATCAACTGTTGCACCTGTGGGATCTTCTGCTACCCAACGGGTTGTGCCGATGACAATTTCTGCGGGTTGCCAAGATAAAGAATATGTGTAAGCGATCGCTTGAATTAAAGCATAAACTGCTAACATTTGTGTACCTCCACCCAATAATACCCCACAACTCCGACTCGCGGCGATCGCCATTCCTGCTACTACCACCTGCATAGGATCACCTACTGCGGCCACCAGTTCTAAAGGATCAACTGACGGGGGCATTTTTGCCAATCCCGCTTGCACCAAATCCCATTTCTGTCCGTGATTACACACAGGATGGCTACTATTAACTTTACCAACAGCATCAATGCCCAAACCAGTTAAAATTGCCAAGGCTGTTGTTGTGCCACCGACAACGCACTCGCTGAGAATTAAATACCCATGAGAACTTAATTCAGAACTTAATTGATCACCCCAACGCAATCCTTGTGCTAATAAATGTTTGACAGTATCTATATCCATAGCTGCACCCTGACTTAAACACTTCGCCGGCGCACCACCCAAATCAATTAATGGTACAGGTGGAGTATGGGGTAATCCCGCATTAAACAAGTACACAGGGATATTTAAATTAGCCACCACCGCCCGCGAAATCAGCACAGGAGAAGCCCCGGAAGTCAAAGGAGGGAGAGGGTACTTGGGTTGATGTTCAGCACCGTAATAGAGAAATTCTCCATCAGCACAAGCTGTATATTGGCGATCCTGTGGAGTCAACCCAGCGGCAGAAATACCAGGAATTAAACCCGTTTCTGTAAATCCCAAAATACAGGCAAATATCGGTAATTTACCCCGATAACGATGAAGCCATGCTTTGCCCTGGGGAACTTGTGTGTAAATATTAATCATATCTAAACTGTGATTTTTCTGATTTTTCTGATTTTCCTGATTAATTAATCATCTTTATCAAATTAATCAAAAAAATCATAGTTATGACTTTTACAATTAATCATCTTCATCAAATTAATCAAAAAAATCATAGTTAGGACTACTCATAATCCATCAACACTTGCAACCAATGAGGTGGACGGGGAATGGGATTTCCTAAGCGATCCAAAAGTAACAAAGCAGTAAGATGGACTATAAACAAGTAAATAAAATTATTAAGAACAATGAAAGCGATCGCTCCTAATTGAATTAATAATAAATTGGGAGTCATTAACAATTCCAACTTTAAAAAAATCCATTCAATAATTTCTGTCACTTGGTTAATCACATAAACCCACAAATCTTCCCCCGATAGCACAGACAAAAACCACAGCCGAAAAAACACCCCCATAGTCCCCAATAACGTCCCTAAAGTCATCGAAACAATCCAGGGGACACGACGATACCAAGTCACCCCCAATAGCACACCCATCAAGCCAAAAGGCATGACAAATAACAAACTGCGGAATGGACCCATCAACACAGACAACAGCAACCCAGAAGTCACTGCTGCCATCCAAGCTGCCCGTTTACCCCAACGTAAATAAACCAAAGCAATAGGGATAGGAAAAAATACCCGCAATACAGGACCCAAAGGAAAATAAAAATTAATAAACCAAATTAAACTCGCCGTACTTGCTAAAAAAGCCGTTTCCACCATCCTCAAGGTACTCTCAACTTTAAGAGGTTGGTACTGTAATTGAATTTGGGGAAGAGATTCAGGAGATGAATCTTTCTCTGGTTCTTCTGGGAGCAAATCAACAATACTCATGCAGGCAACTAAATTAAACGATGGTTTTTTCCAAAGCTGACCAATCGGGAATATGAATTCTATCTTATACTAAACACGGGTGAGATTTAAACTTTTGCCAAATGACAAAGAACCCAGATGTGTAGGGGTTTAGCAGTGCTAAACCCCTACGTTTAGAATCAAACAATCAAGCCGTTTTGAGTATAATCTCTCACAATCAAACCCTTTTTTTCTAATTTTCTCAGCACTCTTGTCACAGTTTCCCGTGCCAATCCGCTTAAACTACTTAACTCGCGGTGGGGTAAATTAGGAATTTCCGTGCCTGTATTCTCTTGTTTGCTTTGCCCCTCTGCCAAAAATAGCAACGTATCCGCCACCCGTGACTGACTATCTGATTCCCGTAACTGCAATTTTCTGTTAACTTGTCGCAACCCATTAAATTACAACCACCTTTAATAGAGATTGTCTGAGATTACACCAACTATGTTATAAAAATTTCAGAGGGAACAGGAAAAACTCATGTTTAAGTTCCCTGTTCCCAGTTAAGAGTTCCCTGTTCCCTTGTCATAACGACAATTTTTAACGCCAACCTACTTAGAAGTATTATTTGATTTTCCTGTATCCCTCACGAGAGTGCATGAATAACACCACGCAATCGCGTAGACTGCGCTCTGCGCTTAAAAACTACCTAAACCTGAATCTTCTAAAATTTTGTACATTTTTAACTAAGGTAATTTAACGTGACTTCCCATATTGATGAAATTCACCAACTAATTGCAGATATTGATCACTTACTGTCTCACACAGCTAAAGGCATTTCTAAGTTCCTGTCTAACCAAGGACAACAGGAAAAAGACGTTTTACAACGAGTGCATAACTTCTTGGTGCGACTGAGTGAGGAGGAAGTATCAAAAGATGATGTCCTACCGGAAACTACAAACCCACTTCCCACACCAAAATTTTCATCTCTCTTGACACAATTTAACCAAGAGGTTAATGTTCCATCTGTATTTGAGTCTGGTTCGCATCAACCAGAGCTTAGTAGTATTGAAACAGGACAAATCAAACAAGAATTGATGGTCTTAATTCAGCCTTTACAAGCGGAATTATCCAGGCTGTTAGCAGAAAGAGCCGATTTGATTCAGGAAATTAGGCAACTAGAGCAAAAGCGACTGCAAAACCATTCATTAAGTCAGCAGTTAGCGAACCAAGACGAAATGATTTCTGAATTTTTAGAAGTCCTCATGGGTCGTTTAGTGCCACATCTAAAATCAAATTCTGCGGTAATAATTAACCCTGATTTACAGAATTTAGAAGCAATTACTTCTGCCATTCAACCTATTTTAGAATCAGCAGAACGGGTAGAACAGTTGGCAAATTTGGCTCGGAATTTAGATCAACACTTACTGTCTCTAGATGGAACTGTTAATACTATTTTTGAAGCCCTAGAACGGAATATTAACGCCTATTATCAATCCTTATCCCAAGCATTAGCTAAAATGCACAATGAGGGGATGCAAGGTGAACAATTGATGGCGAAGTTTCTCAATAATTTGACTCAATATTTACAACAACAAGTCTTGATTAATGAGTCTTCTATTTCTGATGTCAACACTGAAATAGTTTCGGCATCACCATTATTAACTGAGTCCTCTGTTGTTGAACAATTAACACCTTCAGAAAATGTATCTACAGAACTTCCGACTGCGGCATCACCATTATTAGCTGAGTCCACGGTTGTTGAACAATTAACACCTTCAGAAGATGTACTTGTAGAACTTCCTGCTGCGGAAATATTGCCAATTGATCTGGATACAGAGTTGTTACAAGAGCCAACACAATCTGCAAAAGATTTACAATTAACAAATACTGATGAAGTAGCTGAACTTTATGCCAGTTTCTTTAATACTGAAATTTCTTCACCGCTAAGTTTCTCATTTTCTCCTGATATTTTGCTGAAGGAAGATGAAAGTTTATCCATTGCTTCTGAAGTGGTTAATCATGATTTATCAGCATTAGAAATTAACAGTTCGATAGTTTCTAGTCTAGCTGACAGCACTACGTTAGCAGAACCAAATTCTGTGGATACAATTACAGTTCTGACTGATTTGTTAGTAGATACGACTCATGAACAAGTACCAATAACAGTTATCAATCAATCAGATAATTCCCACATAGAACCGGAAAATCAGGATGTAGCTTTAGATAACTGTCAGGAAGTAGATTTAAGTTTGACAACTCAGACATATATAGAAGCAGAAAAAGAAGATTTTTCTCAAGCTTTAATTACCAGTGAGCAAACTCCAATTACCAGTCCTCAACCCTCAATTCCCAATGATGAAAATAATCATCTTGTCCCAGAGGATAATTTAAATACGACTTGGTATTTAGGAATTGATATTGGCACGACAGGAATTTCTGCGGCTTTATTAAATCACTCTAAATTGGTAGTTTATCCAATTTATTGGTCAGCAGAAAATCAAAGTGGTGATGCTTCTTTTCAGCAATCATTCCGGTTACCAGCAGAAGTTTATTTACCGACAAATTCAACTTCTCATCAGGTGAAAAATGGACAATCAGAATCTTCCCCTCATCTTTATTCAGCACAGTTAAAGCCTTATTTACAAATAGCAGTTCCCTACCAGCAAGAACGACAAAAATGGGAACCAATGCTGCAATTAAATGAGTTTTCCGCAGGTCCATTGATTTGGGTAGTGCGATCGCTCTCTAAGCTACTATCAACTCTCAGAGCTAGTCAAACTAGTACCACACCAGCTTTAATTGCTAATGCTGTGGGAATGAATATACCAACTTTTTCCAAGGTAATTAAGAATATCGCTGGTGTCATCTGTACTTGTCCTTCCAGTTGGACAGAACAATATCGCTTTAATGTTCGAGAAGCGATTGTGACTAGCGAACTTATCTCTCATCCTCAACAAGTCTTTTTTGTGGAAGAAGCGATCGCCAGTTTACTGCCAGAATTAGACAGTGCCAATGGTCAATCTATCCAAATCAGCGAAAAGCAGGGTTTACGGGCTTTAAAAACTAGCAATTATCTCCTGGTAGGTAACACTTTAGCAATTAATATTGGGGCAACCCTAGTAGAAATGACCTTGGTAGATATACCAGCAAATCTGGAAGAATTGGTACATAAAAACTTCATGCTCCACAATTTTGCCTACTCTGGCAAAGGCATTGAACAGGATATTATTTGTCAGTTACTATTACCACCAAAATCCCGCCAACTTCGCCAACCTGGGCAATTTCATCATGAAGAAGCGAATGCTAATCCTTGGCATTGGCAACCCTCAATTCCCGGTTTAGACCAAATGCAATTCTCTAATTTGGGTTTAGAAGGACTGGTACTACCCAAAGTTGGAGAACCAGATACACAAGCACGGATTCGTCTCCAGCAACGTCTAGAAAGTTCTCTCCTGGGACAAGCCTTATTAGATGCAGCATTGGCATTAAAGTTAATTTTACAGCACCAAGAAACCTTTACCCTAGAATTCGCCGACCAACGTTGGGTATTACAGCGCCGAGATTTGGAAAGTCAAGTCTTTGTTCCCTTTGTCCGTCGTCTCAATCGAGAGCTTAACAAATTATTAGTAGCCCGTGGTATTCCCACCGAAGCTATTAATCAAGCTGTCCTCAGCGGTGGTGTGGCTTCCGTCGGCACTATTAACCGTTGGTTACGGCAAAAATTGCCTAATGCCAAAATTATTCAGGACTTATACCTTGGTGAAAACGGCGCTCCTAATTGCAGTCGAGTTGCATTAGGTTTAACTATGTTACCGTTGCATCCCCAAGTTTTAGACATACCTAAACAACAATACACAGATTATTTCCTATTCTCTGAATTGCTAAAACTATTGCCCAACCGTTCTTTAACCTTTGGTGAAGTCTTGCAATTATTTGAAAGTCGTGGTATCAATACCCGTATCTGTCAACAGCGGTTATTGGCTTTCTTGGAAGGTGAACTACCACCAGGCTTAATTCCTGCGGCTTCAGATTACCTTTGGCTGACCCATCACTCCCAGGAAAATCTCGACTACAAAGCAATTGATTCCCTCAAAGCAGGCATAAACTCTCCACCACTATTTGAAAAACAAGGCAATCTCTCCTATCGTCCCAATTTACAACAAGTCCAGTTATTACTACGTTATTTAGATGCCATTAAATCTAGTACCGTGCAATCCCTAGAAGAACCATATAGTTACCTTTTACATAGTCAAGTATAGGGCAGAGGAGCAGGGGGCAGGGGGGATTTTACTTTTTCTTTTTTTCCTCCTGACAACTGACCTTTTGGGAACGTTAGATACAATTAGAGCATCTCTAAATGGAGGACTCAATGGCAAAACATCAGGATCTTCTTTCTTCCTAGAGAAGACATATAATAGGGTTTTCAGGCTTTTGGGTGGGATCATGGAAATGAGTAGCAAAGTAAAAATAAAAATAAACTAACTTTAGTGCGTATATTCAGTTTCTAGAGATGATAATATCATCACAACCCGACGCTCATGTTGGGTAACATACGTCAACCCAACCTACAAATCAAGACTTTTTTCGATTTGGACAAGGTATTGATATAACTGAAACTGGTTATTGGTGCATAAATCTCACAATTTGTCTAGTTGCTGGCATTAATAAAATTATTGACGGGAGGAGTGATCATGAAATTATTAGTTCGTTGGAGCTTAACATTGGGTTTGGCTGGCAGTACATTTTTGGGGGTGGTACTTGTCCCTCATATCCCAGCATTGGCATTACCAGAACAAGAAATAAAGGCTAAATTAGACGGAGTGCCTGTCTATTTAGTTACTAATGGTAAAGGTATACCTTTAAGCCGTTCCCTATCTAATAATCAAAATGGTCAAAAAGATGGGGATTCGTTGACAAGAGTTTATATGAGTCGTCAAGAGGCTCAAGAGTTTATTAAGAAGTTACAACAGGTCAAGGACAAAAATCCCAAACTAGATGAAGTTGTGAAAACTCTGCAAGTAACAGCAGTACCGCTGGGAAGTATTTATCAGCAAATTCGAGAAACCAAAAATCAGCCTAATCGCCTTATATTTGATTTTAAACCTGTAGATCGAGATATTCAGGGAGCCTTAGACTTGCTGCGGCAAAGTGGTCAAAAGGTAGATAAATTTTCGGGTTTACCTGTATTTGCAGTAAGATTTGGTGCTGATAAGGGTTATGTGCCAATTCAAACCGCAGCCGAAAAACAGCAACTCATTCCTCTATTTTTAAGTAAACAAGATGCACAAGGTTTATTAACCCAAGTGAAGCCGAAATATCGGACAGCGGACATTCAAGTTATAGCTGTAGATGAAGTAATTAAAACTTTACAAAGTAAAAATGATGACTGGTTAAAACAAGTTTTGTTAGTTCCATCTCCGGAGTCAAGGGAATATATGATGTCAAGGGAATATATAAAGACTCTACCGAATAATAAACCTTCGCAAAAGTAAAGTTTACGTATGGTAGAACAACAGCTACAGGTAGTTTCTGGATTAGAACTTTGGCAATGGCGAAAAACCGCAATTCAAACAGCTATAGCCTCGGACATATCCCCAATGGAGGTAGATTGGCTATTATTAACAATAGCTAATTTAGACCGCTTGGCACTGCGTTTGGAGTCTTTCAAAACATGGCAGCAAATCCCCATAAAATTGTCCTTAACAGAATTAGAGCAATTGTGGCAAAGGCGATTAGATGACCGTTTACCGGTTCAGTATATTGCAGGGACGACAGCTTGGCGGAAGTTTCAACTCACAGTTTCCCCTGCGGTCTTAATTCCCAGACCAGAAACAGAAATATTGATTGATTTGGCCGTAACTGCTGCTAACGGTGAAGCCAAAGCAGGTCAATGGGTGGACCTGGGAACGGGTAGTGGGGCGATCGCCCTAGGATTAGCTGAAGCATTCACAACCGCCACTATTCATGCTGTAGATATCAGTCCAGCCGCTTTAGCCATTGCTCAAACCAACGCTGAAGATTTAGGTTTTCGGGAACGGATTCAATTTTATCAAGGTTCTTGGTGGCAACCCCTAGAATCCCTCAAAGGTCAGTTTAGCGGCATGATATCAAATCCGCCCTATATCCCCAGTAATACCGTACTGACCTTACAACCAGAAGTAGTCAACCATGAACCTCATTTAGCCTTAGATGGTGGTGCAGATGGTTTAGACTATATTCGTCATTTAATTGATATTTCCCCTAATTATTTGCGTCCTGGTGGGCTGTGGTTAATTGAAATGATGGCAGGACAGGCAGAAATGGTGCGGGAATTGTTGGAAAATAATGGTAATTATATCAATATTTCCATTCATGCTGATTTAGCCGGAATTAAACGTTTTGCAGTGGCTTGTAATTGCAAATAAAAAATATTCTATGGCAACCACCTATTTCTCCTCCTTGCATTCCTCTTTGCGACTTTGCGTGAGACAAAAAAAGATTTTGGAAAAAAGAATATTTTGCCATTAAATAGGAGGATTCCAGATAAACACCCCATAAAATTCTCACTGCCTACAACACCTTACACTGCCCATAATGCCTTAATAAATGATCACATAAAACCAAAGCCACCATAGCATCAACCATTGGCACAGCGCGGGGTAAAACACAAGGATCATGTCTTCCCTTCCCAGATAAAAGAGTTTCTTCACCTTCCTTAGTTACGGTTTTTTGTTCCTTTCTAATAGTAGCCGTCGGCTTAAAAGCCACTCGGATAATAATATTTTCACCGTTGGAAATTCCCCCTTGAATTCCGCCCGAACGGTTAGTTACTGTTCTAATTTCGCCACTTTCATCAATATAAAATTCGTCGTTATGTTCAAAACCTGTTAACAAAGTTCCGTCAAAACCAGAACCGATTTCAAAACCTTTACTTGCTGGTAATGACATTACCGCTTTTGCTAAATCTGCTTCTAATTTATCAAAAACAGGTTCGCCTAAACCCTTGGGAACATTCCGCACCACACATTCAACCACACCACCGATGGAATTACCATCTCGACCGGTTTGTTCAATTAATGAAATCATGGTATTAGCAGTTTCGCCATCTGGACAACGGACAATATTGCTTTCGACATCTGCTAAACTGACGGTATTCGGATCAACAACACCTTCTAAATCCTTAATTCGCTTGACATAAGCAATAACTTCCACATTTGCCACTTGATGTAAAATCTTTTTAGCGATCGCCCCTGCGGCTACTCTACCTATTGTCTCACGCGCCGACGACCTACCACCACCTTGCCAATTTCTGAATCCATATTTAGCATCATAAGTAGCATCCGCATGAGAAGGGCGATATTTTTGCGCCATTTCATCATAATCTTGGGGACGAGTATTTTTATTTCTGACTAAAATGGCAATTGGTGTTCCCAGAGTTTTCCCCTCAAACACCCCAGATAAAATCTCACAGGTGTCCGCTTCTTTGCGAGGAGTCGTAATTTTACTTTGTCCTGGTCGTCTTCTATCTAACTCAAATTGAATTTCTTCGGCAGAAATTTCCAGTTGTGGGGGACAACCATCAATAATAACTCCCACACCGCCGCCGTGAGATTCGCCAAAAGTAGTAATACGGAAAAGATGACCAAAAGTGCTGCCCATGATATTCAGGAAATACAGACCGGAATATGTATTTTACATGGAGTTGGGCGATCCTGGGAAAAATCAAAAATTCCCCATGATAATCAGTTATCTTAAAGACTCTCACCTTGTCCCCTGTCACCTGTTAATAATTGAGTCTGGCAGATGAACTACCCCTGGCTAACTTCGTTTGAGCCAGGGGTTTCTACATCCCCTAGCGGAGCCTGAGATTTTTGACGCTTCGCACGACCCAGTTGCTTCATACTTCCAGCATTCTTGCGTTTGCTGGTGTTTGAAGTAGAGCTAGAATCATCCACGTCTGAGAGGCTAGTTCCTAACCCCTGTAGATTATTTGAGTACCAAAGTAGCATTACTT